>JACQOV010000076.1 GCA_016202395.1 Deltaproteobacteria bacterium
AGCATTTTGTCCTTTTGGAAGTGCTGCGAGAATCGAACTACAAAAAGCTCGACCTCCTATTCTCCTTCTACAGAACAGAGAAAGGGGCTGAGGTAGACTTGATTATCGAAACACCTAGAGGACAAACTTATGCTATAGAAATCAAGGGGACCGACGTCGTCGATTCCACACATTTGAGAGGGCTTCGATCCTTTGCGGAGATCTGTCCAACGGCAAAATTGGGGTGCGCTTGTTTGGCGCCACGAAAAAGGAATATAGGAAACATCAACATCTTCCCCTGGCAAGATTGGATGGAGCTGCTTAATTGACGGTGACGTTGCCGGAGGTAGTGGATCGGACGGTGTTGCCGATGCTATCTTTGATCGTCACCGTGAAGGTGACCGTGGTTCCGACGGGGGGTTGAGCAATGAGAAGAATGGTGTGAGTTAAGCTGGAAACGCCCCAGATCACGTTTGATAAAGCGGCGGAACTCACACTGAGATTATTCGCGTTTGTCCATTTCAGTTCACGGGAACCTCCATCGGGCAGCGCAAAATTCCCAGACGTAGCGGTGATCGTGTAGGCTTGCCCTTTGGTAATGCTGGAGGGAGCGCTGATGGTGAACGGGGCGGTGATGGTTACCGAGGAACTGGATTTCGTCACGTCCCCCACGGTGACATTGAAAACGCAACTCCCCGTGGGGAAGGTGGCGGGGAGGGTAAACGCGAGGGTATCGGCCCCCCAAGTGATAGTGGTCACAAGGATTGAAATGGTTTGACCATTGGAATGGGTGCAGGTTACGGTGCTTGTCCCTGGAACAGCTCTAAAGGCTCCTGCGGGAGAGGCCGTGAGGGTTCCCGGCGTAACTCCTCTCACCATCGTTGAGGGGGAAGCAGTAACAGCGGAAAGGGCCGGCACGGTAGGCGTCAGTGTAGGGGTTGTTGACGCAGTAGCTGTCGGGTAACAAGAGCTATTCCCGCTCGGCTCAGGACCAACCTTGACCGGATTCGAAACAACGGTCGAGCCATCCGAAAAAGTCACCGTCACCGCCGTTTGGGACTGCGAACCCAAATTCTTAGGAATACAAACGCTCAATTCACTGGCCCCCGTAAAAGTTGCGCTTTCTTTTTTCCCGTTTGTACTGCCCACCTCCACTTTGACTGGCGTGCCAGAACCGAAGATCTTACACGTGGTGTTTTTCCCAACGATCGCGGCGATGTCACAATTCAAAAACGATGACTTCCCCGCCCCGGCAAAGGTGTCGGATAAGCGAATGCCACTATCGGGGTCTACGATCACAGCCTTAAAGGCCGTCCCCGTCCCTGCAACGAGGGCCGTCGCCGACCCTGTGCAAGCGGATTCCAACTGTCCCGAAGCCACACAAGCGCAGGTGTAAGGGGCGCTGGAATCAGGGACCAAATTCACGGTAGCCCCTTCCCCAAGACTCCCCCCACTCCCAACCTTGGAGGGGGCCATGAACGTGGTGACCAAACGAGGCCCTGTGCAACTGATGTTATAGTTCTTGGTGGCGCAAGAGGAGGATTGAGCCAAACAGTGAACCGTGGCGGGAACTGTCGCATCCGTACTCATGCCTCCCAGATTCGTCATGGCGGTAAAATCGGCATCGGTAGCCGTGTCTCTCTTCGGATCGCAGTCCCCTTTGGAGTAAGGATTCAACCCCTTGGCTGATTCCATCACATCAGGACATCCATCCCCATCGGTATCTTTGATGGTTCCTTCTCCGGACGATTTCATCACAGATCGAGCGGTATCTAAATTCACACTCGGCATCGAAGTGCTCATCTCGCTGATCTTGGTCCGTTTCAAGGTATTGAGATCCGCATCTGCTGCTCCAACGAATTCACTCATCGTTTTTCCAGAGAAACTTGCGAGGGCCACAAGAAGATCCCCGTTGAGGGTCATTCCTGCTTTTTCCGCAACGGCCGCATCGGTATAATCACAGTATCCTGTAGAGGTAACGTCGCACTCCAAGGCATCGATCTGCGACTTCCACTCGAACCTCTGTCTGGCAACAGCGCATCCCGCCTCCCCTAAAGAAACCCCTACTTCCTGTTCAATCTCTTCACAAGTAGCATCTGTAGAGAGATCCACTCCATCAAAAATAGTAATCGGCATCCCCAAACCACTGAGCAAGGCATTATTCGCAAGCTCATTGATTTGCCCACTGAAAATCCCCCCTTCGAAAAGGGCGCGCATGGTGTCTGCGTTGACAACAGAGTTCGCCGTCTCCCGAATTTTATCGATAAGACTGGTCCATCCGCTCCCGTCGACTCCTAATCTATCTGTGGCATTAAACTTCTGGATCCTGATATCCAAAAGATTAGAGCCTAATATCTCTTTTTGCCCAAGCAAATCCAACGTTTTGGGATATTTCCCTTCCGCCTTGAATTCATTAAATCGAGTCTTCCAATCTTCACTCCCCTGTTTCCACGCCGTAGAAAAGAGATCGGATCCGTACTCATCGATCACTTGAGTGATCTGGTCCTGTAATGCCTCTAAGCAAGCCGCGCGTCCCGCCAGTCCGCCATCGTAAACACAAGTTAAAAATTGATTGTAAGCCACATCCAACAATCGCAGCAAGTTTCCACCCACATCAGCCCCTAAAGCAGAAAAGATCTTTTGCACCAGTTGACTTTGTTGCACCAAAGCCTCGGTGGCACCTTGAATTTCCACTGCATCTCGATCAGGATCGGGAGGGATTCCCTCCACACCCACATCGAGCGCCAACTGGGTATTCACCTTTAACGTGCTAAGTTGAGAGAAATAGAGATTGGCGATGAGGGCAAGGTTTACAAATGCAAAAGATTGATCAAACCCCTCGCCGAGAAGAAGTCTGCGAGCAGTGCGTCGTAACCAATCGGTCTCGGAATCAAAAACCACTTTCAGGTTCGAGGGATCATCCCCGGTGTGAAAACGGAGAAGAGAACCAAAAGGGACGGCATCCGTTGTCTCCGCCCCCCAAGCAGTCGGTTCGAATGTCACTTCAAGATCATCTTTATCGATAAACTCCATAGAAGGGATATCTAACGTACATCGAAGCATCCCGCTCTCTTCATCACAGAAGACCTTTGCGAGTTCGATATCGGTGGCAATTCCGCCTCGAATAAGACGAATGCTAACATCCTCTGTGACCACACTGAGAGGAGCTTTTTTCATCTTCAATGCGTGTTCTTGCTGCAAACGGGGATCGAAAATAGAGGTTAGAGCCGCTTGGCGCAGTGAAGCCGCAGCCAACTCGAGGGTGGCCTCCTCAATCTCGGTGGTGACACCGGCCACCTGAAGCGTGAGCCCTGCTTGGGTCTCCTGAGCCCCACCTACCGTTCCTGCGTTGAATGTCCCACTCCCGTCGCTACAGGAGATCAAAAACGCTAAGAGTGCAGGAGTGAAAATCGTCGAGACGACCCCGCCCCAATGCAACAAAAAAATCTGATTGATGACACGTTGCGTTAACACACATCCCTCCACTAGAAACCATGCAAAAAGGATGCCAAAAGGGCCTCCCACAGTCTATTTCTAAGTTCATGATTTTTAAAATATTTTTAAACACCCATCCGACGCGAGGGCCACGGAAGGCCATTTATCACCGCAATTATTTCCTAGGTGTGCAAAATTGCCACACCGCCAACCACGTCATGGGGTCAGGCTTCGGTATTTCGGTATTTCTTATTACCGCAATACCGAAATACCGAAGCCTGACCCCAGACCCAAAAAGAAAAGGCCGGGGGTGGATCCCGGCCTTGTTTCGCGGAATGCAGTTATGGGTTACGGATTGGAAGCTTGCAAGTTCATGCACTGACTCGCAGGCGTTGTTGCAATCGTCTCAAATATACCCGCAACGGCTCGAACCCTCATGCTAAACTTGCCCACGTGAGAAACACTCGACGGGATGACAACGGGAATCGCCGTGCTCATCAATTGATTTGCATCGTAGGCAACCGAGACGGGAGCTCCTGTGGATGCGGTGCAATCGTTATTCATTGGAACCACAGCCACATCGATGAGCGCCGCATTGGTGCCAAAGCTTCCGGTCTGGGCAATGACAACGAAGCTAGTCCCCTTTCCTCCCTGTCCCGAGGTGTCGTTTGGACCCGGAGGGTTCCCTTTAAAAACGGTGGCCCCATTGGCAATGGCCACACCCACAAGACTCACAGCCTGAACTAAGGTAGAGTTATAAGCGTATCCTCCCCCTGCAGCCGTGTAAGCCGCTCCCCCTTCCAATGTTGCGGCAGCCCCTCCCGTGGCATCCGCATTGTTATTGTCGAAGTGGTAAAGGGCTTTGGTGGCAGCATCTGCAACATAGGGGAACCGTTGAGGGGTGAAATTGCCTGAGTAGCGCGCCGATTCTGAGACGCGGAGTTCATCAAAAACAGCATCCCCTGGGTTCGCGTCTGTCACCGCCAGCTTCAAAGGAGCGGTGACCGCATCGAAAATTGCGGTATCGGGAATACTAGCACACGTTCCATTGGTACAGACCAAGATGGTGCCGGTCCCGGTGTTATGAACAAAGGCGATGTGATTCCATCGGACGTCATTGGTAAAGTTCCCCAACCATGCTGAAGCCGCAGTAGCGTTAAATTCTCCCACCGGGCCACTTCCGTTAGCCGATAACTCCACTGACGTTGAGCCATCACCCTGGACCTTGATCTGCCAAGCATTATCCACCCACCATTGTCCGAAGATGCGTACAGGTCCGTCATTCCGAGTGATTTTGACCCACGCCTCCGCTGTAAAGTTTCCCGCAGAACTCCAATGATCGGGGATCGAGACGAGTTGCCCACTGGTGGCGTTGTTGACGGTCACCCCTCGAGAAACCACAGTGCCACGCGAGACCAAGGTTAACGTCTCAGCGCTTGTGACTGTTCCACCCCCTGTTGTCACGCGCACATTATAAGCCTGATTTCCGATCTGTTCCCCCGCTGTAAACTGAATCTGACCGTCACTCCACGACGTAACATAAGAAAGATCAATGAGAGCCGCTGGACCGGGACCCGGGCTCGGGATTAATTGAAGGGTACTTCCTTGTCCTGCAGAGGCTCCGAAATTAGCTCCAGCAACTGTGATAACGGTCCCTGGACTAGTGGGGTTCCCTTTGTTGGCGGTTGTTGGAGACTTCGGCGCCACTCCATTATTCGCATTGATCGTAGGAGCCGGTGGCGGCACCGTAAAATTACCACCATTGAGGGTTACTCCTGCAACCGTTACGTTCACCCCATACACTGCGGCGGGAACATTAGGAACAGTAAATGTGATGGTGGTCCCGTTCACCAAAGTGGAGACCACCTGTGCTGGATTTCCCGCAAATTGTACGAGAGGAGTTCCCGTAAAGTTGGTGCCAGTAACCGTTACTAAGGAACCTGGAGCCCCCGACAGAGGATTCACAGTCGTAATCGTGGGGGAGGCTGGCGGCGGCGCAGCGCCGATGGTTAAGTTAACCGTTTCAGAAGTAACGTTGTTGATGGTAACCTGGATCTTCCCAGTCGCTTCCGGCGGAGCTACAAACGTTCCGAAAGTCTGTGTGCTCTGTGTGAAGAGAAGATTCGTACTATTGAACTTATAACTCCCCTGACCAAAGGGGAATTGAGATGTGGTGCATAAGCCATAGGTGGCCCCAGAAGTAAGACTGACCATGGCCGCATTCGTACAAGTGGAGTCATTGGACGGAACCACTTTAAGCGTTTGCAACACGGACGGCGGCGGCTGTTGCTGAACCGTAACCTGGAAACTCGCCGGCAAAGAGCTTTTCGCCGACACGATTACCGTGACAGGATAAGTGCCTGCAGACACATTGGGAACTGTGAAAGTCATGTGAGTACTATCCACGAAGACCGAGGTGGCCGTCGACTGCCCAAGCTGCACCACCGCCCCCGATGCAAAGCCGGTTCCGGTGATCGTCACCGAGGCTCCAACAACGCCAGAGCTGGCCGATAAACTTGTGATCGTCGGACCACTCACCAGCTGCTGTTGTTGCGGCGGGGCGCCGGCGATGAATCGATTGGAGGTGCACTCCTTGCTAATCGACGAAGATTGTATGCAAAAACGATAGGGCGCTCCAATGACTAGCGAGAGTGGGATCGTCCCTCGGAGCCCTCCTGCGGTACAACCCGAGATAGAAATGCCACTCATCGTCACTCGGACACTATCGGCCACATTATTCACGTTTTCGAACCACATGGTAACGGGAGGCTGAAGCGCGGGCCCAACCACGCAAACATCGATGCTCTCTCCCACAACCTTGGTATCCCCATCCGTCAGTCCGACGAAGCTAAGAGAATGCGTTTCAGGAACCGCATTGACTACGGTGATCTGGGTATTGTTAACCGTGACGGATACCGTTGGGGTCTCATAGTACAGACTGCGATCAAAACCGGCATAAATCCCGGTCTCGAAGTTTTCTTTCAATGCTTGTGCGGTTACAGCAAATTGTGTTGCCTCCGCTGTTTGTGCAAAGTTAACCATGGAGGTGAAGTTACTAAAATCATACTGGGCGAATGAATCTTCTACCCCCCAGGCCGTTACCGCCACTTGGAGGTAGGAACCCGTCGCTTCCGAAGCGTAGCTAAAACCCGCTAATTTTGAACCGATCTCGGCCATCAAGGCGGGATCCACCCACCCTCCACAACCCAGCGCTTTGCTACTACAGAAATTGGGATTGACCGCTATAATCTTTTCGTAGTCACAGTTCCGATGGTAATCGTCTCTTAACAACTGACAAGAGACATTGGATCCTACCCCCACTTCCGATCTCAAAGCCTCGCAAGACACCGTCTTTATATCATTACAAAGCGCGGTGGTGTTAATCATCCAAGTCACTCCGGTAATCTCCGCAATCTTATCTTTCATCGCGTTCTGCCATTGTGACCCGGAAACGTTGGTGAGAGAGTCGTAAGTGTTGAAATCCTCAGATCTCGTAAAGGAAAGTCCAGTGGTTAAAACGTCACTATACATGGAAAACATGGTGGAATCGTCCTGCCATCCACCCTCCACGAGTTGGGTATACTTATCCGTCATGCTTGCTTCGATTGAGGCTCCCAATCTAAGTATATCTCCGAAGCCTCCTCCCCCTCCAATTCCCGCCGTAAATGCCGCATTGCCCGCCTGCCTCAGGTTTCTAAAAGATTCGGGGGTCATGCCGCCAGTATTAATAGCTTGGTCAAAAGCAAATTTATCTATATTTTTTTTGGCTTGATCACCATTAGTCCGAACGGCATCGAGGTAAACCCTCTGACCCAGGTTGGAGGCGTCAACGAACTTTGAGTCATAACTACGCCACTGTTCAGCAATGCTCAGAAATGGTTTAAGAACATCACTACTGACGAGGTCACCCCTTGCAACAATATCAGTCACGCTAAGGCCGGTTGTCGCTAATAGCTTGGCTATTTCAAGTCGCGGCTGAGCGCTCCGCGGTAGGTTCGCTTGCTGTTTAATAGCATTCGTGATGGAACGCTCGGCAGAGGTATCAGGGGTAATAGGAAGAACCGTTTTCTTCGTAGGATCCTTAATGACACCAACATCCAGAAGACCTACCACTCCTGAAGTGATTCCAGTCTCAGGATCCACGATCCCCACATCAATGGTAGGATCACCTTCAAATTCTCCGTCAAAACAATCAAACTCCACCTGAATGGCCGCCGAGTCCTCTGGATCCACCTCCACAGAAAGAACGGTGCAATCCCTCTCGACCACCTCGCCTGTAGTTGAATCCGATATCTCCACCGTCGCCGTCACCAGATCATCTGTAACCTCTCCTGCTTTCAGAGCCGATGTACGAGACAAAGAAAGGGCTGCCGTTTTAAGGGAGGTGCTTCGTGGAGCGCTGGAAGAAGTCGTCGAAATCGGGAGCGATAAGGTGATATCGGCGGTTACCGTTGCAGGGGTCTCTGGAACGCTCCCAGCAAACTTCCCATCTCCATGACTACAACCCCCTATCCAAAGGCCCAAAGTTCCCATCGATAAAAGGCTCAAAATGACCTTCCCTGGTGATAAAATTTTCATGACACTCCCTCCTATTGGGTCTACCACACGAAATCTCCACCTTGAAAATATGCAAAACACATGCCAAAGACCCATTAAAACAGAGGGTTATAACGCACTGTTTATGAAAGTGTTTTTGTGGGCCCCTGACAATAGCCGTGCAAAAGTGGCTTTTGGCATCGCAACTAGTATCCATGTGTGTCTAAAAAGCACACATCCTACCCCCCACTCAAGGGGTCAGTTTTAAGTTTTTAAGTAAAATTTTATGCACCTCAGGCAACAAACGGCCTTCTAGGATCGATAGTAAGGTATGGCAAGAAAACCTCGACTCCATTTCCCGAGCGCCCTTTACCATGTGATATCCCGTGGAAACCAGCGCCAGCCAATTTTCTTAGATACCGAAGACCACAAGCATTTCCTCGCTCGATTCCAGCATTATCATCAAAAATTCCCTTTTCATCTTTACGCCTACGTTCTGATGCCAAACCATTTTCACTGCCTGATCCAAGTGGAAAACGTTCCCCTTGGAAAAATCCTCCAACCCCTTCTACTTTCATACACCTACTACTTCAACCACAAATATGAGAAGGTCGGGCACCTCTTCCAAGGCCGGTTCAAGGCGATCCTCTGTGATCAAGAGGTCTACCTCTTGGAGTTGATTCGATACATCCATTTGAATCCCATCCGAGCGAAGATGGCGCAGCGAGTAGAGGATTATCCATGGAGTAGCCACCCGGTTTACTTGGGGTTAAGACATGAACCCTGGGTTGAAACTCCAAGGGTCCTGGCTCAATTTTCCTCTCACCTACAAACCGCACGGAACAAACTTGCAGAATTTATCGCGGATGGGGCGGGCGGCGATCCCCCATGGAATCCCCCAATGATGAAGGGACAACCCCTTCTGGGAGATGCGAATTTTAGCGAGAAGGTGTATCAAACCACTCAAGAACGGGATCCCTGTTATTGGGATCTCGATTTAGAGTGGATCGAAAAACATGTTTGTCGAATGCTTCAGATCGACGCCGAGGCGCTCCAGACCCCATACCGAACCGCCAAAGAGGCGGGGGCACGGGCAATCATCGCTTACCTATGGAAAAGATTGGCCGGTGGAACATTAACAGAGTTAAGCCAACGCTATGATAGAAAACCTGCCACCTTTACCCAGGCGATCGAGCGGGTGGAACATTGGAAAAGAGAGGATCCACACTTCTGGCAGCGGGTTGCTGCACTAGAAAAGGAGATCACCATCCACAAGCGGAAAAGATACTTAAATACTTAAAACTGACCCCACTCTTTTTTTACTGCAAGTTCAAGCACTGACTCGTAACGGCGGTTCCATTGTTCACAGCCACAGCAAATTTGAACGGACCGGTATAGGTAACCCCAGAGCCCTCGATGATAATCGGAACAACGGTCGATGTAAACTGCTGCGTGTTGTAGGGTAACCCCCCCGCAGGCCCACCACTTCCAAGCTTATTGAAGGGACCTGTGCAATCCGCTGCGGTGAACGAAAAGATCTTCACCTGGACAAGATTGAAGTCCGAACCAAAAGTTCCCACCGTCGCAGTGATATTGACAGCTGTTCCATTGTTGCCTGGCGGCGAAGCCGTGTTCTTCGTAATGGTAGCTCCGTTGCCGAATGCGTTTCCAGCGCCATTCCTCGCCTCAATGGTCAAACCAGATGGCGGTGGAGCCGCGTTAATCGTCAAGTTCGTTGGGGCTGTAGCTGCTACTCCTCCCACAACCACCTTCACTGGATAGATCCCCGCTACGAAAGCTGGTGGACCAGGGATTTGAAAGCCGATGCTGGTAGCGCTCCATGTAGTTGGAGTGACACCTAGAGCCTCCGTTCCAACAACCAGCTGCAGCAAGCTAGAGCCCTGAGTGGCTCCGAAATTTGACCCCATGATCGTAACCGCGACCCCTGGCAGACCCGAGGTTGGCGTAAAGCCGGTGATTGTTGGAGCCGGTGGCGCCGGTGCTCCAACGTTAACTGTGACTGTGCTATTCGCTGAACTTCCCCCAGTAACGTTCACCCGCACCGTGTAGGCTCCCTGCACTGTGTTATTATTCACCGTCACCGCGATCGATGTGGAACTCCATGAAGTGGTGACCTGATTGGTAGCGACTGCATCCTTCACCAACTGCACCGTGCCGCCACTGCCGAAATTCAGTCCCGTGATGGTAAAAGGCCCCCCTGGAGGCACATTAGTGGTGGGGATATTACTGATACTAGGCATAGGCAGAGCTGTAACCATCGTTGTGGTCATAGCTATCGTGGTGCTGGTGCAAGTCGATGCCTTGGCTGAAAACATTTTGGGAGGCAAATAGTATGCCGTTCCATTCACAAAAACGGCAATCGAACCCGAATTTGATGTTTCACACGGAATGGTACAAGTGAATTCCCGAGGCTCCACAGACGATCCTGCGCCGCACGTCGCCTGAAGTTCGATTCCGCCGGAGCCCTGAAACGCAAGCTTAGAAACGGTATCGCTGGAGGTAATCCCCCATATTTTAAGCTTAGCCGAGCCCCCTGGCTGCAAGGACGCCGCCGCCGCGCTATCCTCGACATCCGCAAAGATTTGGGTCGCAGTAGAACCCGCTCCCGCATAGCTATTACTGAATGTGGTGAAGCGGGTATCTGCAATCACTGCCGTCCCTGTTGCGGCAACAGTAAGCCCGGTCATGATCACGGTCACCGTTGTCGCGGCTGTGATCTTGGCAATGGTGCTTCCCCCTGGAGCTGTTAAATAATCGGCATAACTGGACCCGGCCCCGGTGGCTGCAAATTGATAAGAGCCGGAAGAATCCGGGGGTAGACTGACCGGTGTACAAGTACCACTATTGATGGCAGTCGTCCCCATTAAGCCCTTGTCAAACCAAACGTTTCGAAAAACCTTCCCACTGATCATTAGGTTGGCTCCATCCAATTTGCTACTGTCGCAGTTGCCTGTCCCCGCGCAGATGATGCAGACCTTCACATTCACATCCGAAGAAGAATCCGTTACGCCCACACCAGCGCCATAGGTAAAACCGTAAAAGTTTGCAATATCCATCGCCCCACTAGTTATTTGATTCTGAGCGGTTGTCATCGCTGATTTATAATCCGTGGTGGCAGACAACGGATTAAATCCCGCAAACAACTCATAAGCACTGGGGAGTCCGTCTCCGTCTTCGTCGAATGACGATTTGGTAAACGCAGGCATATAAGTCGCTATTTGAGTTTTAACGGTAGTGGAATAAGCGTTTACTGAACTATCGCTCATTGACTTGCGAAGATCTTCCATTGAATTGGCCCCTGTCCATTCTTTAACGCTTTTTCCAGCCACTAGAGCACCCCCCATCATAATCTCTCCCGTCCATGTATGACCCACGGCCTGTCCTGCCGCAGAAAAATCGGTGAAGGTACGCGTTGTGGGATCGACTTTCACACCTTTTGCTTCAAAATTTGTGACTTCCCCCTGCCATCTCATCTCTTCACGGCAAGCATTAGACCACATTGCTTGTTGATTGGCATCGGTGATCGATGCTCCCACTTTCTCAATTAATTGGGCAGCGGTGTAGGAGAGGGCCGCCTCTCCATCACTTTTAGAGAGATTCTTACATACACCTGGGGGAACACCTACCACCGTTTGACTTATTGTTGACATTACATCCGAAAAAGCTACTTTAAAAGCACCTGTAGACATTCCAAAGGAATCGATAAGAGTCGTCGGATCTAAAATAGTGTTGAACATAGTCTTAGTTGTAGCGTACATCGCATCCAACTTGGCGAATGAATCCGCCAGAGCCTGGAGCTGATCTCCTACTCCTTGCAAGGCCGAATAATATTGGATCCCAATATCCCTATTAGTTCTGGCAATCGCGCTGGCCCTCTCAAAAGCGCTTACATCCCCAGAAAACCCCCCCTTAGTTACTAAAAGTTGAGCGTCAAAACTCTTATCGCCAATGGCCGCGGCCTCTTTATACTGATCCGCTGTAAATACCCCAAGGTCCGAAAATGTGGCAGCCATCCCTTTAGCGATGCCCTTGGCCGCCTCGCTCCGGAGGGTGCCTTGACCGACGACTGCTTTAAAAAAGGACTTCATCGCGGCATCGGAGGCCTTCCTTATAGCACTGGGGTCAGCTGTCACCTGCTGAGCGAAGGCCTGAAATTTGGCAGCGAGCGGTTCTCTCATGGCCTCCACCGCATCGGAGTCCAGGCTCTGCAGATTCCCGTCAATAACCATCTGGAAAATATCTCCTCTGGAGATCTGACTCGGAGGAACCCCGTTTTTCAGCACGGCTATCTCGAGTTTAGCTGCAGCCGTGGTGTAGAAATCACAGGGAACAACACCATCGAGTGCACCCGTATCGTCATTCTTCAGATCCGTGGCGGGATTAACCGTGACCTCCAAATCTTCCCCATTCTCCGTTCCTATGACATCCCCATTAAATTCAACATGGAGAGTCACATTCTCACTGGTCAAATCCACACCCTCCGGATTAACAACTCCGACTTTGACATGCCCGGTGTCAGGGTCCGTAGTCACATTGAGAACCTCGACCGCGATCGGTTCGGTGGCGGTGGAATCGTCTTCAGTAGTATTGGGATCGTCAATAAAAGCCTCACAGGTCACATCTGCCGCCTCGAGGTGAGCTACCTTCGAGAGTGAGGCCCGCTTCTGTGTCAAGGCCGATTCACGAACATGAGGGTTGAGGGTTGCGGCAATCTGTAGAGCCTCCGACTCCTCAATCGAGGTTGTCGTTAAAGCCGTGTCGAGGGTGAGGTCCGCTGTAGGGGTGGTGTCGGTGGTGGAACTGGTAGCCGTTTCTGCATCATCATCGCTGCAGCTGCAGTCGGTAAAGGAAACGGCTAAAGCCCCTGCCATCAGGAGCCCTAAAATGGGTCTTAAATACGTTGGGGTTTTCATGTTTTTGGCCTCCTATAAAATAGACTTCAAAACTCCTGACTTGAAGAGTATGCAAAAGGCATGCCAAAAAATGTTCAAGAATGTACAATTTTACCCTGTTGATTTAATTATAAAATTTAGAGCATGCTCAAATAAACCTCCTCGCTATGAAATTTTGAGTACGCAAATGTTACAAGAATGAGCGTTATAGCACACCCATTAGCCATGGGGTCCGGCTTCGGTATTAAAGAAGAGAGTTGGCGAGGAGTTCGGAGATGTCGAGGACGCGGACCTCTTCCTCTTTGGCTTTGGCCCGCACGCCGTCGTTGATCATGGTCATGCAGAAGGGGCAGGCGGTGGCGATGGTTTTGGCCCCTGTTTCTAAAAGCTCCTCGGTTCGTTCGATGTTAACGCGCTTGCCTTCTTTCTCCTCCATCCACATGCGGCCACCACCCGCGCCGCAACAGAACCCTTTGTCACGGCTGCGACGAGTTTCCACAAAAGCGCCGTTAGCGACACTTTTCACAACGTCGCGAGGGGCCTCGTAAACATCGTTGTGACGACCGAGATAGCAGGAATCGTGATAGGTGGTTGCCGAGATCTCTTTTCCCGCGGTGACCGAAAGCCTCCCTTCTTTCACAAGTTGCGCGATAAACTGGCTATGGTGAACCACTTCATAGTTTCCGCCAAACTGCGGGTATTCATTCTTGATCGTATTGAAACAATGCGGGCAAGCCGTCACTACTTTTTTGAATTTATATTTGTTGAGCGTGGCAACGTTCTCTTTCATTAAAGTTTGAGCGAGGTATTCATTGCCCAAACGTCGGGGAGAATCGCCAGAGCATTTTTCCTCGGTTCCAAGGATTCCAAAACGGACCCCCGCCTTTTTCATAATCTGAGTTAAAGCGACAGAGATTTTCTTGTTCCGTTGGTCGAAAGAACCGGAGCAACCAACCCAATAGAGGACATCGACCTCTCCGCACTCCACTTGAGACAGGATCGGGACATCGAGCCCCTTGGCCCAATCGGCTCGCGTGTCGGCCCCGATTCCCCACGGGTTCGAATTGTTCTCAATATTCCGCAGCGCCGTTTGAGCTTCCGGAGAGATTTTTCCTTCCATTAAAGTGAGGTAACGCCGCATGTCCACGATGTGATCGATGTGCTCAATCCCCACAGGGCATTCGGTGACACAGGCGCGGCACGTGGTGCAAGCCCAGAGTTCCTGTTCGGTAATCCAACTGGCAGGGACTGTCTTGTTGACAAGCTCCTGTTCTTCCGAAGTGAGAGTCCCCCCTTTTTGTTGTTTGAGAAGTGTCGGCCCCTGCTCCAGCAAGGCATCCCGCATTTGGGTGATGATCGCCCGAGGCGAAAGGAGTTTTCCCGTGATGTTGGCAGGACAGGCTGCGGTGCAACGCCCACATTCGGTGCAAGAGTAGGTATCGAGGAGCTGTTTCCAACTAAAATCGGTGATTTTAGAAACACCAAAGGTGGTCACCGATTCGTCCTCAAGATTCATCGCTTTTAAAGCCCCTTTGGGACGCGAGGTTTGGAAGAAAACGTTGGGGGCGGCAGCCATAATGTGCAGGTGCTTAGAAAACGGAAGGTAATTGAGAAATCCCAAAACGGTGAGCATGTGAACCCACCACGAGGCTCGGCTCCAGACCGCAAGGGCGTTGGGCGAAAGGGCGCTAAAAAGGGCTGCGATGGCGCGGGAAACAGGCTTTGCCCCCGCATGAAGATCGGATCCACGAGCCATCTCGGCTCCATTCAAAGTGAAGAGAGAAACCATGAGGGTGAAAATTAAAAGAAGGATCAATGTGGCATCCCATTGAGCCTCTTTGTGAACTTGTAATCTCTTGGGTCGGCTCACGTATCGACGATAGAAAGCATAGAGAACCGCCAACGCGACAAAGGCCGCAAAAAGGTCCTGAGTGAACAAAAGAACGGAATAGATCCGCCCCAGGAAGTGGAGCGAAAAAGGAGGGTAGATCCCTTGAATCATCATCTCAAGAGTGCCAATCGTGATAACCAGGAACCCCCAAAAGATCGCGAAATGCATGAGCCCGGCAAGGGGCTCTCGAAACAGACGGCTTTGCCCCAAAACCATCGTTAGGACATCACGGACACGTTTTGCAAGATGATCGAAACGCTCCTCCGACTTCCCCAACCGCAGAAATGAAATCAGCTTCTTCGCGGAATATCCAAACGCCGCAAACGAGACCAGTAAAATGAGTGTAAATACAATCGATTCAAAACTCATAGGGGCTTACTATACTAAATCTCCCTTTTAGGCTCAATGGGGAAAGAAACCACCTTTTGGATTAGCGGCTCCTTCTATAAGAGTATGCCTTTTGAATTCGAATCTTTCCTGAAAGCCTCACTAAAGAAGAGAGAGCCCTTGTGGAATTTTTACGAACGACTGTCCTGTTTTTACCTTTCCTATCTTTAATCATGGACTTTGAGCTCAGCCATAGAATGTTGAGAAAGCGCCCAGATACGAGGCAGATCGCCGAGCCACGACGCAGGCGTACCTTGCTGGTACGCCGAGGAGTTGGCGAGGCGATCAACGAAGTAGATGGGCCTTTATCAACATTCTTAGTCGTGGGCTTTGATTTTTTTGATCTCCTCAATGAGCGCAGGCACCAATTTGAAGAGATCGCCCACGATCCCAAAATCGGCTTTTTGAAAAATGGGGGCCTCGGGATCTTTGTTGATCGCCACAATCACTTTAGAGGTTCTCATTCCGGCGAGATGTTGAATCGCGCCCGAGATCCCACAAGCGATATAAAGATTAGGGTTCACAACTTTGCCCGTTTGCCCTACCTGCATGTCATGCGAAGCGTAACTCGAGTCCACCGCTGCGCGCGAAGCCCCCACCGTTGCCCCTTCCCCAAAAGCAGAAGCGAGATCCCAGAGAATCTTGTAGTTCTCTGAATTCTGCATGGCGCGCCCTCCGGAAACAATAATGCTCGCCTCCGTCAGATCGACCTTTTCCGATTTTCCTTTAACCACCTCTTTCAACTTCACACGGAACGCTTCGGGAGGAATGGAGACGCTGATCTTTTCACTCAGCGCCGTTTTTGAAGAATCGGCCGGCTTCGGCGTGAGGGTGTTCGGACGGATAGAGGCCATGGCAGGCCTGCCTGAGATAACCACTTCAATGAAAGCCTTGCCCGCATAAACGGGTCGCTTGAGTTTGAGATCTTTATTCTCTGTCAGTCCAATCCCGGTGCAATCGCTGGCAAGCCCCGTCTGCAACCGAGCTGCAACACGGGGGAACAGATCTTTTCCGATCGAAGAGGCGGGTCCCAAAAAAATCGAGGGCTGTCTCTCCTTCATTAATGTTGTCAACACATGACAATAAGGCTCCGTGAGATATTGCCCCAAAGGCTGCGCATCGGCCACCAAAACCTTGTCGGCTCCGAGAGGTCCCAGTGGCGCCGCCATGGCCTCCACGCCGGATCCCAAAAGCACTGCAACGACTTCCTCGCTAAGCGTCTCCGCAAGCGTCCGAGCCCCCGTCAGCAACTGCGCCGCTGTTGATTTTAATTTTCCATCTTTGTGTTCTGCATAAACCCAGATACCTGCCATAATTTCCTCCTCGGTAACCCCTCCTAACCTCCCCTTACATTAAGAGGAGGAACAGGAGGGGTTACTCATTTAAATGACTCGTGCTTCTTCACGCAACCACTTCGCTAACTCGTGGGCCACCTGAGCCGGATCCCCACCCTCAATCTTTTTCCCCGCTTGCCTCTCCGGCGGGAGCGAATACGCTTGGATTTTCACCTTCGCTGCTGCCACACCGATCTCCTCGGGCTTCAAACCCAGATCGGCGGCGGTGACTTTCTTGACCTCTTTACTCTTGGCCTTCATAATCCCAGGAAGGGAGGCGTAGCGAGGCTCATTCATCCCCTTATCGGCCCCAAAGACTGCCGGAAGCGGCACCTCTAAAACCTCCTTAGCCCCCCCTTCGATCCGTCGCGAGGTTGTAACCTTTTTGTTGGCAACATCGACCTCCATTTTTTCAACTACCATGACATGAGGGATGTTGAGCTGTTCCGCTAGAATCTGAGGGACTTGCGAAGCATCATCGTCCACGGCCTGTTTGCCACAAAGAATAATATCGTGAGGGATCGTTTGAATGGCTCTGGCCAAGATTTTTGCCACTCCAAAGTTATCGCTCCCTTCGAAAAGAGGATCGTTGAGGTGAATCGCTTTGTCGACCCCCATCGCAAGAGCGGTGCGGATGGACTCCACCGCGCGATCGGGCCCCATGCAAACGAGCGTGACCGTTCCTTGCCCGCCGTTCCTCTCGCGAATTCGGAGCGCCTCTTCCACAGCGAACTCACAATACGGATTGATAATCCATTTGACCCCATCGGTCTGTATTCCACCGTTCCCCTCTTTAAGCCGAATTTTCGTTTCTGTATCCGGCACCTGTTTCATGCAAACGACAATATTCATCCCGTCCTCCTTGTTGAAGAGACTGCTAATCCTCCTAATACTAAATCGGTTACCTGCTTTGTGTAATACTCCAGTGGATGCTTCTTTCTCTTGGCCAAAATCCAATGAAGGGCAATGGTGTCCAACATTCCAAAAATCACCCTCTTCAAAAATCCGGGTGTAAAATCGCTTCGAAAAACTCCTTCACGCTGTCCTTCTTGGACCACCTCCGCAATCATGTTGAGATAATCGATGAATTTTCCCTGGCGATAATCTCTCATAAATTTGCTCGAACGCCGCAATTCAATCTGGATGATCTGACCCAATTCGGGGTGACGTTTGACAAGATCCAGATGAAAATCAATGAGTCGTCGAAGCTTTTCCACAGCGTTCTTCTCTTTGGACAACTCCTCTCGGATATGCTGGATGAACCGATTGACACTCTCCTCAAACACATGGATGATCAAGTCCTCTTTGTTTTCAAAATAGAGGTAGATTGTTCCATCCGCAACTCCAGCTTCTTTGGCAATATGAGAGATTTTGGAGTCGTAAAAACCTTTGCGGGCAAACACGCGAATGGCCGCCTCCAAAATGCGCCCCCGTTTGTCCGGTTGTTTAACTGAACCACCATTCATAACGGGCCCCAAACTAACACAGCGCGCCAAAAGGTGTCAATACAGATTTTAAAAAGTTGGGCGCGGCTATTTGAAGTCGATGGCGCCGAAGCGGAGTTTAGGGGATTGCCACCACTCGGTTCTCTTTTCTTGGACAAAGTAGATTTTCCCGTTGTGTAGGATGGGGGTGAGTGAAACATGGGTGGGACCTAAGCCAAACGGCTTCCAACCAAAACTTTCACTGTAATCGAGCAGAGGCGCTCGATCGGCGCCATCGATCTTCTGTAAAATCCACTTCCACCGACCGTTGACGTAGCTCGTGGCATCATAAAGATTGAGGCCCACCGCGCGCGATTGAAACAGATAAAGTCCTCCCATCAGAACCCCCTCCAGAACCGGCGGAAAATTGAGGAGACGATCGTGACGATCGGCCGCCACCGCGGTTTCATCGGTGGGCAGAGCATCGGTGGTAAGGGACATCACCTGATAGCCATGATCCACAGGGCGGGCATGTTCATTCCAAGCGGGATGGCAAGTGACAACGAATGTGGGATCCAAGTCATTGGACATCTCGGGACAACCTTGCCCCACCGGATCGTCCTGAGGCCAATCCAACCGGTAGATCTTTTCAAGGTAATCTTCTTCATTAAGCAACCCCACGTAGGTGGTCAAGTTCTGCGCCCCTTGAGCGGTGCTCGTAAAGTAGATCCGCCGATGCCCTGACGCGGGATAGTCGGGATCGAATTCATGCGCCTCGTACCACCCATGATCGTGCCCGATTCGAGCGAGAACGGAATGAATATCCGTGAGCGAAAATCGCTTTGTGGTGGCATCAAATTGAACGGTTCCTATGAGCAGGCGATGGCTGCCAACGCGATTCGTTACAGGATCCCAGGTGCTAGTCCAAAAGATCTTCTTCCCATCGGGGGAGATGTGATACTGGTACTGAATCGCGCGAGGCGGGACTGTTTCAGGCAAAAGTTGAGAGACGACCGGCTTGCCATGGACACGATCAAAACTCACCGCCATTAAAGAGCTCGCTTGAGCGACCGCCTGATTCCCCCATGACGAGGGATGCTCATTGTGCATAAAGAAAACCCCTAAGGGCCTCCCCTTCGATCGATGAGCATTGGCGTGGGTATCCTCAATCCAAAGGGGATAGACCGCGACATCGGCGTTCAGATTATCGGCGTTAAGCTGGATCGCCGCCTGTAAAACCCCATTGGGGAAAAACTCGGAGTCACACGTGACACAGCAGGCCTCGATCTCCGCGGGATCGCTCGAGCGATGGCACACCGGGGCCCGTGTCCCCTCGATCGACTCATTCCGCGTGATGTAGAGATCCCAACGCCCTGGGACCTCGCTATTCTCCTTGTTGAAAACGAGATGACGGTTGTTTGCCGAGGGGCGCAGGAGGCCACCCTGTGTAAAGGTGTCGTGGGGGTCCCGCAAATAATTTCGCAACCAAAGAGGGGCCTCTTCGTCGAGGGCGGTCTCCCCCTTCTCTTCGAAAACAAAATCGGCCTCGGAGCAATCCTCCTCGCTTTCCCCACCACAATAAATGACCACCTCCGGTTCGCCGAAGACGAAGTTATTCGGAATGGGATAGGGACCCGGCTCTACATTCCATTGAGCTCCTAACGTCGCGTCGGATAAATCCATAGCCGGTGTTCCATCCTCATAGCTACAAGTTCTGACAACCCAGGTATCGTCCCAACTCGCCCCGGACTCCCCTTCGTCTTGATAGGAGAAAACGGCGTGTGCGTTATCGCGAGTGGTATCCCGAAACATCTCGCCAGACACATCGTAAAAATGCTTAAGGAACCACTCGACATCCGAGGGGAGTCGTGGCGTCTCCAGGAGGCGTCCCTCCAAATCGGGGACCCACATCGGACTACAGATGGGATGATCACAAGGCTCGGCGTTGCTCCAATCCTCTAAGAATCCAAGGAGTCCAAAAATAAAACGCTTGGACTCCAAAGGGGAACCGTGGGTATGAAGGTAGGCGTAAACGGCATCGATCTTGTCCCAGATCCCCACCATTACGGCATCGATTAAGGGGGCCTCACAGGTCCCCAAATGGTAACGGATGGGCAAAACGTTTTCCTCGTTATAAAGAGGATGAGAAACAGAGACCCCTGTTAAAGCACAATCGTGGGCAACGATGGCGTCGAGATCCTCATCGATGAGGTTATTCTCGGCAAAATCGCGAGGGAAAAGATACGGATCCAACGGATTGCCGAAGATACCGGTGGGAAAGGCGGCCTGGGTTAAACAAGCGTACTGCTCGTAATACTCCGCCGCGGGATTGCCCACGGTGGTTCGAAGGATCGTGTTGAGAGGGTTGAGGAGTTCATAATTGAGGTTGATCTGATTAAAACCACCCTTAAAGAATCGAGCATTCCAGTTGGCGTTCAGCCGAAAAAGCCGAGCCAAAAATCGGCCATAAGTTACTTCGCACGACTCTGGGAGCGAGCTAAAAATCTGCAGCGCTTTCTCCCAATCGGCGTTCATCAACGCCCGTTTGCCGCAATCGAGGAGGGCCTCCCCTGCCCAACACTCGGTATGCACCGTGTGGCAAGAGTCAACAACGATCGATTCTTGAACAGGATCAGGGCATCCTTCAGCCAGTAACGGTTGTAGGATAGCGTTAGATTCCTGTTCAGGATGTGTCACCGAGTTGATGACCTCAGATGAAAAGCAGATCTCCTGAGAGTGCCCCACCGCGGCATAAGAAAGGAGGGATAGCAAAACTAATGAAAATGAAGCTAACACCATGTATTGCGTTTGTCTTAAAACTACCGCCGCGCCGACTTGGGGCCAGGATATCAAGCCGACACGGCGGGATCATGCACCAGGCAGGGCGGGAAAACCCTTTTCTTACTGAGAGACTATGCAAAAGTCATGCCAAGAAATCTAGAAATACAACTAATTGATTCTAAAGGGGCTGTTTTTTAAAATCTGCAAAAACGTCAACTTATGAACAGGAATTCGTCAAAATATTGACATATAAGACGTTAAAAATGATATACTCGGAGAGAGCTGGGGATCTAATTTGTTAAAAAGATATCCGCGCCTCTCCTTTCGAGGAATTCTCTTGGCCCTGCTTGGGTTAGGGGTCTTTCTCTACCTCCTCCTTTTTTACAGCTCTTTACACCGAATCCCCGATTTCGGCTTCACCTTAAATGTGGAACGCAGAGTGATTTTCATAGAGCCCAAGGGGGTTGCAGATCACATGGGCCTTCAGGTGGGGGATCAGATCACTCGAATCGGCAGTGACTCCATCGAAAGCTACTTCGGACTCTTGAAAACCTTAAAAAAGGCCCGTTTCATTGAAGAGGAGATAACGCTTGAAGCGATTCGCGATGGATCTTTTTTTACATGGGAGGTCCCTCTCCCTCCTCAGAGGCTCCCCAAGTATTCTGGAATAGGGCTTGTCGAAGGTTTTCTGACCCTTTTTTTGGGAGTGATCGTTCTTCTCAAAAGACCTCGGAATCGAGGAGTGACCCTCTTTTACTTGATGACCCTTTCGTCGGCCATTACCATCGTGGGAGCGGTGGGAGGGATTCACTTTTTGGACAATCTTTTATTGTCTCGCATTTGGGCCCTGGCTGGCACTTTAACCTTTCCCTTCATCCTCCACTTTGTTCTGACATTTCCAAAAGAGATAGAATTCGTAGCCAAAAGGCGCTACCTTTACCCTTTCATCTACCTTCTCTCTATCATCCAAGCGCCCACGTATCTTTACCTTTATCAAAAATTTCTCAACGCCGCCGCCATGGGCGGCAACGATCTTTTTTATGCGCAAAAAATCGTGGCCTTCTCCCTATGGATTCTCATCCCTTGGACGCTCTATTGGATCTTCTGCTCCCTCACCCTTTGGATCCGGTATCTGCGAACCGCATCGTTTCTCGAGAGAAAACAGCTCCAATGGATGTTAGCGGGGGGAATCCTTGCTATGTGGTTTCCTTTCGTCGCCTGGATCCACATTAAAAACTATGGGCTCACTTCCTACTTCTATTTTGGGCTTCCTCCCTCGATGATCGCGGAGTATCTCATGATCTCGCTGGCCATTGTTCCCGCCGTTTTTAAATATCGATTGATGGACGTCGACTTTCTGATCTCTCGAGGAATCATTTATCTGATCGTGAGCACCATCGCTCTCCTCCTCTATCTAACCCTTGTCGCCTTTTTGAGTCATGGATTGGGAGAGATCATGGAAAATCCCTCCCCCTGGACTTACATCGGAGCCACTCTGGCGATCGCCATTGTAGTTTCCCCCATCGAGAAAGGGATACGGCAGTTGATCGACCGAAAATTCTACCGGGATCAGCATCGCTATCGGCAAGCCATCCAGGAATTCGGAGAAAAAATCCTTACATTCCATACCTACGACCCACTCTTTGAAGCCATTGCCGAAACTCTCAAAAAAGCCCTCCCGATCTCACAGGTGGCGATCTATGTCCACCCCTTGGAAGAGACCTTGCCCGTTGCCTTTCAACGAGTCTATCCCCATCCACTCCCTGCAAACACGCTGGTGTCAGATCTTCTGATTCCAAGCCTTCTGGTGGAAGGGAAGAGGCCCCTGATTCGTTATCAAATTGAGAATGACCCTCGTTCTCCGCAGGAATGGAAAGAAACGATCTTAGACCGCATGCAAAAATTAGAAGCGGAAGTCATACTCCCTCTCCTTTACAATAAGGAGCTGTTAGGATGGATCGCGCTCGGAGAAAAAAGTTTTAACGATTTGTACTCCTCGAAGGAGATGGAGGCCCTCACGACCCTTGCCAATGAAGCCGCAATCGCTTTGCAAAATGCGAGCGCCTATGAGGCTCTGCAAAAATCTCATCAGACGATCGAAAACCTCAACCAAAATCTTCGAGAAAAGGTAGGAAAAATCGAGTCGCAACAACAACAAATTCTGATCCTGCAAGAAAAACTCCTCAAAGAAAACATTTACCTCAAACAAGAACTCCATGAACAATTTAATTTCGAGGAGATTGTGGGGTCCTCGAGCGTGATGCGAGGAGTTTTAAAGAAGGTCGAAAAAGTGGCCGCCACCTCCTCTGTCGTTTTAATCCGAGGAGAGAATGGAACAGGGAAGGAACTGATCGCTCGAGCGATTCACTTCAATAGCCCTCGCAAAGATAAACCTTTCATCCGCGTGAATTGCGCCGCCCTCCCTCACGGGACGCTGGAAAGTGAGCTGTTCGGCCATGAACGAGGGGCCTTCACTGGAGCCTTTATGCGAAAAGAAGGAAGGTTCGAGCTGGCCGATGGTGGCACCTTATTCCTGGATGAGATTGGGGATATTCCCCTCGACACGCAGGTGCGGCTCTTGCGCGTTCTTCAAGAAAAAGAATTTGAGCGCGTGGGAGGAACGAAAACACTTCGTGTGGATGTTCGCATGATTGCCGCAACTCATCAGAGTTTGGAGCGATTAATTCAAGAGGGAAGATTCCGCGAGGATCTCTTTTATCGGCTCAACGTGATTTCGATCGATATCCCCCCTCTCCGAGAAAGGCGAGAAGACCTCTATCCTTTGGTTCTCCATTTTATGAAAAAATACAATAGAGAAACGGGGAAGAATGCTTGCCGCATCGAGGATACGGCTCTCGATTATCTGCGCGGATATCGTTGGCCTGGAAACGTGCGGGAGCTCGAAAATCTCATTGAGAGAGCCATCGTTTTGGGAGAAGGCGAGATCCTTAAGGAAGAAGATTTTATCCGATATTTGAGCCAGGGAACGGGAAGGAAGAAAACAGACCTTCCGACCCATGCCCAAAACAGCGAACTCTCTTTGGAGGATCAGATGAGAAACGTCGAGAAGGGATTGGTTGAGGAGGCTTGGCAACGCTCCGGCGGAAACAAAACCAAAGCGGCTGAGCTTTTGGGTCTCAACCGCACCACTTTTCTTTACAAACTTAAAACCCTGGGGATCGAGGAACTTGCCCAAACGGCCGCTCCCCGAACCCCTTACTCTCCCACAAAAACCCCCTCCGCTTAAGGAAGCGGCTGAGGTTCCCACTCGAGATACTCAAACCCAACTTCATCTTCAAAATCGTAGAGCCGACTACACCCTGTGGGAGAGGCCACCGTAGGAATGAGCCCCACATGGAATTGCAGAACCATCTCCCCATAAGTAAATCCTTGGAAGTCTAGCGGATCGATGTTAGCCTTCAATCTCGCGCCATTGACCTCTCCGTCACTTTCCTGAACTTCCACCGTGAATTCTCGAGTGGAAATTCTGGCAGATCGGGATCCTTGCTCCAACGTCACATAGATCGAATCAGGGGAAAAACAATAATCGTAATAAGGGCTCGTCGGATCATCCTCCCCTAAATATCGTCGACAACTCTCCCAGTCAATGCCACAATCGATGTCAACGTCCAACGGCACCTTCAGGGGAGCATAGAAGACCTCCCCCTCGTCGGGAGAAAAGAACTCTACGGGGTTCGGCAGAAAGCAGGCAACCCCTAAAAGAACGGTTCCTAACAAAATATATTTAAGCTTCATTTTTTTCCCTCCAGCGATTTTTAATGCAAAAAATATGCCAAAAAGGGCCATTTCTCTAACATGATGATAATAAAAAGAAATTATCCATAGGGTCATTTTAACGCATTGCGCTAGGCGTTAATTATTTTTAACAAATTTTGGCCTATTTTGTTTAACTTGTTGTTTTATATAGTTTTAACGTGGTGTGAATTTTTTTGGACAAACTGTGAACAAATCTACACAAAAACTAATAAAAACGGACGAGATAGCGAGGTGGGACACCGGCAAGGTAAAGAAGACGAAGTCCCCACATGAGAAGATGGGTTTTAAAATAGCCGCGCTCCAACCAGCGGCGCGGGGAGATCCGGATGGGGGAATCGATCACAGCAACCCGACCGATCTTTTTCATCCGGCGCATCAGATCAAGATCCTCAAAAAGTGGAATGTTGGCGTATCCACCGAGCCTCTCAAAAATCCCTTTTCGAACAAAGATCCCTTGATCGCCAGTGGCTCCACCGGTTCTGTTGGCCCGAAGATTGAGCAAAGTCGAGGACAATCTAAAACGAAAATCGGGATGATCCAGATGAGCTTGGAAAAAACCTCCCACGGTTCGTGAATCCTCTAACGCTTTCTGAATGAGCTTGGAAGTTTTAGAAGGCAATCGACAATCGACATGAAGAAAAAGCAGGATATCTTCTGAAGCCGCCTCCGCGCCAGCATTCATCTGCTGAGATCTCCCTTTTGAAGCATGCACACACCGAACCCGAGGAAAAAGCGCGATCCTCTGGAGTGTGGTATCCGAGCTTCCTCCATCGGCCACAATCACCTCGACGGCATCGCTCAACGCAAGAGCCGATTGCAAACAGCCCTCGATCTCACGCTCTTCATTCAAAGTGGGGATAACGACGCTAACCACGATGAAATAAATCCACCTCTTCTTGTTCTTGGGGCGGCGGTGTAGTAAAGGCCTCTCTCCCTTTGTCTCCAAAAACACCCTTCTCCTGGAGTTGGATCCCATGGCGACCAAAAAATTCATGAAACCGGTCCCACTCTTTTTGAAGCTGGGCCTTCATAGAAGCGTAGCCATAGTCGAGCAGCTCCGCGCGGGCTTGAAACGTCATGGGGTTTTTGAGAAACATCGGCGCCTCGAGCCGGCTCGGCTCATGGAGGACGATCTTCACATCAGGATATTTGGATTGAAAATAACCCAATCCCAGGTGGAGTTTGTCATGCAGATTGATTCGGGCCGATTGGTTGAAAATGGAAACGAGGCCGCGATCGATAATTCGCGCGCAATGTCCATCGCGCAGGGGAATGCAGACGCGAGAACGATCGTTATAAATCGGAACCAAAGGATTGATCACCAAAACTGAGGAGGCCCCTTTTGCGATGGCAATATCGATATTCCCAATCTGCTTCACAGCCCCATCGACAAAATCATGCTCTTGGATCCGATAGGGCTGAAAGAAGATCGGGATGGCACTGGAAGCGGCAACGGCCTGAGAAATAGGGATCTCATCCAATCCCTCATCGCCAAAAACCCAGCGCTCTCCGGTGTCCAGTTCTGTTGCGGGAATATAAAGCTCGCGTTTCAATTGGCGGAAATCATTGGCCCTCCCTTCCGCCGAAAGAATCCTCCGAATGTAGGCCTCCAGATGATCGAGGCGAAAGATTCCGGAGGGGAGCTTCTCTTCGACCAGATCCAAAACGCTCTCAGCCGAGATCTTTCCGCGAGCATGGCCTCGCGCATGGCCTCGATCATAGATTTTTCTAAAAGGATAGAGAGAAAGGGCTTGCAGTGTAGACCAAATGGTGCGAAACAAAAACTTGTAGTTAGGGCGATAGACATCCTCTCGCTGAAAATTCAGGAGATCCTTTGCCCCCTCCATCATGGCCTTGACAGCAATCTCTGGGTGAATCCCATTAGCAAGAAAAGAGGCGACCACCGACCCCGCGCTTGTTCCCACATAGAGATCGAAGTGGTTAACAGAGCCGGTCTCCCCAAAGGCATCGTCAAGGGCTCGAAGGGAACCGAGCTCATAAACCGCCCCTGTGATGCCACCACCGGCAAGCACCAATGCGAGTTTTTTTCTTTCCACTAACAACACCCTCCACCGGGAGTACAACACCCCTCGGAGTTGATCTCTGTAATTTTCTTTGTCGGATCGGTCACTGTGAAAACCGTTTTATACGGAGCGGCGCTCAACTTGGCTGCCGTATCGGTACAAACCTCTACCGGCACATGGCGCGGGAAGAGGTGCCCCTCCTCATCCATCACCGCCGTGAAAGGGCCATGATAAATTACTCTTTGACCGATGTAAACACATCCTTTTTTCTTTTCGTATTTGTATCCCCGCACCGTCACCGAGTAGAAAGGATAGCCTTCAACCTCTTTCCAATAACTCTTCTGCAAAACCTCGATTCCATAGAACCCCGCCTGCTCGAGAAAAGAAAACAGCTCCCCCTCGGTGAGAGCTCCTGCTAAACATTCCCCCCAAAGATGTTCGTTCACGCGGAGGTGAAGAGGAACCTCCTCCTCACACACGATGTCGGAGATCACAAATCGGCCGTGATCTTTCAAGATCCGCCAGATTTCGGCGAACACCGCTTTTTTGTCGGGAGAAAGATTAATCACGCAGTTGGAAGTGACACAATCGATCGCTTGATCCGAGAGAGGGATTTTTTCAAGAAAGCCTTTGCGAAACTCCATCCCATCATAACCGAGCGCTTGCGCCACCCGCGGTCTGTTTTTATTCGCCACCTTCAACATCTCATCGGTCATATCGATTCCAAAGACCTTTCCTCTGGAGCCCACCTTCTTCGCAGCGATAAAGCAATCAATCCCTCCCCCTGAGCCAAGATCGGCATACGTCTCCCCCTCTTTCAATCCGGTTAATGAAACGGGAGAACCGCAACCATAGAATCGATCCAACACCTCTTTTGGAATATGCAAAGTGTCTTCGGCGGGGTAGTTTGTTGGGCAACAGAGATCGGCTTGAGGGATCTGGGCAGCCTTTCCATAAAAGGATTGCACCACTTTGTGAGGCCTCTCCACATCGAACGAGAGAACGCAATTGGAATGAACGGTTTGCACCTCGCGATCCACGGAGACCGCCCCCTCTTCGATGCCACACGCCATGGCCCCTTCCCCCATCGCATGAAAAAAGAGAGGGGGGTTGTAGCCCGACAGGCCATTGAAAATCTCTTTGCGGCGCTTCGCGAGCTCCACCATCACCTCCTCAGCCATCGCGGCATAAACGGGGTAATAGGGATCCTCGGCGAGAAAATTCCCCTCCCCTTCCATCGGCTCGCCATAGAAATAGGAATGTTCGATGTCGCCACCCCCAGTCAAAAAGTGGAGCCCATCGCCATTAAGCCCTCTTTTCTGAATGAGCGAAATTTGCCGAATCTTTTGCGCAATAGCGCTCTCTTTCCACACCTTTTCGATCCCATCCTGCAACGCATCGCCTAAGACAAGAGGAGGATGCCCCGCCAATGCGGCCGAAGGGTAGAGTTTCCCATCGGAATAAAGACAGAGGCTCTCCCAACAGGCATTGCTCAAATCAAATCGGGTCCCGCGCGGAGCATTGATCCGTTGCTGAATCGATGCATAGTTATCGAACAAAACCCCAACTTGATCGGCCCCTTTTTTGACCTCACGACACAGCGCTATCAACGCTTGAACTGTTGGAAACTGATCCCTGCATCTCTCCATGGCCCGACCCCGCCGATGCATCCACATCAAATGGACGGAACGAGCGCCGCAGCGGGCCGCTAACTCGGGCAGCTGTTCCAACTCTTTAAGATTACTTTGGGTGACAACGGCGGTGAGGGAGGTGGTAAAACCCAGAGCGGTTATTTTCTGGGTTCCCTCTAAGATTTTTTCAAACGTGCCATCTCCTCGAAGGCGATCGTTGGCGCTGGAGGTGGTCCCGTCCAAACTCACCTGAAGAAAAAGTCTCTCTCGATCGCAAGCATCGAGCTTTTTGAGGCGCTCCTCCGAAAATAGGGTCGCGTTGGTGAGGATGATCAACTCGGAGGCCTTCAGGCGCGTGACCTCTTCGACGAGATCAAAGATCTCCTTTCGAGCCAAAGGCTCGCCCCCCGTAAAATAGAAACGTCGAGCCCCTAGCGAGTAAGCCTCATCGAGGAGCCTCCTTAAATCTTTCATCGGGAGGCCACGATCCCCGTGGGGAGAAGAACCCACCAGGCAATGAGAGCAACTTAGGTTGCAGAAATTGTGCACGTGCACCCAAAATTCGCGTAGCTGCGACAACTGAAGATAACGCTCTCGTCCCAGATAACCATTCTCTGGGAACGGAGAAGACCCCGCGATTCGATGTCGCAACGCCTCGCTCACAAAGGTGTGAACATGAAACCAAGATTTCGGAGAATCTTCGTTCCATCGCTCGGAATATTTTCTAAGGATCGAGCCGAAAGGGATGCGCTCTTGCAAACAGGAGAGAATAAAGGCCCCTCGATCATCGGTAGCAACCCAATTGGGGGTATTGGCGTCAATAAAAAATTCAATCCCTTCTCTCGTAAAATGTCGCAGCTTTGGGGTGTGTAAAACTGTGTTCTCACGAAGCTCCATGACATTCTCCTTTTATATTCTGTAAATAAACACGCAGTTTTTCTTGATAACGTGTCCTTTCATGAAGGTTTTCTAAATCCTGCCAGGCCAGCGTCAAATCCTCGGGACGATCAATATCATACCATTCCGGCAACAGTTGGTAAGACCATCCCAGCGATTTCAGATGGGCAACCGTCTCGGATAGGACCGAGGATTGACTCCAAGAGATCCCCTGAAAAATTTTGCGATCGATCCGCCGCAGTCCGAGGGTGTAGTAGCCTCCATCGCGAGTGGGACCTAAAACACAATCGTACTGTTTTATGAGTTGGATCCCCTGCCGAAGAAATTCCGTCGGAAGGGTCGGGGCGTCGGAGCCGAGGATAAAAACGGGCCCCTCCTTTTCTTGGAAAAGGGTAGCGAAGGTATGCCACATCCGCTCACCGAGATCCCCTGAAGTTTGTGTACGAAAAGATCGATGTGGAAACAACGCCTCGAGATAGTTTTGATCCTCCTCTCCAAAGGTCCAGATCTGAGAGTGAACCGCGCCCAAGGACTCCACCTGCTCCACAACCGTTTGCAGGGAGAGTTGATAGACCTCAGCGGCCTCCGCGGGATGAAGCACGGGGAAGAGTCGGGTTTTGACTTGCCCAGGCCGAGGAGCTTTGACATAAATGACCATGACCACCATCGCTGCACCCCCACTTTACCACATCTACAGCGAATTGACTTGCAGCGCCTCAAAAGTAATGGTAGCATGGACCCATTACGTGTATCCGCAATCCTCAAACTTTGGAAAAGGAGGAGTGGACGCGACTAGGAAATGGAGGTGGCACCGATGAAAGATCTAGTGGAAATGATCGCGAAAGCGCTGGTCGATAAACCGGAAGATGTGAAGGTTCGAGAGGTCTCAGGAGAACATACCTCCGTCCTCGAACTTCAAGTGGCTAAGGAGGACGTTGGGAAGGTTATCGGGAAGAAAGGATCTCATGCCCAGGCCATCCGAACGCTACTGGCAGCTGCCAGTGGTAAGACGGACAAACGGTATACCTTAGAAATTATCGACTGAAAGGCTGTTGAAAAAGTCCATCTGCTGCGTTGCCCTCGTCGGCCACTCCCTGCGGCGTACCTACAAAGTACGCCTCGGTCGGGCCTCCTCGGGCGCCTTGCATCTGGAGCTTTTTGAACAGCCTTTCAGAAATGGGACCTTCTCAACCAGAACTCAAAAGTGTGTATTTTCCTTAACAGTTCCCCTGTAAGAAACCTTCACACTAAAAAATGATTAAAAACAACGGGTTATCTATTATCCCCCAAAAGACCTGTTAAAATTAGTTTACAATGCTCTTGGAATCTTC
>JACQOV010000078.1 GCA_016202395.1 Deltaproteobacteria bacterium
GATATGGATTCTCTGCTCATCTTTCATAGTGATTTTCATCCTTTCCTCCTGTTTGAAAACAGGATTATCAGGACAAAATCACTGATCTGTTAACAGGACATTTTCATTGGTCTACCACAAACCCTTATCTTCCGTGTTGCGGAGTTGAAACCATTTCAGTATACTGCGATTTTTCTTTACGGAGTGAACGGATGGTTCATATTATTGATGGGAAAAAGATCGCTCAAGAGATCCGAAACGAGATCGCTCAAGCCGTCAAGAAGCTGAAAGATCAAAAAGGAATTGTTCCCGGATTGGCTGCGGTTTTGGTCGGAGATAACCCTGCTTCTCAGGTTTATGTCCGAACGAAAAGAAAGGCGTGTGAAGAGGCAGGGATCTATTCAGAAGAGCATCGGCTCTCTGCCATCGTTACTGAAAAAGAGCTTCTAAAGCGGATCGATGATCTCAATGCCAACCCCAAAATTCACGGGATCTTGGTTCAATTGCCTCTCCCCTCTTCTATTTCTGAAAAAATAATTCTGGAACGGGTGAATCCTAGAAAAGATGTCGATGGCTTTCATCCCCTTAATTTAGGAAAACTTTTCGCAGGAGAGCCCATTTTCGAACCGTGCACTCCTTTAGGAATCATTCGGCTTCTTGAACATGAAAAGGTAGCGATTCAAGGGAAAGAGGCCGTTATCGTGGGACGAAGCACGATCGTGGGGAAACCGGTGGCTGCCATGCTTCTGCAACGCCATGCCACCGTAACCATTTGCCATTCGCGAACCCAGGATCTTCCTTCTGTGACTCGACGCGCTGACATCTTAGTGGTTGCGATTGGGAAGGCATCTCTGGTAAAAGGGAATTGGATTAAATCTGGAGCTACGGTGATTGATGTAGGAATCAATCGTTTGGAAGATAAAACTTTAACGGGCGATGTGGAATTCGAAACAGCCAAAGAGCGCGCCGGAGCTATCACCCCAGTCCCTGGAGGAGTGGGTCCTATGACGGTGGCGATGCTCCTTCACAACACTCTGAAAGCAGCCCAATACCCATGAAGCGATTACGCGAAGAATTAAGTTCCGGAAAATTTGTCATCACCTGCGAATTCAGCCCTCCCAAGGGGACTGATTTAGGTCCGACCTTAGAAAAAGTAAAAAAACTTAAAAACAAAATCGTTGCCATCAACATGACCGACAACAATCGGGCGGTGATGAGGATGAGCCCTTTAGGGGCTTGTGTCGCTCTGCTCCAGGAAAGGGTCGATCCGATTATGCAGATTACCTGCCGAGATCGAAACCGGATGGCAATCCAATCGGATCTGTTGGCCGCCTCCGCTTTAGGGATTAAAAATATCCTCACTCTTTGGGGAGATCCTATTAAAAATGGAGATCATCCCGATGGAAAAGAGGTCTATGATTTAAACTCGGCCGGAGATCTTCTGAACGTCATTGCGAAGCTCAACTCCGGGAAAGACTTGATGGGAAATGCCTTAGAAGGCAAGACCGACCTCTTCCCAGGGGCTGCGGCCGATCCAGGCGCTCCCCTAGACAAACATATTCCAGGGATGGAGAAAAAGATTGAGGCAGGAGCTCGATTTTTCCAAACGCAGGCTTTTTATCAATTCGACAAATTTGAACGATTCATGGAGAAAGCGGCTCCTTTAAAAGTGCCGATTATCGGAGGGATCATTCTTCTTAAATCGGTAAAAATGGCAAACTTTATCAACCAAAATCTTCCTGGAGTGAAAGTTCCAGAGGCTTTAATAAAAGAGCTGGAGGGCGCAACCGATCCCTTGCGAAAAGGGATGGAAATCGCGGCTCGGCAAATCCAATTCTTAAAAGGGCTCTGTCAAGGAGCTCACCTCATGACGATTGGACGTGAAGATTTGGTTGGAGAAATTCTCACCATTGCGGAATCTCTATGACGGAAGTGGCATTAAAAAGAACGCCTCTCTTTGAAGCTCATCAAAAATTGGGAGCCAAGTTAGTGGGGTTTGCAGGTTGGGAGATGCCGGTTCGTTATGAAGGAACCCTTGCGGAGCATCAGGCTGTGCGCGAGGCTGCAGGCCTCTTCGATGTAAGCCACATGGGGGAGATCTTTGTCACGGGAGAAAATTCTCTGGAGGCTCTGCAAAGACTCATCCCTAACGATGCCTCTCGGCTGAAAGAAGGGGAGGTTCTCTACACCCCCCTCTGCCGTGAATCCGGGGGAGTTGTGGACGATGTCCTTCTTCACCGGATCGCTCTAGATGAATGGTTTTTTTGTGTGAACGCCTCCAATATTGAAAAAGATTTCGAGTGGATCCAATCCAAAATCGGGGATCGAGCGGAGGTTTTGAACGAAAGCCCCAACTGGGTACAACTGGCGCTTCAAGGACCTCGCTCTGTGGCAATTCTTCAACCCTTAACCCCATTTCTGCTCAACAACCTTTATTACTACCAATTTGCGCAATGCCGTGTCACCGACGTTCCTGTTATTCTTGCGCGAACCGGCTACACCGGAGAAGACGGTTTTGAACTCTACATCCCTAAGGAGAAAGGGCTTTCCCTTTGGAATGCGCTGCTAGAGGCCGGCCAAAAGGAGGGTCTAAAACCGGTGGGACTTGCCGCAAGGGATACTCTTCGGTTAGAAATGGGGTATCCCCTTTACGGACACGAGTTGAGTGATACCATTACCCCTCTAGAGGCTGGTGTGGGCTGGACGATCGCTTGGGACAAAGGCGCATTTATTGGAAAAGAGGCCTTGGAGAAACAGAAAGCGGAGGGGATTGCTCGGAAGCTCATCGGGCTGGAAACAACGGAGGGGATCCCTCGAGAAGGTTACTCGATTCTGATGGGGGAACAGAAAGTGGGGGAGATCACGAGTGGCACTCACTCCCCTTCCCTTAAAAAAGGGATTGCATTAGGATGGGCGCGGAGTGAATTTTTGAAGGGGGAGAAGGAGTTTTCGATTGGAATTCGAAACCGACCGGTGGCAGCCAAAAGGGTAAAACCCCCTTTCTGGCCCACCCACGTCCGAAAAAAAACTTAATTTCCTTCTCCCCTTTGGGGAGAAGGTCAGGATGAGGGGGATGATTAGGAAAAATACTAAGTTGAGTAGACTTCTCCGCATAAACCAAACCGATGCCGAGAAAAAGCTTTGGTTCATTCTAAGAAATCGACAATTTGAAGGAATAAAATTTAGAAGGCAATTTCCAGTTGGGGATTTTGTAATCGATTTTTATTCTCCGGCATATAAATTAGGCATCGAAGCCGACGGAGGACAACATTACAACGAGGAAAACCAAGCATTAGATATAAAAAGAACAGAACTCTTGTCAAAAAATGGAATTAAACTATTAAGATTTAGTAATCATGAAATTTTTACAAATTTTGAAGGGGTAAAACAAACAATCTACGATACATTGAATGAAAAATCCCCCTCACCTTAATCCTCTCCCCAAAGGGGAGAGGAAATTGCTCTGGAGGCGAAAATGAATGTGCAAGCAGACTTAAAATACACCAAAGACCATGAATGGATCCGGCTCGAAGGGAAACAGGGGACGATCGGGATCACCGATCACGCCCAGGAAGAGCTTGGCGACATCGTCTACGTAGAGCTCCCCGCGGTGGGACAACAGATCCAAAAATCCAAATCGCTCGGCGTTGTGGAATCGGTGAAAGCGGTCTCGGAGATCCTGGCTCCGGTGAATGGGAAGGTGGTCGAGGTGAATTCTGCTCTCAACGGAAAACCGGAGCAGATCAATCAAGATCCCTATGGAAAGGCGTGGATGGTGAAGATGGAGGTTGCCAACCCTTCGGATCTTGACGATCTGATGAATGTAGAGGATTACAAAAAATACGTTCAAGAGGAGAAGGCCTAAGATGCGCTATCTCCCGCATACTTCTGAAGAGATCGATCGAATGCTCAAAACGTTAGGGCTCTCGAAGCTGGAAGATCTTTTTAAGGAGATCCCTCCTCCCCTTCTCGAAAAAGGGGCGCTCCAGATCCCGGAAGCGATCTCGGAACCGGAGCTTCTTGAAACGATGAAAAAGATGGAGGCTCAAAATGGATCGACCGATCGCTACGCCCTCTTCTTAGGAGCCGGGGCTTACTCGCATTATATTCCCAGCCACATCTCGCAGCTCTTACTCCGATCCGAATTTATGACGGCCTACACCCCTTACCAACCGGAGGTGAGCCAAGGGACTCTCCAAGCCATCTTTGAATTTCAAACTTTAATCTGCCAACTCTTTGGGATGGAGATCGCTAACGCCTCGATGTATGACGGCGCCTCTGCCACAGCAGAAGCGGCGCTCATGGCCATGAGAATCCAACAAATTCCAAGAGTCCTCGTCGCCAAATCGTTGCACCCGCAATATCGCGAAACCCTCCAGACATACACAACCCATCTAGGGACTGAGCTTGTGGAAATCGGATGGGACCGATCCGGAGCCCTCGACGAAGAGGAATTGAAGGCAGCCACAAGAGAACCTGCCAGCGCGTTGATCGTCCAATACCCCAACTTCTTCGGCGTGGTGGAACCGTTAGATCGATGGGCAAAAATAGCCCATGAATCGAATATGCTCTTTATCGTTGCGGTGACAGAGCCGACTTCGTTGGGCCTTTTGAAACCGCCGGGGGCCTTTGATGCCGACATTGTCACGGGAGAGGGCCAAGCCTTTGGAATCCCGTTGAGCTTCGGGGGGCCTTACTTAGGATTGTTCGCCAGTAAAAAATCTTTTGTCCGACAGATACCGGGGCGTCTGGTCGGTGAAACGATCGATCGAGAGGGAAATCGCGCCTTTGTAGTCACGCTGGCCACTCGCGAGCAACACATTCGCCGCGCGAAGGCCACCTCGAACATCTGCACGAATCAAGGGCTGTTCGCTCTGGCCGCGACAATCTATCTTGCAACGCTGGGGAAAAATGGGCTGCGGGATCTAGCGTTCTTAAATCTTCAGAGGGCCTCGGCCTTCCGAAAAGAGTTGGAAGAACTGCCAGGAATTGAGTTTCCATTTTCAGGCTCCACCTTTAATGAATTCGTCATCCGAATCGATTCCGATGTTGACCGCTTGCTCCAACGACTTCTTGAAAAGCGGATTGTAGGAGGTCTCGACCTCGGCCGATTCTATCCGCAGTTTCAAAACCACCTTTTAGTGACCGTGACCGAAACAACCCCTAAAGAGGCATGGAAAAATTGGAAAGAAACGTATCTACAAGGAGCTCGTCATGCCTGAGCTGACCCCTTCACTGACATCCTTTAAGGAAAGAGTCCACCCTATGTCAAAACCGGAAGAAAAAACCAAAGAGAAAAAAGTGGGTCCTGGACGTTCAGGGCTTCAATTAGAGGAACCGCTCCTTTTTGAACAGAGCCAGAAAGGACGTCGGGCCGATTCCCTGCCGAAGCTGGATGTGGAGGCTCAACCGATCGAGCGATGGATCCCTTCCGCCTACCTTCGCCAAGAGATCGAAGGGTTTCCAGAGCTAAGCGAACCTCAGGTGATCCGGCATTTCACTCGCATGTCACAATGGAACTATGGGATTGATCTTGGAGCTTATCCCCTCGGATCGTGCACGATGAAATACAACCCCCGATTGAACGAAGAGATCGCCCGCCTCGCTGGATTTGCCCACCTCCATCCCCTCGTTCCAGAAACACTCGCTCAAGGCGCGCTTCAACTGATGTGGGAGTTAGAAGGTTTTCTCTCTGAGATTACCGGAATGGAGGCCGTCTCTCTCCAACCCTCCGCAGGGGCTCAAGGGGAGTTGACGGGATTAAAGATTATTCGACGCTATCATGAGCAAAAGGGGAATCCCAGAAAAAAGGTGATCGTTCCCGATTCTGCGCATGGGACCAACCCCGCAAGTTGCGCGTTAGCCGGCTACGAAGTCATGGAAGAATTTATCGGCAAGAAGGGGATCCTCGAAGCGAAAACGGTGGCCGAACGGATGAACGAAGAAGTGGCTGCCGTCATGCTCACCAACCCTAACACGCTGGGGCTTTTTGAGAAAGAGATTCTCGAAATCTCGGAGATCGTGCACCGCAAAGGAGGGCTGGTTTACTGCGACGGAGCCAATCTGAACGCCATGCTCGGGGTCTGCAAACCTGGGAAAATGGGAGTCGATGTGATTCAACTCAATCTGCACAAAACCTTCTCTACCCCGCATGGGGGAGGAGGCCCCGGTTCTGGCCCCGTGGCTGTGAAAAAAGGGCTCGAGCCGTTTTTACCCATTCCACGCATTGTAAAAAAGGGGACCGGTTTCGCGCTGAATTTCGATCGGCCACAATCCATCGGCCGCGTTCGCTCCTTCTTCGGAAACTTTGGGATGATGGTTCGGGCCTATGCCTACATTCGGACTCTTGGATGCGAAGGCCTAGCCCAAGTGGGGCCTCTCGCTGTGCTCAATGCGAATTACATTCGAGAACGGCTCCGCCCCTATTACCATCTCCCTTATGATCATGAACCTTGCATGCACGAGTGTGTTTTCACCGATAAAAACCAGGAAACCTATGGAATAACGACGCTCGATATCGCCAAGCGGCTTCTCGATTATGGGTTTCATCCTCCAACGATCTATTTTCCTCTGGTGGTGAGTGGAGCTTTAATGATTGAGCCAACCGAAACGGAATCCCCTGAAAGTGTAGAGGAATTTGTCCAAGCTATGATCGCTATCGCCAAGGAAGCTGAAACCAACCCACAGCTTTTGAAAGACGCCCCCCACCGTACCAAGGTTCGCCGCCTCGATGAGGTCAAAGCCGCCCGCGAGCTCAAACTCCGCTGGCAGTCGACTTAACGAATTGAAACAACAAACGAGATCGTATGAGGCGTATTCGCATAACGAGTGGGTGGAACAGGGAACGGGGCTGCTTTCTCCGTGGCTTGGAGCGCCGCTTGATCGAGCGATTCATGGCCTGAGCTTTGAAGTAATTTTAATTCTAATAAGCGACCCTCCTCTCCAAGGGTCAATTCTAAACGAACCGTCCCTTCCTCCCCCCTTCTCCACGAAAGACGTGGATACACAAAAGCCGCATTAATTCGGTCGTAAACTTCTGTCAGATACGGATCTCCTAAAGGATCTCCAGGTTTCCCTGAAATTCCATGGCTGAGGGATGAAGCCGTAGAAGCGCCTAAATGTTGCGCCTCTGGAGAGACGGAAAGAAAACGCTGCAAAGGTTGCTGACTCAAGGTAACATCATGAAACTCTGAGGTCCCCTCCTCTTCTCCTAAAAGGAGATAAGAAAGCCCTTCCCCTCCGTTCCCATGGCTCCCTTGAGGTAAAGTATTGGAATCTTTCCATCCTAATAATCCTATCAAACTGAGGTGGAGCAGCAAAGAAAAAGCCACAAAACCCCATAACCGATTTTTGTAGATATCCATGTTAGACTGGGATTATAAACAGGTTGACATCCCCTCCACAAGTTGAATAGACTCCGACCTATGAAAGACCCCGTTTGTGGAATGGAAAGTCCGGAAAGAGGCCTATCCTTGAGGTACGATTATCGTGGGGGGCACTATGAGTTTTGTTCCGAAGGGTGCCAGCGTGCTTTTGTTAGAGAACCAGAGCAATTTTTGATCGCAAACACCTTCAATTACCATGAAATTGACCCAATCGATGCTTTCCTGCGGAAAATTGTCCACCAAATTGATCCGGAGACCTATCCCTTCATGACGTATCGTCCCCGAGAAAAAGAGGTACGGCTTATCGTGGATAAAGGGGGGCAATGCCGCTCCATTCGTCTAAAAAAAGAGGAGGTCGACAAGGCAAAATGGGATGCTAATAGCCGAGAAGAATTAGAGAAAAAGGTTCGACGACTCGTCAAAAAAGTGACTCATCCCTGGTCCATGACTAGAAAACAGTAGAACGCAAATGTGAAGGAGCCTTCACTTGAACCTGTTAAAGAAAATTAACAGTCAAAAAACCTTTTTCTAACATGGAATTATGATCTAAAAAGCTTGAAAGGGGTGTAAAAAAACTTGGCAGATCGTTTTGCAAAAACAAAAAACCTCTTTAAAAAAAGCATTTATATTTCCAATGGTTAGATGGTTACTGTCATGGATTCAAAAACTGGCACGGTTCTTGCAACATTGGGTCTGGAATTTTCTAAAAAGTAGGGTTCACTCTAAATACGAGGGAGGATAAGGTAATGAAAAAGTTGATAACGGGAAGAAACGTTTTTAGATTGTTTTCTTTGGTTTTACCCTTAAGCTTGAGCTTAGGGCTTTCCGCATGCGGAGGCAACGATGAGGTTAATCCTGAGCCCTCCGCTCCCGCAGCAGACACCGATGGAGATGGCATTCTAGATCTGGAAGACAATTGCGTTAACACATCCAATACCAATCAGTTAGATACCGATGGTGACGGTTTAGGAGACGTTTGTGATCCGGATCGAGATGGAGATGGGATTGTCAATGAAACAGATAATTGTGCCGATACTCCTAACACGGACCAAACAGATTCCGATGCCAATGGTATTGGCAATGTGTGCGATAACGTTCCTCCCGCCGTGGACTCGGATGGCGATGATGTCTCCGATGAACAGGATAATTGCCCCAACGATCCCAATTCTAACCAGGCCGATGCCGATGGCGACGGAATGGGTGATGTCTGTGACACCGACAAAGACGGGGATGGTGTTGCTAACGACATCGATAATTGCGCAGATCTTTCCAACAGCGATCAAATCGATTCCGATAATGATGGTTTAGGCGACGCCTGCGATGACGATGACGACAACGACGGGATTGTCGATACTTCCGACAACTGTCCGTTTACAGCGAACAGTGATCAAACCGATTCCGATAGCGATGGAGTTGGTGATGTTTGTGACAATGACTTCGACAACGACGGCATTGCGGATGACGACGATAATTGTCCTTCTACACCTAACAGCGATCAAACCGATGCCGATGGTGATGGCTTAGGGGATGCCTGCGATGATGATCGGGACGGAGATGGCGTTGCCGATAGTGACGACAACTGCCCCGACGTCGCCAATGATCAGACCGATACCGATGGAGATGGCTTAGGGGATGCCTGTGATGATGATCGAGATGGCGATGGTGTTGCCGATAGTGATGACAACTGCCCCGACGTCGCCAACGATCAGACCGATACCGATGGAGATGGCTTAGGGGATGCCTGCGATGATGATCGGGACGGAGATGGTGTTGCCGATAGTGATGACAACTGCCCCGACGTCGCCAATGATCAGACCGATACCGATGGAGATGGCTTAGGGGATGCTTGCGATCCTGACGATGATGCTGATGGCGTTGAAGATTTGGCCGATAACTGCCCCACCGTTGCAAATGCGGATCAAGCCAACAACGATGGTGATGAAGAAGGGGATGCTTGTGACACTGATGATGATAACGATGGTGTCACGGATGCCTCTGACAACTGTCCGTTTACAGCGAACAGTGATCAGGTCGACTCGGATGGAGATGGAATCGGTGATCCCTGCGATGGAGATCGGGACGGAGATGGTGTGGCCGATGAACTCGATAATTGCCCCACCCTTCCCAATGAGGATCAATCCGATGCGGACGGAGATGGTGTTGGAAATGTTTGCGACGACGATCGAGATGGAGACGGAGTTGCCGACGATACGGATAACTGCCCCGATGTCGTCAACACCGATCAGACCGATACCGATGGAGATGGCTTAGGGGATCTTTGCGACGACGATCGGGACGGAGATGGTGTTGCCAATAGTGATGACAACTGCCCCGATGTCGCCAACGATCAGACCGATACCGATGGAGATGGCTTAGGGGATGCCTGTGATGATGACGACGATGATGACACGGTGCTTGACGGAGACGATAACTGTCCGACCGTCAAAAATAAAAATCAAAAAGACAAGGACGGCGACGGTGTCGGAGATCGTTGCGACGATGATCTTGATGGAGATGGGGTTGCCAACGACATCGACAACTGCTTGTACGTTCCTAATCCGAATCAAACCAACACCGATGTCGGATTCAGTGTGGGCATACCTACCTTCAACGGTGTTTACAAGGTCTTTGTCGGCATAGATAGGACCCAAGGTCGAGGATCAATCGAGGATGCCAGAGAGGTTGCTCAACGTTTTCTCGGAGGAGCCGCCGATTTCGACCTCGATGACACGGAAATCACTTTAGTCCCTCTAGGAACGGTGGACGGCGCCACAAAAGCCTCTATCAGAGTTCGTAGGACCCATGGTCTCGGCTCCATCGATGACGCTAAAGCTGTCGTAGCAAACATCATAAAAGACTTGGGGAATATTCACGTGGAAGACACTGACCATGGAATCACCCTTTTCCCCATTAAAACTTTTGACGGCATGGCTCAAGTGTTCGTTGGAATTGAGAGGATCCATGGCAGTGGTTCTATCGACGATGCAAAGACGGCAGCCGCCGAAATCTTCAACCGATTGGGAATAGGAAATCTTTCTGTGGATAGCAAAGGGACCGCAATGGTTCTCTTCTCTACGGCTTCAGAGCTTCCTTCCGTGAGTGACATCTTCGTCAGCAAAGAAGGGGATTCTAGAGGAGATGCTTGTGACGATGACGACGACAACGACGGCATCGCCGATGGTGAGGACAACTGCCCTCTCGTAGAAAATCCTTTCCAAGAAGATCAGGATGAAGATGGAATCGGAGATGCCTGCGATACCGTGGTCAATGGCAAGCCTGCGAAGCCAGAAGTTTCGCTCGTCTCCTTCCCTTAGCCAAAATTTAGACGAAGATTAATAGCGAGGCACCGAAGGATCGACATCGGCCGACCAAGCGTCGATTCCACCTTGAAGACTGCGAACATCTTTGAAGCCCAGCTTTTTAAGGATCTCAAGCCCTTTGAGGCTCCGCATCCCGTGGTGACAATGAGTGACGATCTGAGCATTTTTATGGAGCTCCTGCTCCGCCCTCATTGCCAATTGACTCAGTGGAATAAGCGTAGCTCCGGGAATCTTGCAGATCTCGTACTCATGCGGCTCACGAACATCGACCAGCACAAAGTTATTCCGCGGACTCTCCAAAAGCGCTTTTAACTCTTTAGCGGTAATCTCAACTCCACCGCTGGGCTCTGGCGCTGGAGCCTCTTGACCTCGTCCGATGCCACAGAATTCCTCATAGTCAATTAGTTTCGTGATCGTTCGGTTTTTTCCACAAATGGGGCAATTCGGGTCTTTCCGAAGCTTGAGCTCCCGAATCTCCATATCCAAAACATTCAACACCAAAAGTCGACCGATCAACGGCTCCCCTTTGCCAAGGATTAGCTTAATCGCTTCGGCCGCTTGCAAAGTCCCAACAATACCGGGAAGTATTCCCAACACTCCTCCTTCGGCACAGCTCGGAACTAAACCGGGCGGAGGTGGCTCTGGATACAAACAACGATAACAAGGCCCTCGATGGGCGTCGAAAACCGAGACCTGCCCCTCAAAGCGAAAGATACTCCCATAGACATTCGGTTTGCCTAACAAGACGCAAGCATCATTCACAAGATAGCGTGTCGCAAAATTATCGGTTCCATCAATGATAATATCGTAATTTTTGAAGATCTCCATCGCATTTTCAGACGTCAACCGTTCCTGATAGGTTTCGACCTTCACATCCGAGTTGATGGAGTTAATCCGCTCTTTGGCCGACTCCACCTTGGGGCGATTGAGATCGGCCTCTCGATGGATGATCTGACGCTGAAGATTGCTAAAATCGACCACATCGTGATCCACAATGCCGATACGCCCCACTCCCGCTGCCGCCAAATAAAGAGCCAGTGGCGAACCTAATCCTCCAGCGCCAATGGTTAAAACGGAGGCCGAAAGGAGTCTCTTCTGCCCCTCGGGGCCCACCTCCGGCATAATCAGATGCCGGCTATAGCGGGCGATTTGATCTTTAGTCAGTTCCATGAAGGTTAATATAACGCCTCGCACCATCCCTGACAAGAGAGTATGCCCCCTCCATTTGCTCGAATTTCATGAACTGTGTTATGGTCATTATACCTATGGGACATCAAGCCATTTCACGTAGACAGTTTTTAAAACGAATAGGAGTAGGAACTGCAAGTGTGAGCCTTGTTTCTCTCACCTTTCCAACAGGCTGCCACCCTTCCATGCAGGAGACACCTCCCCTTGAAGTCTTGAGCCCCACACAGTATCGAACCATGGAGGCATTTGCGGAACGGTTCTTCCCTAAAGAAAGCCCCATCGGAATCTCGGCTCGCGAGGTCCACGTGACTCAAGGAGTAGATCGGGCCGCAAAACGACTCCCCGCACTCAAGCGTTGGATGATTGGAGCGGCTCTATGGCTCTTTGAAACGCTCCCACGGCTCACTTACGGAAAACGGTTTACTCACCTCTCTTCGGAACAACAGTTGGAATACATGAAGAATTGGGAAGCAAGCACCTGGAGTCTTAAAAGAGGGGGATTCCTTATGATGAAAGGGGTGGTCTGCCTCGCTTACTACCGTCACCCCAAGGTGCGCGAGAGAATTGGCTTTTATAGAACTTGTTAAAAAATAGGAGAATCCCCATGAGACTCGTGAAAAAAATCTCTCCTGCAATAGAAAATACGTCCATAGATCTCTTTGAAGACACCATCCAGAATCTAGACCTTGCCCTGAAATACGCCAACATCGATCCCGAAGCGGTGGAAATTCTCAAACACCCCAAAGCGATCTTGCAAGTCTCTATTCCCGTTCGAATGGATGATGGAAGCCTTCATGTTTTCGAAGGCTACCGTGTGCAACACAACGACACGCGGGGCCCCACCAAGGGAGGGATCCGCTATCATCCTAATGTGAACCTGAGCGAAATCAAAGCGCTCGCTTTTTGGATGACTTGCAAATGCGCTGTGACAGGACTCCCTTTCGGCGGAGCCAAAGGGGGAGTAATTGTCAGCCCAAAAGATCTCTCTCTTTTAGAACTGGAAAGATTGAGCCGAGGATTTATTCATGAGATTGCCGACTTTATCGGCCCTGAGATCGACATTCCGGCCCCCGATGTTTACACCAACGCCATGATCATGGGTTGGATGATGGATGAATATTCCAAAATTCGCCGGCAAAGGGTCCCTGCTGTGATTACAGGGAAGCCTATCCCGCTGGGAGGAAGTCTCGGCCGCGATGAAGCAACGGGGCGCGGGGTTTACTACTGTGTCAAGGAACTCGAGAAAATTCGGAAGTGGAACCCTCAAAAGATTCGAGTGGCGGTTCAGGGGTTCGGCAATGTAGGGCAAGCGGTGGCTAAACTTCTCCATGCGGATGGCTATAAGATTGTCGCTGTGAGCGACTCTAAAGGAGGAATCTATAGTGACAAAGGGTTTGATATCCCAAGCCTCCTCTATTCCAAAAACGAAACTCGCCAACTCAAAGCAATCTATTGCAAAGGAACGGTGTGTGAAATGGTCGATGCGGATTTCATTTCCAATGAACAACTTTTAGAGCTCGATGTGGATTTATTGATCCCCGCCGCCTTAGAAAACCAGATCACCCTCAGAAATGTGAACCAGATTCAAGCTCCTGTCATTATTGAAGCTGCCAATGGGCCTATCTCCAGCGACGCTTTCGAGATCCTTTACAAGAAAGGAACCCTCACCGTTCCCGATATTTTGGCCAACGCTGGAGGAGTGACCGTCAGCTACTTCGAATGGGTGCAAAATAAAACCGGCTACTACTGGCCTTTGGAAGAGATTCACCAAAAACTCCAAACCATTATGGGGCGTGAGTTTCACGCCGTTTATCGATTAAAGGAAGAAAAGCAGATCGACATGAGAATCGCTGCCTACACTCATGCCTTAACCCGCATTGGTGAGGCGATTGAATCTCAAGGGACGCAGAAATACTTTTCACGCGGGATGCTCCAACAATGATTTTTAAAGCCAGTGATATCCAGTCCGACCGGAAAGAGACAGCCGATGTTTGCGTCATAGGCTCAGGGGCGGGAGGCGCGGTCGTCGCCAAAGAAGTCGCCCTCGCGGGACGTTCTGTCATTGTTTTTGAAGAAGGCCCCTACGTTCAAACCCACGAGTTCACGCAAGACCAACTCACCGCGGCGGAACGATACTACCAAGAAGGAGGAACACTCGGTGTTATCGATCGAGCCTTTATCACCATTATCCAAGGAAAATGTTTGGGCGGTTCCACTACGGTAAATTCTGGGATCTGTTTTAGACTCCCCGATCGAAAAAGGACCGAGTGGATCGAGCAGTTCGGCTGGAAGGAACTTGCGGATTCCAAGTGGGATCGCGCCATGGAAACTCTGGAAAAAGATCTCTCCATTCAACCGAGCCTGCCGTTTGCGCTCGGGAAGAATAATCTTCTCTTCGAAAAAGGGGCAAAGGCCTTGGGCATGAACCCTAAGCTGATTCGGCGAAACGCCAAAGGCTGCATCGGTTGTGGTGTGTGTCACACCGGCTGCCCAAGCGGCGCTAAGATGAGCATGGAAAAAACCTATATTCCGCTTGCCTCCGAAAAAGGGGCCTCCGTTTACACCGAATGCCGCGCGGAAGAGATTTTGGTGGAAAATGGGATTGCGAAAGGGATTCGCGCCAGCGTTCTCGATTCAAAAACAAAGCAACCCATTCATACCGTGGAGGTTCGCTCCAAAGTGACCGTGCTCGCAGGGAGCGCGGTGGGAACTCCGATGCTTCTCAAAAAAAACAGGCTCCTGAAAAGCAAACAGGTCGGAGAGAATCTTCATCTTCACCCCGCCGTTGGAACCATTGGGATCTATGAGGAGCCCGTTCACCTTTGGAAAGGGGTTCCCCAAGGAGCCGAGGTTTCTGACTTTTATGGCGAGGGGATTGTTCTAGAAACGGCAACGGTTGCCCCCGAGATCATGGCCTTGCAGATCCCTTTTATCGGTGTCCCCCACACCGAGTTGATGCAACAGCTCCCCAACATGGCGAGCTGGGGAGGGCTCGTGGAAGATTCGAGCCGTGGATTTGTTCGCGTGGGCCCGGATGGACGCCCCTTTCTGGGCTATCGTCTGAATGAGATCGATATCGCCCGATTAAAAAGAATTATTAAAATGACCTCCGACATTCACTTCGCCGCTGGAGCCCGAAAGGTGTTAAGTAATCTGCCTGGACTCGAGGTGATCGAGAACGCTAAAGATACTGAAAAGATTATCCGTCATCCCGTTGCGGGGAATCAGCTGGTGCTTGTGGGAAACCATCCTCAAGGAACCTGTCGAATGGGGACCGATCCCCACACCTCGGTTGTTGGAACCACGTGCGAAACCCATGAGGTGAAAAACCTCTTTATCTGCGATGGAAGCGTGATGCCATCGGCCGTGAGCGTCAATCCTCAAATCACGATCATGGGCGTTGCCATGCAAACGGCGGGCCACATTCTTTCCCGTTTTTCGTAGATTGATAACCCCCTCTATCTCCCTCTTACGAATCCACTTAAAATTTAAAGTTCATATCGATTTCAAGTCTCTCATAATCTTTCTCATTTTGCCCAGGCGCGATATTCTTCTCAGCATCGATATAGGCGATCGCTGGCGTGACGTTTTTCGTTACGTCATAAGAGAGCGAAAATTTATGCCCTTTTCCGTTGGTCCCCCCTCCAATGAAATCGGAATCACTAAAAGCCCCTACGACGGCATCTGTTTCGATCCTGCGGTAGTTGTATCCGAACTTCCATTTCCGTTCCGCAAGAAGACCGCTCAGATTCAATCCCAGCATCCACGCTTCGTTATTGATGTCTCGATCCTGGTTCGTCACGAAGTCATAGAAGAGGGCCGTGTCGATCCCCCCTAATGGATACCCCAACTCTAAGAATGCCTCTAATAAATTGTAATCGAAGCTGTAAAGAAGGGTTGTACCACTCGTCGTCGTTGTGTTCCCAAACGATTTCGTCGCATCCACACCGAAGATAGGCTTATTCTGCGCGTTCGCATAATCGAAGTAGCTGAGCCCCGCAAGAACATAGGCCTTGTCCGGAATCACCTTGGCCTTTGCCCCTCCTTGAAAAGCCCACAGAGCGGAGTCAGCATCGGCAGCATTCTCCTGGATCGAGAATCCAGAGAGTTTCAAGAAGGGCTCTATCATCCCGTAGCGCGTGTAACCCACCGTTAATCCCTCTGGATTAAGATCAAAATCCCAGATCAGATCGGAACTCGAAAGAGTGATCATCGGATTTCTAATCTTTCCGCCGGAAACCCGAAACCCTTCCAAAACCCCTGGACGATAATCGAAGTAGGCCAAATCGATCCGAACCGTCTTTCCTGAAAAGGAGCCTGTTAAAGTTTGGTTCGTAGAAACCGGATCCTGATTCGCCTCACCACTGGCGAACTGTATTCCTACCTCCAGTTCCTCTGACAATGTGCCGAGGATCCCTAATCGAGCTCGATACCTCTCGCGATCCCGTTGAGCCTTATCTTGCTCAGCGATCATCTCATGCCGAAGGCGAAAATCCCCTTTGATCTTTAATTTATCGGCCCAAGACTCGGCTTGCGCCGTCCCTTGGCTCAACAACCCACATACAGCAAGAAATAAGCCTGCGCGTTTCATTGTCTTCTTGTCCACAATTATTCTCCTTTTAAGCGACCCATTCTCGAACAAGATCGTAAAACAGATGAACTCCCCACAGAAACGAATCGACGGGGATCCGCTCGTTGTGCCCGTGGTAAAGATCCGAGAAAACAAGATCGGGTGGAAGTTTCATCGGCATGAAACCGTAAGTTGTGACGCCGATCTCAGACAAGGGCTTGGCATCGGTGTAGCCTACCGTCAAATAAGGAACCAGCGTCCCTTGAGGATCGTACTTTTGAATCATTCGAGTCACGAGATCCACAAAAGGACCCGAAGAAGAGAAAGTGAGAGGAGGCCCCTGCCGGATCACCTCAAACTCGATTCCATCTCCTACTATTTTTTTAAGTTCTTGCAGAAATTGAGAGTGGGTTGTTCCAGGAAGTGTGCGCCCATCGAGATAAGCCTCGGCTTTCGAGGGGATTACGTTAATCTTCGATCCCGCTTCCAGCATTGTTGGAGTCGCTGTATTGTGAAGGGCCGCTAAAAAGAACTTTTTTCGCTCCGCCGGGAGCCATCGACGGATGACTTCGCTGGTCGCCGGTTTTAAAAGCCCGTGAATCAGAATAGACAACGGAAAAGGAAGAAACCTCGACATGTCTTTAATAAAACTTCGAACAGGCGCAGTCACATGGAGTGGGAGCGGATTCCGATCGATCTTGTCAATGGCGCGAGCTAAGCGAGCCACCGCATTCTCTTCATGAGGCATGGAGCCATGTCCTGGCTTCCCTTTAGCCCTCATCTTGAGCCAGGCAACCCCTTTCTCCGCAACCTGCAAGGTGTAGATCCGCCTCTTTCCCATGGTAATGCTAAATCCGCCCACTTCGTTGAGCGCGTACTCCGCCCGAACGAGCTCAGGCCGATTCTCACAGATCCACTTCATCCCCCAGTCCATCCCTGCCTCCTCATCGGCAACCGCAGCCAAGATCACATCTCGCTTGAGTTTTGCGCCACTCCTCTTGAGCTGAAGAAAGGCCATCAATTCAAAAACCGTCATGCTCTTCATATCGACCGCTCCTCGCCCCCAGACACACCCCTCTTGAATCTCGCCACCGAAAGGATCATAGCGCCATTCGGAACGCTCGACCGGAACCACATCCAGATGAGAGGTTAGAAGAAGGGGGGGAAGAGAGCCATCTCCTTGAAGTCGAGCCACAATACTTCCACGGTTTGGCTGGGGTTCCAGGATTTCATAGGGAATTCCTTCTCGATCCAAAAGGGAGGCCAGATAATGGACTGCCTCCATCTCATTGCCAGGAGGGTTTGTGGTATTGACGCGAAGGAGGGCGCGAAAATGTCCTAGAGCCTCTTTTTCAAAAACCTCTTGGCCTAATGACATGGCCCGATAGTATCTGATTCAAAAACCTTTGACAATTGACACCGATCTATGCCATGGTGAAAAAGGCCATGACACACCTTTTGCGGTTTGCCTTCATTCTTCTCTTGCTCTCCACGAATCTGCTGGCAGAACCTAGCCGCAGTTCTAAGTACGTCATAAAGATTGCCACTCTAGCGCCAGAGGGATCGAGTTGGCTTCAAGTCTGGACCCGCATGCGTCAGGAAATCGAAGAAAAAACCGAGGGCCAAATCACAAGCCAGATGTATGCCGGAGGGGTGATGGGGGATGATCCCGACATGGTGCGCAAACTGCGCCTGGGCCAACTCGACGTGGTGGCTGTCACCTCGCTAGGAGCAAAACTTCTGGTGCAGGAACTGGCCGTGTTCGATCTCCCCTTCCTCTTTGAAGACTGGGAGGAAGCGGAGTACGTGCGAAATCAACTCCGTCCTGAATTCGAGAAGCGCTTTGAAGAAAAAGGGCTTTATTTGATCGACTGGGTTCATCAAGGCTTCGTTCACATTAACAGTCAGATGCCGATTCGAACTCCGGAGAAACTGAGCCGGCAGAAGGTTTGGGCATGGGCAGGAGAGGAGGTTTCCATTGCAACTTTGGAAGCTCTGGGAGTTAAACCGATTACAACCCCTGTTCCCGAAGCCCTTTCCGCTCTTCAAACAGGACTGGTTACCGTTATTCCGACAGGAGTTCTTCCCCTCTTAGCTCTGCAGTGGTTTAACGAGGTAAACTATATCACCCCTCTGAACATGCGTTATGAATTGGCGGTTGTAGCCGCAAACAAAAAGAATTGGGATCAGATCGAGCCGGATAGTGTCCGTGTGATAAACCAGACCTTCGCCAATCATCGTGGGGAAATCTCAACCCAGGTTCAAAAAGACAGCGACATCGCGTTGGAAGAGATGTTTCGACAAGGAATAAAAAAAATAGAGTTAACTCCCTCCGAGCGAGAGGTTTTCGCGCAAAAAACGAGACCGGTGTGGGACCAATTCGCGGGGAAACTCTATCCACGCTCCCTCCTCGATCGCGTGCTGGAGGAAAGAGAGATCTACCGGGAAAAAAAGCAATCTCTTTCAACACGTTGACGCGACTTTTTCTGTTGCTTCTTGACAAAAATGGCGCACCGTGTTAATGAATAGCCATGATCAAGGAGAAAGTCGTCAAGCGGTACCAAAATCGAAAGCTCTATGACACGGATGAGAGCCGCTACGTGACGCTCAATGACATCGCCCGCATGATCCAAGAAGGGTACGATGTCAAAGTGGTTAACGCAAAAACCAGTGAAGATCTAACCGCTCTCACCCTCACCCAAATTATCTTTGAAGAAGAGAAACGGAAAAAGAGCATCCTTCCCATCCAAGCTCTGAGAAAAATTATCCGATCGGGTGGGGAATCGGTGCAGGAGTTGATGGAGAAGTTTTTTGTTTCTACAGATCATACCGTCCATCATGCCAGAGAGCAAATCGAAAAATATCTGCAAAAGTTGGTCCGAGGAGGAACGCTTTCCGTCGATCAGGGTTCCGGTCTCATCCAAGAACTCTGGAATAATTACCAGCACACCTTTTCCGAGTGGCAAAAAAAAGTGGACCAGCACTTGACGCAGGCCCTCGATAAAGTGACGAAGGCTCCTATCATTCGCTCGGAAATCCGCACACTCGAAGATAAGATCGCCAAGCTGGAAGAAGAGCTGGCGAAGGTTCGCTCTGAACGAGAGTCTCAAGAAGAAGTCGAACAAGAACCCTACAATGATAAAAAATCTGCCGCCGAGTGATCTCAAAAGCGAGATCGACTCCAAGAAAAAGGTGGCCCTGATTTGCGCCGGCGGAGGCGTGACCGGCGGGGTTTATGAAATCGGATGCCTGAAGGCGCTCGATGGGATGCTGGTTAATCGGCGAGTCAACGATTTCGATATTTTTGTCGGAACGAGCGCGGGTTCGGTTGTGGCATCGGCTTTGGCTTTTGGGGTCACCCCCGAGGAACTTTTCAAGGCCTCCATTGGAGCGGCTTCCAATTTTGGCGCATTCAATCGATCGAGCATCTTCAAACTCAACACCGTTGAACTTTTTGAGAAGCTGCTGCTCGCTCCCAAAACGGTCTACCAAATTTTTGACGCCTTCTGGAAGAACCGAGGAGACATCTCTCTCTACGATTCCATGCTCCAATTGAATCACTTGATTCCCTCTGGAATCTTCGACAATGGCAGCCTTGAAAAATTCATTCGGGAGAATTTTTCCAGAATGGGAAAAGAAGACAGTTTTCGATCCCTTCCAAAGAATAAAGAGCTCTATCTCATTGCAACCGACCTCGACACGGGGGAACGCATGATTTTTGGAGAGGCCAGCGCTAAAGATGTCCCTATCTCTAAAGCAGTAACAGCCTCCTGCGCATTGCCACTGCTCTACAAACCAGTCCGCATCAAGGGAAGAGATTACATCGATGGCTCGATTTTAAAAACCGTCCACATGGATGTTCCCATGCACCATGGAGCGGACCTTATCATCTGCATTAATCCTCTCGTTCCTGTCTTTAATAATCCAGAAGCCCCCCATCACACACTCTCGGCGGATGCCCCTCGGCATCTGAGCCAACGTGGGCTTCTCACAATCCTCGACCAGGTTTTTCGGATTGCTCTTCATTCTCGGCTTCAATATGGAATCGAGCAATTTAGCGAAAAATTCCCCGAAGTGGACATCATCTTAATTGAACCGGAACGAACCGATTACGTGATGTTCTTTTACAACATCATGCGATACTCGGCCCGGATTCTCATCGCGGAACACGGCTTCAAGAAAACTCGGGAGAAACTGGAAGAGCGCTTCTCTCATTATCGAGAGATTTTTCTACGACACGGAATCCGAATCTCTCGTCGGATTATCGATGAAGAGTATGAAGAGATGAAAAAAGACCAATTTTCGGTTAGCACCATCGTGCGGGTTCTCGCAAGTCTTACTGGAAATAACAAGGAAAGCAAATTACGAAAAAGCAGTTAACAGGGTGGGCCGCTCCATTTTGTTGAGCGCTTGTTCTCGAGGCGCTCCAACAGAGGCAATTTCTTCAGCCACCTCCGCTAAAGTTTGAGCTCCCGAAGAACCCGGACTATACTCCCAGATGGTCAAACCATGGCTTTGAGCCTCGTCGATTTTCACGTTGTAACCCAAGATCGCTTTTGAAATTTTCCCCCCCATATGCTCCTTGAGCTTCTCCAACACCGCATTGGCCATTCGGGTATTTCGGTAAAGAGTGGGGACGACAAGGGACACTTCGAGAGCATCGTAATGGAAATTAGTTCTGATCTGATGGACCGTGTCCAAGATTTCGGCGCACCCATCCAAAGCAAAATAGGTCAATGACACGGGGATAACAATCTCTTGAACCGCAAGAAGGATGTTCAATGTGATCAACCCCAGCGAGGGAGGAGAATCAAAGAGGATGTAATCATAACCTTGAATGGTATCTATTTTCGATTTGAGCCGCACATGTCGATCCTCGCTATTGGCGATAATCAAAGGGAAATCGGCGAGGGTTTTGTTCGAAATAATAAGATCCAGACCCGGGATCCTTGAAGAGAGGATCATCTCAGAAGGGTCCAAATCGGGATTGGCTAAAACGTTATAAATGCTTTTATCCATGGTCCGAACATCGATCCCCAATGACTTACCCACCTGTCCTTGCGGATCCATATCGACGATAAGGACCTTTTTCCTCTGCGTCAAAGCGAAATACGCCCCCACATTGACTGTCAGGGTCGTCTTGCAGCTTCCCCCTTTCTCGTTAACGAACGCAATCCGTCGTGTCATAGATCTTTTGAGGATAATCCTTTTGCCTCGGAAGTCAAGGCATCTTCAACCCCAGAGGCTCTCCCAATTTTTCTCATAGGCGCTGAACCCGTGCACCCACTTGACAGCCCCGACGCGGCGCATTAGTATGAGCCTTGGGTTTTTACCCAAGGAGGTTAGCTTAATGAACAAAGTGATGATGTTGATTGTTTGCAGTGTACTCGCTCTCGGGGTTTTTGGTTGCAGTAAAAAGGCATCCGAAGAGACCCAGATGAGCGAAACGGCAACGGCTGTGGAACCAGCCCAAGAAGCGGCTCCGACAGCTCCTGCGGAGGGAACTCCAACGGAAGGGACGACTCAAGAGGCAGCGCCCGTTCAGCCAGCTGAGCAGCAACAGCAAGCAGCTCCAGCGACAGAGTAAGTTTTATCACTGCAAAAAATGGAAACCACCACAGAGGGGAGAGAGTTCTCCCCTCTCGTCGTGGTGTTATATTACAAGCGTACACCTCTGAATTACTCGATGCGAAGGATGCTGCCATGGGGTAAATTTTCTTGGAGATACCGGACAGCCCTCTGGACAGAACCCTCATCCTTCGATTCGACGGTCACGAGCACTTGATACTCCGGTTGGTCCCATCGTGGGTAAGAACCCACCTTGATCGTAGGGATCCTCTCAATGGCCTGTTCCAGAATTGCCGCAATCTCAACCTCACCCACCGTGAGATAAACTTTATTCAGAAAGTAAGGGGCTGCGCGGAATCGCTCTTTCACGGCTTCAAATTTCCTTCGAAAAATCTGAGGGACCCCCGGGAAAATATATAGATTGCGAAAGGTAATTAACGGAAAAAGCAGTGAGTCTCCCCATAAAAGCTTCGCTCCCTCGGGAACCTCTGTCATTTTTAAGGCGGCCTCTGGAATGTTATTTCCAAAATGTTTTCTTAACGGCTTCTCCAACTCTGCCAATCGCACCACCGGAACCCCAAAACCGTTGGCAATCCCTTCGATCGTTACATCGTCATGCGTGGGCCCTACCCCTCCGGATGTAAAAACATAATCGAACTGCCTAGAAAAATGGGCGGCCCCTTCTCCAATGACCGAAACCACATCCGGCAGGACCGAAAGACGTTGGACATCGACTCCCAATTGACGAAGCTCCCGACAGAGATAAGGAGAGTTCTGATCCTCCACCTTTCCTGAAAGCACTTCATCTCCAATGATGAGAATCCCCGCGGTACGATGAGTCATCCAAATTAGCCTTTCTCTGCGGCGATGCGATCTCGATACCGGATGCTTAAGAAATCGACCCATCCTGGCGCGATCTCGTTAAATAGTCCTAACCAACGGGAGGGATATAACGGATAAACCCTGGGCTTAGGCCGAATTGCGCAACGAATAATCGACTGAGCTACCGTCTGCGCGGACTGCACCATCCCCACCGGCCTAAAAGTTCTGCCGCTTAAACGCGAGGCCGTCTCGAAAAATTCGGTTTCTGTGGCTGCTGGGAGAACGATACTCACCTGAATTCCCGTTCCATGAAGTTCCATCCGAAGGGCATCGTTTAAAGCAAGCAAAGCAAATTTCGAAGCGCAATAACCACTATAAAACGGAAACGAAACCTTGGACCCCACCGTAGCCACATTGATAATGTGGCCCTGGCCTTGACGTCGCATGTGCGGCAGAACCGCTTGAATCCCGTAGAAAGGACCAAAGAGATTGACCTCCATTAACTGATGAAGATTCTCCGAGGTCATCTCCTCCACACGAGCCGACAGTCCAAAGCCTGCGTTGTTGATAAGCAAATCGATGTGCCCCCACTTCTGAAGAACCTTCTCCACCCCCTCCCGCACTTTATCAGAGAGGGTCACATCGAGGGGCAAGATCCAGGCCTCACCCCCCTTTTTTTGGATCTCTTGAGCCACCTCCTGGAGTCGATCCTCTCGACGCGCCATTAAAGCGACCTTGGCCCCCTCCTCCGCTAAACCGATGGCTGTGGCCCGACCAATACCGCTGGAAGCCCCTGTGACAACTGCGATTTTTTCGAATAATCTACCCTTCTTCATGGCCTACTCCTCTCCCTCCCCTGCTTCAAATTAACACACCCCAACCCTAGGAGACAAGGAAGATTTTAAATGATACACTTCTCCCTATGTTTTTTCGCTGCATCGCCATCGCCTTGACTCTACTGACCATCGATTGCATGGCTTGGAGACTTCCGGAATCGCCACGACGTCGGGTGGAGATCGAAAAAGAGATCGGCAATGACTTTGCCGTTCGCGCGGCTCAGACCTTCCAATTTGTGGAGGAAGATGAGGTGGTAGAGTTTGTTCGAACCATGGGGACCCACATCGTCCAAACGGTGGGGCGAAGCCCTTATAGCTACCGGTTTTCCATCGTGGTTGAACCCAGCATTAATGCCTTCGCCGTCCCGGGCGGATATGTTTATATCCACACCGGCTTGATCGCAGAGGTTTCAAGCCCCGATGAATTGGCAGGAGTGCTCGCTCACGAAATCGGGCACGTTGAGGCCAATCATTTCCTGCGACGCTATGAAAAATCAGGGCAAACGAACATCGCATCCATCGCGGCCTCAGCGCTTGCCTTAATCTTCCTCCCTCCAAAAGAGGGGATCGCGGTAGCAACCGCGGCGCAAGCCACGAACATCGCCAAACAGCTTCAATATACTCGAGAGATGGAATCGGAGGCCGATCTGCTCGCGCTCAAGTATCTTTCCAAAGCCCACTACGATCCCGAAGGGCTCACCCAATTCCTAGAAAAATTGAAATCCCCTGTGGAAATCCCTCGATACCTTTTAACACACCCTTTAAGTCAAGAGCGAATTGGAGCCATTTATCAAAATCTCCCTAATTTCCCTTACGAGCCTCATCGAGAAACCGATTTATTAGCCTTTCACAAAATCCAAGCCATTGTCCGGGCTCAATCTCAACCAATCACCCAAGTTTTGCCCGCTTACGAGAAAAGAGCAAAGAACGCAGAAGGGCATTTTTTACTGGGCATCGTTCAAAAATGGACCGGCTCCCCTCTGGATGCGCAAAGGTCGTTTGAAAAGGCGATCTCGCTGGACCCCAAGCCTCCGGAGTTCTATCTGGAACTGGCCTCTGTCCTCTCCACACTCGGGAGTGAAAAAGCGGCTCAGGAGAGAATAAAACAGGCCCAAGAGATTGCCCCGGAAAACCCGGCTGTTTTAAATATTGTCACTCAAATTCATGAACAAAGAGAGGAATGGGATCAAGCCATTCCTCTCTTAACAAAACTCTTAAGCCTACGCGCCTACTCCTCCCAAATTCATTATCGTTTGGGCATTGCCTATGGAAGGAATGGGGATCCCGCAGCAGGTCACTTCCATTTAGGGGAAAGCTACCTCATTCAATGGGACTTCGTGCGAGCTCGACAACATTTCTCAAAGGCCTCTGAGCTTTATGGGAAAGAGACAGAGCTGGGTCAAAAAGCCCTCAAAAAACTCAAAGAGATCGACGCCCTGGAGTCCTAATTTCTAACTATGCAAAATTTTATTAAACGTGTCATTACGCGTGTATTGAAGACGGAGAGGTTTCAAAAATGGATCGCGGCGTGGGTGGTTCTCCTCCTGCTCGCTTTTGTGGCGGTATCGCTCTATCGGGAGTTCCGGAAAACGGAAGAGATCGAGCTTCTTCAGATGGAAGAGCGCAAGCCTCCCCAGGCCTTTTTCCATCTGGGGGATTCCCTTGGTTCTTCGCAGGTAGTGGTTGACGGTTCGGGATTGGTGGTGCAGGTGAACAGCTATTCTCCGTATGGGGAGATTCTTTCAGAACCGCATAAGGAACAATCGATCGATCATCTCTACACAGGACAGGAGCTCGATCGATCAACAGGGCTTTATAACTATGGCGCACGGGCTTATGATTCCGCAACATCGCGTTTTCTCAGTGTTGACCGCGTTCATCAATCGCCAAGTCCCTACACCTATTCGGGAAACAGCCCTGTTCAATATTTGGATCCTGACGGGAATAGCTATAAGGAATCAGACGGTTCTTCCCTTCAACCGATAATGACGGCTGATTTAAGGACAATCGACATCGGAAGTATCAAGAGATTGCATCCTTGGGATCCGACAGTCGATCTTAAAACTTTGCCGCCTCATGTGGAGCTACGAGCTATTTCCCATTCGAATGGATCAAAAACTTATTTTCTAAGGGAGCGTCCGATGGTGATAATGGATCCGGATATATCTGTTCGTTTTTTTGGTCGTTCGCTCCAAAGAGAGAAACCGTCCCCAGAAAAAACAAAATTGCCAGAGGAATTTGTAGTTTTTGTAAAGGGATTTCTCGAGGAAGAAATTCAGGAGCAGGGACGTGGGCCAACAGAATTTATCTCTTGGAACCTTTTTAATGATAAGAA
>JACQOV010000005.1 GCA_016202395.1 Deltaproteobacteria bacterium
GAATATAACTTCCATCGACCCCATCAGGCCCTGGGATATCAAACCCCCATCGCCTTCCATTACCAACATCATCAAGTGTTACCGATGTACCCGTCCAGTACATCTCCTTGCAGATTATTCAATTGGCGGATAAAATAGAAGAAAGATGAGCAAAGTGGATAAGGTCTTAGAGCGAGTTTTGCGTGGAACTTCAGATGCAAATATTTCCTTTTCGGAAATGTGCCAACTTTTAATTCGGTTGGGTTTTGCAGAGAGAACCAAGGGGAGCCATCATATTTTTACAAAAGAGGGCATGGAAGAAATCTTGAATCTTCAACCCAAAGGGTCTCAAGCAAAGTCCTATCAGGTAAAGCAAGTTCGTTCTGTGATTCTGAAATACAAACTAGGGGGTATCGAGTGATGGTTAAATATGAAGTTATCATTTATTGGAGTCAAGAAGATCAGGCCTTTATTGCAGAGGTTCCGGAACTGCCCGGCTGTATGGCGGATGGAGAGACTTATGAAGAGGCGTTGGAGAATGTGGAAGTCGTTATCCAAGAGTGGATTGAGACCGCTGAAGAACTGGGGCGTCCGGTTCCTGAACCCCGAGGCCGTTTAATGTTTGCATGAGGCCTGACCCCATTATTTACTCTCCTTCTATGAGCGTTATTGCTTGGTCGACTCGCTTTTCAAACTGTTCTCGATAGAACGGGTTGTCAAAATCCATATCGCCAGGTCGACGATAATACGAAACAGGATCCTGTTCAGGAAACATCCTGTTCGCCACCGCAGTCGCAATCGCTTCTTTCATGGAAACCCCATCGGGCATTCCATTCGCAGGCACTTCATCCAGTAATAACCGAACTTGCTCTGGATGGCTCGACTCTAACCCTCGCAATAACAGGTGAACCAGCTCATGACCCAACGCCCCTGTCTCAGAGATACCTTCACGACGAGCATGACGTCCCTCTTGAAAATCGAAATCCTTCATATAAACAACCGCAGCGCATTCTTGAGCGCAATGATACTCACTCTTCGGCACGACTTTTGCGATGAACTCCTCTTGAGACTTAAGTTGCAGTAAAGCAGCTAAAGATCTATCTTCTGACAATAAGAAGAGCCCATCGACCCTCTCTGATTCTATAAGTGACCCCAGCGCTCTCGTCCGAAAGCTTGGGTTCTCAACAACATCGGTTAAAGAGGCCACGGAATAAGATCCCTGCCAAGTAAAATGGACTTTTGCCTCATTTCCAACAAACTCTTGCAACAGAGCAACCGCGCCTTCGACGTAATTCGCATTCTGGTTCAACAGTCGAAGTTCTCTACCATCGGGATCGATGTGGATCAGGGGATTATTCCGGACATAGGCGTAAGGAGCCTCGGAGAGAACGGGGTCTCGACTGACAAAGCGGACCAGTACAGAGTCATAATACCGGGCGCCGTAATAATAAAGCTCGGTGGCGCGGTCGAGTTCTTGGCCAGTGTAGAGATAAGGAGTCGCCCCCTCACCTCTTTCCTCTCCCCTTTGGGGAGAGGATGAAAGGTGAGGGGTTAGGATTTCGCCAAACGGGGTGTATGTTTCCATCTGGCTAACAGCGCCGCTAGCATCGGTCACTGCGCTCGCCGATCCCAGATGATCGGAATGCGCATACCACACCTCCGCCTGAGCCAGGCTACACCACAACGCAAAAATGAAACTCCATCGTATCATTGAATCTGATAACCCCATTCTCACGGACACCCCCAAAAGCAAGGATCGTCCGAATTGTTTGGAAGATTCGCCTCCCGATCCCAGAATCCCATCTCATCAGAGTCCGCCGGCTTCTCAGAAGAGAAGCGGCTCAGAGCCCCCTCGATAAACGACATCACTTGAGAATAAGCGTCTTCATCCCCTTCGATCGCCCGAACAACCACCTTGGAAGCCTCCTCCCCACGTTCCACGAACTGTTGGGGATTGACAAACAGAGAGGCAACTTCCAGCTCCGGTATCTCACTGGCTTCCGCCACCTTTGAAAACACCTCCGGTAAAAAGAGTGCAATTCCCACACCGATCCCCAGTTTTAACCTTGGATAGAGCCGCTGGAATCCTGCGCGCTGGAGATCCAATTTCTCCAATTCCTCTAACATCCGAGCCTCATCCTTTAAGGCAACATCAAATTGCCCCTCCAAATGGGCTAATTCGGCAAGAGCTTTTACGCGACGTTCTCCCAACTTCGAACGCTGCGCCACTGCTAAACGACCACGCTCAACCTCCTTGGGGGTGGTTCCTAACCTTGCTAACCTCCGAGTGATTCGCGCGATTCGGCCATCTGTTTCCTCGAGCTTCCCCCTATCTCTACCGATCTCCTCACTTAAATCTTGCAATCTCCACCTCGTCCTCCCCAATCGCTGCAAGGTCTGATTCGTCCGCGCATTCAAGAAGAACAACTCTTTTTCAGGATCTTCAGGAGAGAAACCGTCCGGGTCGACAAAATGAAGGGGACGATTCCTCGCATAGCCATAGGCTTCTTCTCCAAGAACAGCATCGACACTTTCGAATCGGGCGAGCACGGGATCGTAGTATCGGGCGCCGTAATAATAAAGCTCGGCTTCGTGGTCGAGTTCTTGGCCGGTGTAGAGATGGGGAGTCGCCCCCTCACCTCTTTCCTCTCCCCTTTGGGGAGAGGATAAAAGGTGAGGGGTGACAATCTCACCAAACGGGGTGTATGTTTCTATCTGGATGACAGCGCCACTAGCATCCGTCGCTGCACTCGCCGATCCTAGATGATCGGAGTGGACATACTGCAACTCCGCTTGGGCCCAGCAAAAACCTAAAAGCAGAATCAATAGAAAATAGATCTCCTTTTTAAAAAACTTTTTCTTCATAAAAACTTTTTATCTCCCTCCAATCGGTTTTATCCCTTCCATCATCCACGCTATCGTATTTGTCACTTTAGATATTTTTAATGTTTTAAGTGAGAGCTGTGAAGCAATGCTTCTTATTCCCTCTTGGGTAAAAGATCTACCCGAAACAAATTTTCTGAAAAATCGCTTTGATAAAGGTATCATAAATCTTGGAAGTCTCCATAATCCGACAAAAGAATCAATTTCCTCATCCGTACAAGCCTGATCGACTTCAAAAATTAAGAGTACTCCGCCCGGCTTTAATACCCTAAGGCATTCTTTTAAACCTAAAAGAGGATCTGGCCAGTGTTTAATGGACCCGCTGCTGAAAACTAGGTCAAAAGTTTCATCCTCGATGGCCAGATTCAAAGCAGAGCCTTGTCTGAATTCAACTGGAATTCCTAGGGAATCTCTCCGACGAAGCGCCCTTTTGATTTGTTGGGAAGATAAGTCAATCCCAAGAATTGAAAGATCCTTGCGTAAAGTGTGCAGTTGAATCGCAAGCTGGCCTCCTCCGCAACCTACATCGAGCAGAGAGGCATTATCTTGAATTCTACCAGTAATTTCTTCTTGTAACGCAAGAGAAAGTTCCACAACAGCTGGAGCGATAATCCGATCGTATAGAAAGGATTCCAAAGGTTTATACGAAGCGATGTTTTTAAATATCATATGAGTTCCTCCTTGTTTTTATCCGATAGTCCTTCCCAATTTTTCTACCAGATTCATACCCATAATTCGCCGGGTGAATATCCAGGCGACCAGAGGAAAAAGGACATAGCAGGTGATGGCATAGCTATAATCTTGGGGTCTGATATAGGTGGTAATATTGAAAAAGATGGCGCTTCCCAGCCGGTTTTGCAAAAGCCCCAGGAGAATAGCTAAAGGAATGCTTATCAAGGTGCCAAGGGAGCCAATAATCATCACCTCAGCCAACAGAATTCTCCAGACCTTTTTCACTTCGAACCCCATCGACCGAAAAATGATAAAATCACGTTCGCGTTCGTGAATATTCAAACCTACACTGGTGAAAAGGAAGATCGGCGCGAGTATCATAACCAACAACAACATGCTTCTAATTCCAGCATTAATGCTTTTAATATGCTGATCAACAATGGCGGTGATATCTTTTTTAAGAGTCACATTGGCCACCCTCTCATTTCGGTAAAGATTCTTTTTTGCCGCCTCCGTATTCTCGCCGGTGACCACCCAGATCCCGGAGTATTTGCCTTCCTCCCCGAGGATCTTTTGCGCGGTTCCCAAGGGTAGATAGGCATATTTAGAGGCGATGTTTACTTCCTCGACGATCCCCACCAGGGTTAAAGGGTAGGCTCCCTGTGTGGTTTCAATAGTAATTTGCTGGCCGATCCGGAGGGAAGGCCATAGGTTTCTGTTGAGTATTATTTCGAAGGCGCTGGCGCCAGAAAAATCGGCTCCCTCTACCACCGCTTGCTTTCTCATTCGGCTTCCTTCTTGATAGCCAATAACCTGCGCAAAACTTTTTTTCCCACTCACTTCGATGACTCCAAATCCCTTGAGATACCCTTCATAACTCACGGTAATATCCGGCGGCATTTCTTCCTCAATCCTCATTTGCGATACCGGTTGAGTAAAATCGACAGCGAGATTCCACGGATCCCGCTCAAAAAAATGGATCATCGTCTGATGAATGGAGCTAGTGAGAATATTGAAGGAAACCGTGAGGGCCAGGGCTAGGCCGATCGAAAGGATGGAAAAAAAGGCCAGGTTGGGGCGTCTTAAGAGGCCACGCAAGGCATAAAGGAGAAAATACAACTTGTCTGATTTTAGATTACGGAATGCGGCCCAGACAGGCAAGGCCTTTACCGTCGGCCCTTTCCCCTTAATCGCCGCCATGGGAGTGGATCGTTGGGTAATAAAAAAGGCGAGGAAACAACTCAGTAAGCAGAAAATCACCCCGATGAAAATCCCTTCCATGATGAATCGTAAGGGATAAAGATGGTAAATGGGAACATCCACTTGATTTAAGATATTCTTAGTAAAGACATGATTCAATGGAATTGAAAGACATGCCCCTACAAAAGAACCCAGGAGAAGATAAAACAAGACTATGGTTAAATTGTGCCGCAGGAGGATTCTTCTTCGAATCCCTAAGGCATAGAGCACCCCCGTCTCCGTTTTCTTTTCCTCCATCATCCGGTAGAGATTGATGAAGATTAGAATACTAATGACCATCCCCATGATCGAGAGGGCTATCGGAGCGAATTTTCGTCCGTTTTCCACAGAGTAACTCAAGTTTTGGTAGTCCAAAGAATCCCGGCGGGGAATGAAACTTTCCACTCGGATGCCGGAAAGTCTTTCCTTGACTTTCTCTTCCAGTTCTTCAACCGCATAGTTTTTATCAAAGACAAAGGAAAGACTGTTATAGAGGGGATACCCGAAGAAATTTCGAATGGGTTCCATAGAGGCAAAGAGTATACCCAGGCTCCCTTTAGCAAGAACAATCAAATTGGGATCGCCGGTAGGAAAAATGAACTCTGGGCTGAGAACTACTCCCTGCACCTCAACCTTGATTTCCTGTCCCTTAGCGGTGAGATTCAGTCGGTCACCCACTTGAAAATCGTGAAAAGAATGCATGGTTCTGTCGATGAGAACCGACAACGAACCCGAAGATATATTCTCTTCTGTAAGATTCTTCCCCTGGAGTATTCTCAAGGTATTGATGGAGGTTCCACGGAATTCGTCATAGACTATAAAAACGGATAAATTTTTTCCGCTCTTTAACTCAACGCTCCCTTTGGAAAAAAGACGTTTTTGGATAGCCTTGATGCCGGGGATATCCTCGAAGACTGGCAGTTCTTCTTCCGTGGATGGTTGAATAAAGACCTGAAGGTCGGCCAAGTTCAGTTCTTCGCTGATTTTTGCGTAAGAATGACGAAATGAATCCAGGCTCATGTAATAGGCGCTGTATCCGCCTACCCAAAATGCAATCGCCAGGACCACCGCCACTCCACGGAGTTTCATTTGCTTTACATCACGCCAAGTTTTATGAGTGAGTGCCTTCATAATAAAATTAAGCGGAGCTCTTGGGGATTTCACAGACTTTTCCCTTGGAGAGCCGGTAAGTTTTGTCTGCACCCTTGGCCAACGATGGGTTATGAGTAACCAATACAAAGGTGGCGCTCAGCTTCGAGTGGAGAGATCTCATCAGCTCGGCCATCTTCGTGGCATTTTCTTCATCCAGATTACCAGTGGGTTCATCGGCCAGTATCAAGGCGGGCTCTTTGGCGAGGGCCCGAGCGATAGCCACACGCTGCTGTTCACCCCCGGAAAGCTGATCGCTGAACTTATGGAGGACGTGCTGGAGCCCCACCAGGTCGAGATATTGCATGGCCCTTTCCTTCCGACCGTTTTGCCTTCCCCCCATAGCCTCCAACCCTAATTCCACGTTTTCCAAAACAGTCAAGTTAGAGATGAGATTGAAAAATTGGAAGATGAATCCTATTTTTTGGCGCCGAACTTTGGCCAGATCGGAGGCGCGCGCTTGGGTAAGATTGATTCCGTCCACCCATACCTCCCCTTCATCTGCTTGGTCTAGGGCACCCATCAGATTGAGAAGCGTTGATTTGCCACAACCGGAAGGACCCACAATGGAAACAAAGTCCCCTTGATTGATTTTCAGACTTGCGTCGATGAGCACGGGTTGCTTTACCTCTCCGCTGAGGTAAGATTTATGCGCACCCTCTATCCGAACCATGCAATGATTTAAATTATTTGGGATCATTCATTCTCCTTTTCATGAGTAGTCTTCCTATTTAGGGCACCTCTAAAAACCTATAAATTGCCCGTTCGTCCTGAGCCTGTCGAAGGATGAACCGTTATAAATCAACGTATTGCAATTTTCATGGTTCGACAAGCTCACCATGAACGGAGGTTTTTAGAGGTGCCCTTAAGATAGTTAGGTCTGACCCCTACTCGAAGCCTGACCCCGTTTACTTTACTTCAAGGAACGAAAAATGCTTCTCTAAGCCCTGTTCTTGAGCCAACTTGCGAAGGCGGGCAAAGCACTCCTCTCCGTTACAACTCTCTCGAATCTTTTCAAGCTCAAGAGGAAAACCTAAACCGATATCTGATCGAAGACCTTGAGGGTCTGAACCACAACCTGTAATGCCACATTCCCCATTACAACCAACGGGACCACAATCGTTCTCTATCGTTAACATAAATAGGAAAGCGCTTACCAATCCCGTGAACACCGTAAAACGCGAAACCGATCTTTCCACTTCAGAATCTTCCGC
>JACQOV010000082.1 GCA_016202395.1 Deltaproteobacteria bacterium
TATTACAACAAGCCAACCCAAGAAGGGCTCTGCCAGTATTTTCGGGAGGTGGCTCAATCGACGAGTTTACCTTTAATTATCTACAATATTCCAGGGCGCACGGGAGTGAATGTGTTGCCGGAGACGGTGGCCCGATTGCGGGAGATCAAAAATGTTGTCGGGATCAAAGAGGCCAGTGGATCGCTCCAACAAGCCTCTGAGGTTTTGCATCGCTGTGGAAACGATTTTATCCTTTTGTCGGGGGATGATGGGATTACACTTCCGATGATGGCGATTGGGGGACGAGGGAGCATCTCCGTTGTCTCCAATATTTTGCCGAAAAGAGTGGCTCAGATGGTTAAAGCGGCTTTAGAAAATCGTTGGGAAGAGGCTCAAAAGATTCATTACGAATTGCTTCCGTGGAGTATCCATCTCTTTGCCGAAACGAATCCCATTCCTGTAAAAGCCGCATTGGCTATGATGGGGAAGATCGGCGAAGAGATCCGCTCCCCGCTGACTTCAGCAACGCCAGCCACACGCGAGAAACTTCGACCTTTGCTTCAACAGTTTGGATTATTGTAAGGAGGGATTCATGATACGCGCAATTGTTTCGGGGGCGGTGGGGCAGATGGGGAGTCGCATTATTGACATTATCTCTAAGACCTCGGGCGTGGAATTAGTGGGGGCCTTGGAGAGGAAGGGGCATCCTGCGATCGGGTTGGATATTGGGGCGATCCATGGGGTTCGGAATCATTCGGTGATTATCTCGGATGATTTGGAGAAATTGATTCCCAATGCCGATGTGTTGATCGAGTTTACACAGCCTGAGGCGACCCTTCAACATCTGGAGGTCGTGGCTCGCCAGGGGGTAGCGATGGTGGTGGGAACCACCGGTTTTTCGGAGGAGGAAAAGAAAAAGGCCCTCTCTTTGGCGCAAAAGATCCCTTGTGTGATGGCTCCCAACATGAGTGTGGGGGTGAACCTCCTTTATTGGGTTTTGGATTACGTGGCTCGGGTGATGGGGGAGGACTATGATGTGGAGATCGTCGAGATTCATCACAATCGAAAGAAGGATGCCCCGAGTGGCACGGCGCTGCGGATGGCCGAGGTGATTGCCAACGCTCGTGGACAAAAACTCGATCAGGTGGCGGTCTACTCACGCAATGGTTATGTGGGAGAGCGAGAGAAGGGGGAGATTGGGGTTCAATCGGTTCGGTTGGGAGATTCCATCGGGGAGCATTTTGTCTTTTTTGGTGGGGTAGGAGAGCGATTGGAGTTCAGTCATCGGGTTTCCAATCGAGACAACTTTGCCAAAGGGGCGGTGCGGGCGGCGCAATGGATTGTCGGGAAGAAGAAAGGGCTTTACGATATGTTGGATGTGCTGGGTATTTCCAAAGGAACATCCAAGTGAATCCTGGTTTTAAAAAAATGTGGGCCAATCGGATTCAGAACCTTCCGCCATATCTTTTTGCCGAGATCGATCGGCAGAAACAGGAACTTCTCCAAAAAGGGGTTGACGTGATCGACCTGGGGGTTGGAGATCCCGATCGTCCCACACCCGCTTTTATTATTGAGGCCTTGCAACGGGCTGCCGAAGATCCCAAAAACCACATCTACCCGAGCTACTCGGGGATGAATTCGTTTCGAGAGGTGGCCGCTCAGTGGTGCCAAAGGCGATTTGGGGTGAAGTTGGACTCCGAACGGGAGGTGATTACTCTCATCGGTTCAAAGGAGGGGATTGCCCATTTTCCATTGGGTTTCATCAATCCAGGGGATCTCGTTTTGGTCCCGGATCCCGCTTATCCCGTCTACTCCGTGGCAACACAATTCGCGGGGGGGCGCGTTTATGCGATGCCGCTTAAGAAAGAGAACGGATTTCTCCCTGATTTAGAACAGATTCCCAAAAAAGTTGCCGATGAAGCAAAACTCCTTTTCCTCAATTATCCGAACAATCCCACCTCTGCGGTGGCAAATCGAGAGTATTTTGAGGAGGTGGTCGATTTTGCCAAGCGGCATCAGATTATCGTTTGCCATGACGCCGCTTATTCGGAAATTTATTTTGATGGGGAGCGTCCTCCCAGTTTCCTGGAGATCCCGGGCGCCAAAGAGGTTGGAATTGAGTTTCACTCTCTTTCGAAAACATTCAATATGACCGGTTGGCGGATTGGCTTTGCCACGGGTCATCCCGATCTAATTGCTGCCTTGGGAAAGATCAAAACCAACATCGATTCGGGGGTGTTCCAGGCCGTGCAATGGGCTGGGATTGCGGCGTTGCAAAGCGACGGTCGTTGTGTGGAGGGGATGCGAGGGCTTTATCAAAAAAGACGCGATGTGCTTGCAGGTGAGCTTCAGCGTTTAGGGCTTGACGTTTATTGGCCCAAAGCCAGTTTTTATCTGTGGATAGGGGTTCCGAAGAAGTTTGACTCTATGAGTTTTGCTGCGCTGTTACTTAAAGAAGCCTCGATCGTGGCCACTCCGGGGATCGGTTTTGGTCCCTCCGGAGAAGGTTACATCCGAATGACTTTTACTTGTGAGGTGGATCGACTCCAAGAAGCAGTCGACCGCATTCAACGATTAGGGCACCTCTAAAAACTATGTTCGTGACGAAAAATCA
>JACQOV010000080.1 GCA_016202395.1 Deltaproteobacteria bacterium
AGGCCAGAGCATGATTTTGCAGTAGAAGATAGTTTTTAGAGGTGCCCATAAAATCTTATGAAAAAAACACCTGAAACAATCCAACACAAAATTGCTAAACTTAAAGAGAAGATGACAACGATTCAAGAAAACGACCCGAATCTTCGGGAATTCCGAAAACAACTCAAACGGGCTCAAAGGAGGTTAACGCGAGTCGTTGGCAAGAAACTTGCCCCCGACGGGGATCGGGGAAAGGAGGCTCCGAAACCGCAAGCGGAGGCAAAACCTAAAGAAGAAGAAAAACCTCAAGAGGAAAAGAGCGCTGAAGGAGATAAATAAAAATGTTTAAATGTTCCATATCAAAAGCTAGTCTACAAGCCATTCGAGGGGATGTGTTGGTCCTAAGCCTCTTCGAAAACGAAGGGATTAGCGATCCTCTTATGAAAGAGATCGACCAGCGTCTAAAAGGATGGATACGACAGCTCCTTAAAAACAAAGAGTTCCGCGGGAAAGTTCACGAATGCGAGTGGATTTCTGTCCCCACGGGGCTTGGGATAAGAAGGATCTTGCTCGTGGGCCTCGGCTCCAAGAAGAAATTCTGGATCGATACGGCTCGAAGGGTTGCGGGGACCGCAGCGCGAGAGATCACCCGCAAACGTTTCAAAAAAGTAACGATCCTCCTGCATGGCGCGGATGGAACAGACGTTTCCTCTAAAGCTCTGGCCCAAGCGGTGGTGGAAGGGACTGCTATTGGAGAATACCAGTTTGAGACTTACAAAACCGAGGAGACGAGCCACCGGAGGACAAAGATCCAATCGCTCCATCTTCTTGCCCCAAAAGGAGAATCGCTTTCAGCTCTAAAAACAGATGCGCAAAGGGGGCTGATTCTTGCCGAATGCCAAAATCAAGCCCGCGATATTATCAATACCCCTGCCAATGAGATTACCCCAAAACGTTTGACGGAGATCGCTCGCGAAGAGGCGCGACGTTGGGGTTTCAAAGTGAGAGTCTTTGATCTCCCCGAGATCAAACGCCTCCGCATGGGAGGGCTGCTCAACGTGGGTCGAGGGAGCGAGAACCCTCCTCATTTTGTCGTTTTAGAACACGCCGGAAGAAAACGGAATGAAGCTCCCGTCGTGATCGTTGGCAAAGGGATCACCTTTGATAGCGGTGGTCTTTCCTTAAAGCCAAGCAATAGCATGGAAACCATGAAGTATGACAAGGCAGGCGCGGTGGCCACTCTCTATTCGCTGGTTGCTGCGGCTCGTTTGAAAATCTCTCAACGAGTGATCGGTCTGATGGCCATCGCTGAAAATCTCCCGAGTGGAAAAGCCTATAAACCTGGGGATGTGGTGCGAACGATGTCGGGAAAGACCATTGAGGTGCTCAATACCGATGCCGAAGGGCGCGTAGTCCTTTCAGACGCATTGAGCTATGCGGAACGATACAATCCCAAGGCCGTAATCGACATCGCAACGCTCACAGGAGCCTGTGTGATCGCTTTGGGATACGACGCGATCGGGATGATGGGAAGAGAGAAAGACTCCAACGAAATTAAAGCGGCCTTAAAGAAAGCGGGTGAATTTACAGGGGAGCGTGTTTGGGAACTGCCGTTATGGGATGAATATTACGACGCCATCAAATCTCCAATCGCTGACATCAAAAACGTGGGGAATCGAGCCGCGGGAACAATTACAGCGGCTGCTTTCCTAGGTCATTTTACTGAAAAGTATCCGTGGGTTCATTTGGATATTGCAGGAGCCGGCTGGCTTGAGGAATCCAAGCCGTATCTCTCGAAAGGCCCTACCGGTGTCGGCGTCCGCCTCCTCACCCAATACCTTCTTGATCTTTCTTAGTACGGGAACGAACAGCAAACACAAGAAATGGCGTGAGACAAGGCGTCCGAAGATCAACCCATGTCGTGTCCCAGAAATAACCTTCAGGCGCGAAGCCGCGAGGAGAGCGCCTGATGGGTATTTATGGGACACGACGCTAGCCGCAGAAGACGGCAGCCGCAATCACCGTATTCCACAACCCCTCTTTATCCACCGTTGCCGATTGGGTGATGTTGCGGGTCTTAACGGTATGGCCGCTAATCGTCCAAGCCTCTTTCTGCTCATCCCAACTCTTGTTCGGATCAAAATCAACACCGAGAATCGTCGCTAGCATATAGGCAGCAAGATCTTCGGCGTAATCTCCGGCGATCTCATCCGTTTGACCAAAACTGTGATGTTCTGAAAGATAACCATAGTTTTGATCGTCCATCGGCTGCGCGGTTCCGACAGAGGCGGCGATCAAGCGATGGGGCTCATTAGAGGCATTCTCTGAGATGACGACGTGAAGAATTTGTCCAGGTTGAAGCATGGCCTTCCCTTGACTAATGGGGATGATTTTACATTGGGGCGGAAGGATGCTGGAGACTCGCACAAGATTATATTCTGCAATGTTAGCATCACGCAGGGCCATCTCGAAACTCGTTAGTTTCTCTTTGTGACGCCCCAATCCTTTTGTCAGAAAACACCGCGATGGAACAAAAAAACCTGCCATACTTCTTTCCCTCCTCTAAAAATAGTAATGAAAACCCTCCGAGTCGCATATTATGCGCTATTTTGGGAGCTTGTCAATACATAACACCCGTTGACCCGTGATGTTGAGAGAGTCCTTGAAAACCTAGGATGTTTCTGGTAGCTTTCCTCCAATGTTATTCGATCCGATTTTTGGGCTATTCTCCAATGATCTTGCCATTGATCTAGGCACCGCCAACACCCTGGTGTACGCCAAGGGACGGGGGATTGTCTGCAATGAGCCTTCGGTGGTTGCTATTCAAAAGGATGTTCGGGGGATTAAGAGGGTTCTAGCTGCCGGTGAGGAAGCCAAAAGAATGCTTGGCCGCACGCCTGGAAACATCACGGCGATCCGTCCAATGAAGGATGGGGTGATTGCGGACTTTGAAGTGACGGAGGCTATGCTCCGCTATTTTATTCGCAAAGCCCACAATCGGAAGACCTTGATTCGCCCTCGCATTATTGTCGCAGTCCCCTTTGGGATCACCGAGGTCGAGAAGCGAGCTGTCAGAGAATCTGCCGAATCGGCCGGAGCCCGAGAGGTTTACCTGATTGAAGAACCGATGGCGGCAGCTATCGGAGCGGGGCTCCCCATTACGGAGCCTTCCGGAAACATGATCGTCGATATCGGTGGCGGGACCACAGAGGTTGCTGTAATCTCGCTCGCGGGGATTGTCTACAGCAAATCGGCCCGAATTGCGGGGGACAAGATGGATGAGGCGATCCTCCAATACATTAAACGAAAGTATAATCTCCTTATCGGCGAGAGAACCGCGGAAATCATTAAGATCACCATTGGAACCGCCTATACCACCAATGAGCGAAGGACCGTTGAGGTCAAAGGGAGAGATCTGGTTGCAGGAGTTCCCAAAACCATCGAGATTAGCGAAGAAGAGGTCCGCGAGGCGTTGATGGATCCAATCAATGCGATCGTGGAAGCGGTCCGAATCGCTTTGGAACGAACACCGCCCGAGCTTGCCGCAGATATTGTGGATCGCGGCATCGTTTTAGCGGGGGGAGGAGCTCTGTTGCGTAATCTGGATGTTTTGCTTCGAGAAGAAACAGGGCTCCCCGTCATGCTGGCCGATGATCCTTTATCCTGTGTGGCTCTAGGCTCCGGCCGAGCTTTAGATGAGCTGGATCTATTACGAAAAGTGATGATTCAATCTTAATTAGGATGTTGATAAAGGTCCATCTGCTTCGTTGGTCGCTTCGGCAGCTCCTCAGCGTACATAACAGTACGCTTGCGTCGCGCCTCAGCGACCTGCCTCGCATCTGGAGCCTTTATCAACATCCTCAAAATGGCTGACCATGAAAGGATTTTTTCGACGCTATCGCCCCCTTCTCACCGGCCTTCTTGTTTTTATCCTCTTCCTCGAATTGCTCTCGCTGGGGCTTAAGAAACCGGGGGAACCGGATTTCGTCTCTAAGTTCGTTATCAAAATGGGGGTATCGGCTGCCTCCATCTTCCATCAAGCGGCCGAAGCCATCCAGAATTTCGGAAAGAATTACATTTTTCTCACGCATCTGCGGAGCGAAAACGAGGGCCTGCGAAAAGAAGTGGCCCATCTCCAAGGGGAAAAAACCGCCTTATTGGAGGCTCTTCTTGAAAATGAACGACTCAAAGGGCTTCTTTATTTGCGCCAAAGCTTTCCCTCTCCCTCCGTCACGGCCCGAGTGATTGCAAGCGATCCTTCCACCTGGTCCAACACCCTCTGGATCGATCAAGGGAAAGAAGACGGCTTGCGAGAAAATCTCCCTGTGATTGCGGCTAACGGAATCATTGGCAGAACCTGGAGAATCGAGGGGAAAAGGTGCCAAGTGTTACTGATCTCTCATCCTTTTAGCGCGGTAGACGGGATGATTCAAAGAACGCGCGCCCCGGGCATCGCCGTGGGAACTTCTGGGAAACTTTTAGAGGTAAAGTATGTCTCCTACAACGCAGATATTCAACCCGGGGATGTTCTTTTAACGACCGGGCTCGAGGGAATCTTTCCTAAGGGAATGAGGATAGGTTTGATCGAGGATGTTTCGAAAGAGGAGAGTGGCCTTTTCCAAGAGGTGATATTAAGACCTTCGGTTGCACTCGACCAACTGGAAGAGGTATTGATTTTATTAAAAGAGTAACGGGCAAAGACGTTCTTTGAGCGAACTTCAAAGGAGTTTTTGACCCATTTACGGGAGGTAGGTCTCTGAACTCGCTAGCATTTCTCGCCTAGCCACTGGTGGCTTCGCAAAGCAGCTACGTCCCCCGATCTCACCCCGGAGGAACACGCATGGAAAGGATAGGCTTGGCGGATCGACACCGATCTTGAGCCATCCGCTCCGCTGCTCTGCGGAGCCAACAGTGGCACGGCTCGAAATGAACCGCTCGTTCAGAGACCTACCTCCCTTAGAG
>JACQOV010000083.1 GCA_016202395.1 Deltaproteobacteria bacterium
CCAGGTACGTTTCCGGGCTTTTTGCTCATCCTCCTTGTCTCGGCTCAGATCCTGATTTTTCGTCACGAACATAGTTTTTAGAGGTGCCCTTGAGATAAGATTGTGATGTTAAAGTCACGATTGTGATTTATTTATCACAATTAAAATCGATTTAAAAACCTGTGAGGATAAGACATTTCCAGGAGGCTTAAGAACCCTTTGATTTTAAATGGAAATATGTTATCCTCTATCTAACATTGTTTGAGACGCAGTGTGGCATGATTTTTGCATAGGATTGGGACAAAGAATGATCTCAAGAGGCTGAGGAGGAGATTTTCAGTTGAGATTGAATCTAGCAAAGCAGTTCACTTTGAGAGAGTCGGTTTATTTCGAAGGGGTAGGGCTTCATAGTGGAGGCCGAGCCGAGGTCACTTTGCATCCTGCGCCGGAGGCCACAGGAATCGTTTTTATGAAAGCGATGGGGCGTGGGATGGAGCGGTTTCGCGCCACACTGGATCGTGTGGTCGACACCCAATTGGCTACCACGGTAGGAAATCGGCAATTTCGTGTGGCTACGGTAGAACATTTACTCAGCGCCATCGTTGGGATGGGGATCGATAATGTTTTTGTAGAGATTTCTGGTGAAGAGATTCCTGTTTTGGACGGGAGCGCTAAGCCTTTTGTGGAAGGAATTCGATCTGCGGGGCTTTTGGAACAACAAAGCCCCCGTTCTTGGATAAAAATTAAAGAGTCCGTCAGTGTCAACGATTATGGTCGCCGGGCCGTTTTACTCCCTTCGGATGAATTTGAGGTGAGTTGTTCTATCTATTTTGACCATCGAACCATTCAAGATCAGTTCTTTCATAACTCTATCTCAGCTCGTGTCTATGAAACAGAAATTGCCCCTTCTCGCACATTTGGTTTCCTCTCCGAGGTGAATCGTCTCCGCTCCATTGGATTGGCGCGAGGCGGGAGTTTAGAGAATGCTGTTGTCATCGGAGAGTTTGGAGTTCTAAATCGTGAAGGATTAAGATTTGAAGATGAATTCGTTCGACACAAAGTGCTTGATGCGATCGGTGATTTTTCGTTACTGGGTTATCCGATCTTAGGACAACTGGTGATTGATCGCTCAGGGCATAGTTTGCACCATCGTTTGATGATGGCCCTTTGGCAAAGCCCTTCTTGTTGGGAGATCACCACGGAGATTCCCACGTCTATCTCCCCTCTTTACTCTGAAGATTCTCGGTTTGTCTCAACCCATGCTTAATTCCGTTCTTATCCAAAAAACGAATGGGAACAATGGTTTACTTTTGCTCTCAACTCCATTAAAATAGCTCCAAGCGTTTTCGCATCTTAGAATTCTTAGAATTTAGAATTCTTAGAATGAGGATCATTGTGAGTCACTCGAACTCGGCTTGGCAATATCTGGAGGAGCAAGATCGCCGCCGTCGTCGGCAAGAGCGATGGATTCTAGTTTTGGTTTTGTTGGTGTGGAGCGCGCTAACTTATACGGAGTTTTATTACTTTGGACGAACGGCGACGGCTCCTCCCATCCCTAACGAACTTTTTATTTTTGGCCTTATTAATCTTAATATTCTTCTTCTCGTTTTCTTGCTCTTCTTGATTTTTCGGAACCTTGTAAAACTTCTTTTCGAGCCCAAGAGCTCTGTGCGTTGGGGAGGACTCAGTCGAAAGTTGGGGATCGCTTTTCTAAGTGTGACGCTTCTTCCAACCCTCCTCCTCTTTGGGATTGCCTCCCGCTATGTCACGCAAAGTATCGATAGCTGGTTCAGTGAAAAGATCGAGACCTCGCAAGAAAACGCTCTTCAAGTTGTTCGAAGTTATTATGCGGACCGCTCTCAAAGCGCGCTGCTCTTAATTCGGGAGGTTGGCAGGGAGATGGGGGAATCGCAAGCATCGGGTCCAATCCAAGATCTGCAGAATCGCTTTAATCTGGAAGGGCTTGCTGTGCTCAGCTCAGAAGGGAAGGTTCTTGAGAAAAAGGTTTTAGGAGACGCATGGATGAGAAATCCACCCGAAAAAGAATTCCTGAGCAGAGCTCGAGAGAATCGGGGAGAGGTTCGAGTGATTCGTTTCGGCGAGCAGGACGTGATAGAGGCCGTAGCCCCTGTTAAGATTTTGGAAGCGGAAACAGGGTGGGTGTGGAGCTGGTCCTTGATCCCCGCTTCACTTTCTAAGGAGATGGAACAGATCTCGACGGCCTTTGAGGACTACCAACGTCTGGAGATGCATAAAAATCCTATCAAGCAAGGCTATATTTTTACCCTTCTTTTAGTGACCTTGGCGGTTTTGTTTGCCTCTATCTGGTTTGGGATTTATGTGGCGCGTGGCATGACTCGACCGCTTCAGCAGCTTGCGGAAGGGACACGTAAAATCGCTGCGGGGGATTGGGATGTTTCCCTGGAAAGCGCTTCCAATGATGAGATGGGAACCTTGGTGAAGTCTTTCAATCGGATGGTCGGCGAGCTCAAAGAGAAACGAGATGAATTAATGCAGACTCAGAAAATTGCGGCTTGGCAGGAGGTCGCGCGGCATGTCGCTCATGAGATAAAAAATCCTCTAACCCCCATTCAACTTTCCGCCCAGCGTCTTCGACGTCGTTATCTTGGCCAGTTTCGGGAAGATGCTATTTTTGATAATTGCACGGAGACCATTATCCAACAAGTGGACGAGTTGAAGAGGCTTGTGGATCAATTTGCTCAGTTTGCTCGTCTCCCAAAACCGATCTTGATGGAGGCCGATCTCAACGAAATTATACGGGAGATTGTTCCGATCTACCAAGAGGGACACAAGGAGATCCAATTTGACTTGCAATTGAGCGCAGACCTCCCTCTTTTGCAACTCGATCGAGAACAGATCCATCGTGTTTTAATTAACCTCCTAGAGAATGCGGTGGCGGCCATGGAAGGAGCGGGGAAGATTGCTTTAGGAACCTCTTTTTCTTTAGATTCGGTCCGATTGGAGGTTCGGGATACCGGCGCTGGAATTGACCCTATCCACCGAGATCGGATCTTTGAGCCCTATTTTTCCACGAAAGTCAGTGGCACGGGTCTGGGCTTGGCCATTGTTCATCGAATTGTTCAAGATCACAAAGCGAAGATTCGTGTGGAGGCCAGTCTGCCTCAAGGAACCGTGTTTATTCTTGAATTTCCAAGGGTTATTTCTCAGTCCGAGGAAATGCAACCGAGAACTTTGTATAAGGTGGGGGGTCTGAGATAAGGTGGAAACTGTTGCGAGAAAAGTGCTCGTTGTGGATGACGAAGGGAGCATCCTTCAGTCCCTCAAAGGGGTTCTAGAAGACGAGGGATACGAGGTTCAGGTGTGTCAAAGCGGTGGAGGCGCTCTTCATGTCATCCAAGAATCGGCCTTTGATCTGGTAATGCTCGATATTCGGATGCCAGGCATGGATGGGATTACAACGCTACAGAAGATGCGAGAAATGAACCCGGAGATTCCCGTGGTGATGATGTCAGGACATGGAACCATTGAGACTGCTGTTAAAACGACGAAACTTGGCGCTTACGACTATGTCGAAAAGCCGCTCTCGGTGGATAAAGTTCTTCTAACGGTGCGTCATGCCTTGGATGAGTTAGCGCTTAAACGAGAGAACCGAGGACTTCAGGAGAATTTCAAAAATCGTTACCAAATGATTGGGGAGAGTCCCCCCATGGAAGAGCTCAAGAGACAGATTGGGCAAGTGGCTCCCACCGATAGTTCCGTTTTGATTACTGGAGAAAATGGAACGGGGAAAGAGCTGGTTGCGCGAAACATTCACCATTTTAGTTCTCGCGCGAATCACCCCTTTGTGGAGGTGAACTGCGCGGCGATTCCTGAAGAGCTAATTGAAAGCGAGCTCTTTGGACATGAGAAAGGGGCTTTTACCGGCGCCGTTGCCCGACGACGAGGAAAATTCGATCTCGCTGATAAAGGCACAATCTTTTTAGACGAGATTGGAGATATGAGTTTAAAGACTCAGGCCAAAATTTTACGGATCCTTCAAGAGAAACGATTTGAAAGAGTGGGCGGAAAAGAATCGATCCAAGTCGATGTTCGTGTTATTGCGGCAACTAATAAAAAGCTAGAACAAGAGATGGCTCATGGAAAATTCCGAGAGGATCTTTATTATCGACTCAATGTGATCCCTTTTCATATTCCTCCTCTGCGTGAGAGGAAAGAGGACATCCCTGTCTTTATCGATTATTTTTTGAAAGAAAATGGGTCTCTCAACCTTCCAGTGAAAATCAGCCCGGAAGGAATAAAAGCTTTGATGGATTATCATTGGCCGGGCAATGTGCGAGAGCTCAAAAACCTAATGGAAAGGATTACGATTCTTTCTCCTTCGGAAACGATTCAACGGAAGGATCTTCTCCCGTGGCTCCGTAAGGAAAGTCCTGGGGGGAACCCTCGCGCGAGCCGATCTCTTGAAGAGGCCCGGCGGCTGTTCGAAAAAGAGTTCATCGAGAATAAGTTGATTGAGAATCGATACAATATCTCTCGCACCGCGGAGGTCATTCAGATCTCGCGAGAAAACCTTTCTCGAAAGATGAAGGCGCTCGGAATCCGTGTGGAGCGAATACAGGCGATGAGCCAGAAATTCCAAGAAATCTGATGATTGAAATATTACTCGACAATTTAAAGCGGTATTTCTATTTTGTTCATTTCGCGTTGGTCACCCTTTGCGCCTTCTTTGCTTCTCAGATTGTTGCGGACTTTATCGCTCATCGCATCGGCGTCCCTTCCATCGCCGAGGTGGGAGCTCCCTCTGGGGAGATTTCGGAGCCCTCTTCTCGATCCGCCGCTCGAGCGGTTAGTAAGACTGCGTATAACTCCATTATCGATAGAAATATTTTTAACTCCCAAGCGACAGGATTAGAAGGAATCCCGGGTGAGATCTCCGAAAATCTTCCTCCAACTCCTCTGCAGGCCCAACTTCTGGGGACCATTGTGGGGCCTGCGGATTATCCGGAGTATTCTTTTGCTGTGATTGAGGATAAGGTGGCGAAAGAGACCTCCGTCTATCATGTGAACGACCTTGTTCAAAATCAAGCGAGGATTATTCAAATTGAAAGAAACCGCGTCGTGATTTATCGCGATGGGAGACAAGAGTCCCTTCTTTTATTTGAGCAAGAAACTCCCACACTCACCCCTTCGACCTCCACCAGTTCTAAGGAATCTGGAAGTGTGCAAGTTCGAGAGGTGGGAGAAGGAACTTACGAGGTTTCGCGCCAAGAATTCGAATCTGCGACAAACAACATGGGAACTTTGTTGACTCAAGCGCGAATTGTGCCGAATCTTTCTGAAGGTCAAGTTGATGGGTATAAGGTTTTTGCGATCAAAAAGGGGTCTCTTTACGAAAAGATTGGGCTTCAGAATGGGGATGTGATAAAAAACATTAATGGCATTAATATCTCGAGCCCTGAAAAAGCTCTCCAGTTGTTCCAAGATTTAAGGAACGAGAGCGCATTTGCCGTAGAATTAACACGAAATGGACAACCCATGACCCTTAACTATTCGATTCGATAAAAAGGAGCTTTTGATGAGAAAATTGTTAGGGTACGGTATCCTGACCCTCGTTTTGATGAGTTTCTCGGAGGGGTTTTCAGCGGAGGGGCCTGATCAATCGCTAGAGCCACCCTCGCCAGGCCCGTCCATTGCGATTCCAGAAACGACAGTGGCCACCCCTCCGGTGGAGCCCCTCAAAGAGCCTGAACCTGTTCCAGTTCCTCAGCCCTCCAATGAACAAAAGCCGGTGGAACCTCCCAAAGGGGGTCCTGCGACAAAGGCCCCGCTCCCGAAAGACGCCAAGATCAGCATCGACTTTAAGGATATTGAGATTCGGGATCTCGTCCGAACCATCAGCGAGCTCACCGGCCAAAATTTTTTGGTGGATGACAAGGTTCGTGGGAAGATTACGATTATTTCCCCGACCCCCGTGACGCCAGAAGAGGCCTATGAGGTTTTCTTGTCGGTGCTGGCGGTCAATGACCTCACCGTTGTCAAAGTGGGGAAAATCAATAAGATTATTCCCGCCCGCGAAGCCAAAGAGACCCCCATCGAGACGATTGTAAACGCTAAGACGAGTATTAAACCTCAGGACAAGTACGTGACCCGCCTGATTCCTCTGTATTACATTGATGCGGGAACCATTGTGGATGCCTTAAAGGGGCTTATCTCAAAGTATGGGAATTTACAGGCCTATGAACCCACCAATACCTTGATTCTCACTGACACGGCCTCCAATATCGATCGGCTTCTCCGAATTATCTCCCGCCTGGATACCGATGTCTACAGCGAACGGATTGAGGTCATCACTCTCAAGTACGCCTCCGCAAAAACGATATCGAGCTTGATCAGCAGTCTCTATACTGCAAAAACAGGGAGGGGAAAACCCAAAGAGGGAAGTCCCACCGTTGAGAAGATCTTATCGGATGATCGAACCAACTCCGTTATCATCGTTGCCAATCAACCTGATCTCGAAGCGATCAAGGAACTCATTGCCAAGTTGGATATTGAAGTTCCCGCCGGGACGGGACAGATTCATGTTCATTACCTCCAAAACGCCGATGCCGATGGGGTGGCCTCCACCCTTTCCAATCTCACTCAAGGGGCAGGGCAGCCTCGGCAACCGGGTCAGACTGCGGCCGTGGCCGAGTTTGTAGGAGGCATCAAGATCACAGCGGATAAATCGACCAACTCTCTTGTAATTGTTGCGGACCCTCAAGATTATGAAACCCTCAAAGCGGTGATTGACAAACTCGATATCCGCAGACGCCAAGTTTTTGTGGAGGCTGCCGTCGTTGAAATCTCAGTCGACAAATTGAGAGACATCGGACTCTCCTTCCATGGAGGAAATGCGGCGAGTGACGGTGGAATTATCACGGGGGGATCGAATCTGGGGCCTGTCAGCACTTTAGGGCTCGATCCCACCTCTCTGGCGGGTCTTTCCGGCCTTGTCCTCACCGGCTTCGGCGATAACATTACCGTCACCGATTCGAGCGGAAATGAGGTTCAAGTTCCCGCCTTTGGAGCCCTTTTGCGCCTCATCCAAACCGACAGGGATGTTAATTTGCTCTCGACTCCTCATCTGTTAACGACGGACAATGAGGAAGCGGAGATTGTGGTCGGTTCCAACGTTCCGTTCCAAACGGGAACGAGTCAATCCCCCACCAGCACGGTAGTGACCATTCAACGACAGGATGTCGGTTTAACCTTAAGGCTCAAACCCCAAATCAATGAGGGGGATTTTGTGAAGCTCAACATCTTTCAGGAGGTGACCTCTGTCATTGAAAGTCCTCCAGGGGTGGATGCGGCCACCGTCGGGGTCACCACCTCAAAACGCTCTGCCAAAACCGTGGTGGTGGTCAAAGACCGTCAAACGGTGGTGATTGGCGGACTGATTACGGACAATCTCCGAAACGCTGAAAGTAAGATCCCAATCTTGGGGGATATCCCGATCTTGGGGTGGCTCTTCCGTTCCAGAAGTCACCGCGTTGAGAAGACCAATCTGCTGATTTTTCTCACTCCTTACGTTGTCAAAGGGCCTGAGGACATGGATGACATTAAGAGGGTGAAAGAATCCGAGAAGAAACTCTTCATGGAGCATGTCGGAGCAAGAAAGCCAAACCGGTCGTATATCGAGAATAGAGAGGAGTTTACACCTCCCAAGGAAGCAACCCCCTCCAGTTACACCATCACTCCTTCAAAATCGACTTCCGAGGAGAAGAGAGAAAAGAGGCCCTCTTCGAAATACGAGATCGAATGGAGTGAAGAGGAGATGAAGGAGAAACAAACTCCAACGGAACCTCTAATGGAACCCCCAACGGAATCCAAAGAAGAGCCCGTTGTTCCTAAAGAAACATCCTCTCCATCTCAAGAGATACCGGCTCAAGAGATGCCGGAGATTCAAAAGCCTGTGGAGATTCCTCCGACCCCTTCTACCGAAGAGTCAACCCCTTTTGTAGCTCCTGAGGGGGAGGTGCAACCGTCCGCGATAGAGGAGGGGAGGTAACGATGGCGGGAGAGCGCCGATTGGGAGAAATTTTGGTGGAGATGGGAGCGATTCAACCGGATCGGTTGGAAGAGGCGCTTCAAGTTCAACGTGAAAAAGGAGGGAAGCTTGGAGAGATTTTACTGAAATTAAAGGCTATCGAAGAGGCCGATCTTTATCGCGCTCTGGGCATCGCTTTTGGGATGCGATATCTGCCTAAGTTAGAGCTCGCCGCGATTGATTCGACATTGGTCAGTCAAATTCCCATCAATTTTGCTAAAAAAAATCTCCTCGTTCCTTTAAAGAGGAGCGCCTCCGTGATAGAGGTTGCCATTGCCGATCCCCACAACTTGTACCCTGTGGATGATGTTGCCTTAATCTTTGGAAGTCGAGTGGAGCCGATTCTTGCCAGTCCAAGCTCGATTGTGGAGGTCATCAACGCGCTTTACGAGCGATCTTCCGACACCGCGGAAAGCATGATGGGAGATTTGGAGGAGCAGATTGATCTGGATTCCGTGGCCACCGGCTTGGACGAACCGATCGATCTGCTCGAGGCCGAGGACGAGGCGCCGATCATTCGTTTAGTGAACTCCCTCCTGTATCAAGCCGTTAAAGAACGGGCGAGCGATATCCACATCGAGCCGGCGGAGCGAGAGCTTGTGGTTCGGTTCCGAGTGGATGGAGTTCTCTACGATATTATTCGTCCCCCTAAAAGGATTCAGTCGAGCGTGGCCTCCCGCATCAAGATTATGGGGGGGCTCAACATCGCTGAGAAACGACTCCCTCAAGACGGCGGTTTTCGAATTAAGATTGCGGGGAAAGACATCGACATTCGTCTCTCAGCGATCCCGACTTTTTTTGGGGAACGAATCGTCATGCGTCTGCTCGATCGATCGAGTGTGTTAATTGGTTTGGAGCAACTCGGTTTCTCCAAAGATTACCTCGAAGTCATGCATCGGTTAATTGGCTTGAGCCATGGAATACTTCTGGTGACTGGGCCAACAGGAAGTGGGAAAACCACAACGCTCTACGCCGCTTTAAGCCGGATCAACAAGCCTGGAATCAACATTATCACGGTAGAGGATCCGGTAGAATATCAGTTAAAAGGGATCGGTCAGGTTCAGGTGAATTCCAAGATCGAGCTGACCTTCGCAACCGCTCTTCGTTCCATCTTGCGTCAGGATCCTGATGTGATCATGATCGGAGAGATTCGAGATCTGGAGACGGCCGAGATTGCCATTCAAGCCTCCCTCACAGGGCATCTCGTTCTTAGCACCCTTCATACGAATGATGCCGCGGGAGCGATCACCCGTCTTGTCGATATGGGGGTGGAACCTTTTTTGGTCTCCTCATCTGTCGTTGCGATTTTAGCCCAACGTCTTGTTCGCCTTGTTTGCAAGGAATGCGGGGAACGGTATGAGCCTACCGATGCGGAACTTCAGGAGATTGGGTTGGAGCGAAATCAGCTCTCCGAAGGGAAGCTCTATCGAGCCCAAGGATGTCAAAAATGTTTGAAAACGGGTTACATGGGGCGAAGCGGAATTTACGAGCTCCTGCTTGTGGATGATGCGATTCGCGGGATGGTCACCGGAAATGTGGACTCGATGTCGATCCGGAAAGAGGCAATCAAAAAAGGGATGAGAACACTTCGAGAGGATGGCGCTTTAAAAGTGGCGCAAGGAGAGACAACCACGGAGGAGGTTTTAAGGGTGACTCAGGAAGACATGATCGAGATACGATAATGGCTATTTATGAATATCAGGGCATGGGTGCTAATGGAAGAGTTGTAAAAGGGATTGTGGACGCGGAATCCCCTAAAGCGGCGCGCGCCAAACTCCGCAAGCAAGACCTTTTCATCACCCAGTTAGTTGAAGAGAAGGAAGTTGCCGAAAAAGGGTTGTCCCTTCGCCGAGAGGTGGATTTTCGTCAGATCTTTGGAAGGATTCGATCTCAAGAGATCTCCGTTTTTACTCGTCAGCTTGCAACCTTGCTCAACGCGGGACTTCCTTTGGTGGAGGCTTTGAACGCCATCATCGATCAACTCGAGAATGTAAAGCTCAAGAAGATTGTGACCCAGGTTCGAGAAAAGGTAAACGAAGGGAGTTCTCTTGCCGAAGGTCTTAAAGGCGCCTCGAATATTTTTTCCGATCTCTACGTCAACATGGTTCGGGCTGGGGAATCGAGTGGAGCTTTAGATATCGTTTTGGTCCGTCTTGCGGACTTTTTGGAAGACCAGGTTAAACTCCGGCAGAAAGTGACGGCCACATTGGTCTATCCTATCTTTATGGTCCTCTTTATGGGGGTGATTGTCTTTTTCTTGATGACCTTTGTTCTTCCAAAGGTCACCGAGGTTTTTGCCAATATTGGACAGGCGGTCCCGATCTACACTCGAATCATGATCGGCCTAAGCCATTTCTTTCAGAGATTTTGGATCCCTCTAATTATTCTCATGATTGGCCTCTATTTCGGTTTTAGAAGAGCCCTCCATGTTCCAAAATTCCGACGGCGGTGGGACGCCTTTCGGATCCGAGCCCCTATTTTTGGAAAGATCTCCCGAAAAATCGCCATCTCTCGTTTCACTCGGACCTTAAGCACGCTCCTCAGCAGTGGAATCCCAGTTTTGATATCAATGGATATTGTGAAGAACGTGGTGGAGAATATGGTTTTATCTGAAGCGATTGATGCCGCAAAAAACAGCATTTCAGAAGGGTCGAGTATCGCGGAGCCTCTGCGTCGAAGCGGCCTTTTTCCACCCATCGTTACTCACATGATCACTGTGGGGGAGAAAAGTGGAGAGTTGGAATCGATGCTGGTCAAGGTTTCCGAGGCCTACGACAATGAGGTGGAGGCGACGGTGTCGGGGCTCACGGCGTTACTAGAACCGATCTTGATCTTAATGATGGGAGGGATCGTTTTCTTTATCATGATCTCGGTCTTGCTCCCAATTTTGCAGATGAATCAAGTACTAAAATAAGGAGAAAAACATGAAAAGAGTTAACATTCGAAATAAAGAGAAAGGTTTCACGCTCATCGAGATCATGGTGGTGGTGATCATTATTGGATTGCTTGTCAGCATTGTTGGGGTGAACGTGATCTCGCGTGTGGACACCGCCAAGAGGGTTGCCGCCAAAAATCAGATGAAGAGCCTGGAGTCCGCTTTGTCCCTTTACCGGCTGGATACCGGAACTTATCCCAAGACAGAACAGGGCATGAAGGCCTTGCTCGAAAAGCCTGCGACAGGGGATGTCTCGAGTGCTTACCGAGAAGGGGGCTATCTGGACGCCAATGCTATTCCTAAAGATCCATGGGGGCATGAGTACGTTTATCTTAGCCCAGGAAGTGAAGGGAGAGAGTATGAGGTTATTTCCTATGGAGCGGATGGAGAGCCGGGGGGGGAGGGGAAGGATGCGGATATACAAAGCTGGACGATGGAGGTTGAAGAATAGAGGGATGTCGATAAAGGCCCATCTGCTTCGTTGCCTTCCCTCGGCACTTGCTCGACGTACGCCACAGAGTACGTCTCGCTCGGCCTCGGTCAGGCGCCTCGCATCTGGGACCTTTCTCAACATCCCATTAATACTCTGATGAAAAATCAGGAAAATGGATTCACGCTTATTGAGCTTTCGATTGTGCTTCTAGTCATTGGGTTGGTGTTGGGGATTGTGGTTCCTCGCTTTCAGAATTTTCTCGAGGTGGATCTGAAGTCGGCCTCGCGTCGATTGGCCGGCGCCATTAAATACACCTACGATCGGGCCATCTTCACTCGCAACACCCTGCGCCTTTTCATGGACTTGAAAGAGAACACCTATTGGACCGAGGTGTGTGCTAGTGTGACCACAGAGGCCTGTGAGTGGGTCGCAGATTCATCGGTTCTGGGGAGAAAAACCAAACTGCCGCACGGGATTTCTTTTAGAGATATTTTTATCAATGGAGAAGAGGTGGATGCCACAGCGGTCGGGCTTCATTTTTACCCCTCTGGTTTTGTGATTCCATCGACGATTCACTTGTGGGATGGAAAGGAAGACCACACATTGAGTCTCATTATCAATTCTGTTACGGGGAAGGCGGATATTTATAAGGGTTATAAAGTGGAGGTCAAACAATTTGAATTCGAGTAAACCACTTCGCAGCTTCAACGATCTTGGATTTACGTTATTAGAGGTGGTGGTGGCGGTGGCCATTTTAGCGACGGCGTTTTTTTCTCTCTTAGTTTTACATAATCAAACAGTAAATATGAGCTATCGCGTCCAGTGGATCAATGAGGCCACGTTTATCCTTCGGGAGAAGATGACGGAGGTGATTTTACAAAGGAGCGACTCTCAGGGGATTATTGCGGATCGGGAACCCCCTTTTGAGGAGCGCTTTCCGAATTTTGAGGTCTCTGTTCAAGAGATTCCTTTAAGCACTTTGAGTGTTATTCCTGTAGAACTGAAAATTCCTCTCGTTTATTATCAGATTACCACCACCGCTTTAAACTCTTCCTCAGAAGAGATATCGGAAGAGAAAAAGGGGGAGAGTATGGTCATCGGTTTTATTATCGCCGACACGGAGTAACAATGTTTAAGTCTAAAAAGGGATTTACATTGCTGGAGATCATGGTCGCCTTGACCATCCTCTCGATCATTTTAATGTTCGTCTACGACACCTTTTTTGCCACACTTCGTGCCCGAGATATCGTGGAGGGGAAGAATGAATCGGTTCAAGGCGCCCGAATTATTTTGCAGCGTCTCACCCGCGATTTGAGCGCTGCGGTTCTTGTGAATTATGGGGAGAAACAGGGGTCGGATGAACCGATCAAAACCTTATTTCAAGGGATTCGGGATGAGGAAGACGGATATGAAATGGATAAACTCCATTTCACAACCCTGTCCCACGTCCCTATTCCCATCGATTCGGAGGATAATAATCAATCCGCTTTGGCTGAGGTAAGCTACGTTTGGGAACGAGATTCTGAGGAGGAGAGCATCTATCTTTTCCGTCGAGAGGATTTCGCCGTGGACACCGAGCTCACCGAAGGAGGGAGTTACGCCATGCTTGGCAAGGGGCTCCAAGAGTTTCGCTTGAAATACTACACTGCATCGAGTTCCGGTCAAAGCTATCAGTGGGTGGATGAATGGGATTCTACGGAAGACAATACTCTTCCGATGGCGGTAGAGGTTCGTTTGGTTTTTAAAGAACAGAATAACGAAGAAGAGGGTGAAACGGAATCGAGCGAAAAAGTTTACACGGCTTTAATCCCACTCTATCTTGCTCAAAGGAAATAAGATTTTGTGAAAAAAGATCCAAAGGGGTTCGCACTCATTATTGTATTAACCCTAGTAACCATTTTAGCTGCGGTGGTTGTGGAGTTTGCTTACACAACGCGCGTTGAAGTAGAACTCACTAGCGCCACACGAGACGATCTGCAAGCCTATGCTCTTGCTTACTCCGGGATCGAGATTGCAAAGTCTTTACTGCTATCGGATCTTCAAGAAGACCAAGAGCAAGGGGCTAAGATCGACTTCATTCCTTCGGAGCTTGATCCCACCGAAGAGCTTTGGGCGCAAACTCAGATGGGAGGTTTTGAAAGCTTCCCAATCACAACGGATGAAGCGGGAGAGATCGGTGTGGTCAGCATCAAGATTACAGATGAGAGCTCTAAATTCTACTTGAATGGCTTGGTAAAAACCAATGGGGTGGATGTCGATACGGAGGCCGCAGAGATGGCCTCTCGATTGTTGGAGGCTTTAGAGCTTCCTCCGGAGATTGTGGATGATGTCATTGATTGGATTGACACCGATGACACCCCTTATGGATTAGATAGTGTGGAGTCCCCTTTTTATGCCTCTCTCGATAAACCTTATGAGTCGAGGGATAGCTTCATGCTCTCCATCTCAGAGCTTCAGATGATCCATGGGGTGGACGATGCCACAGCACGGAAATTGCAAGGACAAGAGGATGAAAACTACCGTAAAGATGCGCTCGGCTCGGTTTATCTCTCAGCCTATCCCCGTGTGGACAGTTGGGCTATCAACGTCAATACTGCCTCTGCCATGGTGTTGCAATCGATCTCTGCGGAAATGTCCTCTTCCGTTGCAGAATCGCTGATAGAGCGCCGGGAAGAAGAGCCTTTTAAAAGTGTGAGTGATTTTACACAGGAATTAGCCAACTCTGGGATCCAACTCAGCGGCGCTCTAACGAGCCGTCTTGCTGTCAGGAGCGATGTTTTCTCGGTTCGAGCCGAAGGGGTGGTTCATGGTGTAAGCAGTGTAATGGAGGCTGTTTTGAAAAGAGGGACGACCTCTTCAGGAGGGGCCACCTCCTCCAGCAATCCCATCGAAATCCTTTTCCTCCGAGTTTTGTAACAGTTTTGCTATAAAAGGAATTTTGTCATGAGCCCAAAGAGCTACAAAAAGGGGTGGTTTTGGCCGGTAGCGGTGGGTGGGATCCTCGTGGTCACCGTGGTCCTCCTACTCATTTGGAGATGGATAAAGCCACCGGTTCCTCCGCAGCCGCCGGCCCCTGATTCTTCAACGGTCTCCCACTTTACTATTTATCACGGTGACCATTTAGGATCTGTCGCTTTAGTCACCAACGAATTCGGCTTTGTCACCCAAGCTGAGAGTTACTTCCCCTATGGCGAAATTGTCTCTGAGAGTAAGGTCAATGAAAACGAGGTCACTCGTTACCTTTACACCCACCAAGAACGGGACGATTCCGAATTCTATTATTACGGCGCAAGATACTACGATCCAACCTCAGCTCGCTTCATGAGTGTTGACCCCATAGACCAATATCCGATAAACTCGTATAATTACGTGAAGAATAGTCCCATTTCATTTGTTGATCCGAAGGGTCTATTTCTTGAGAGAACCACACCCTATACTGAACCTATTTTTCAGATGATTTTCGGCCGTCCTAGGGATAGCCATGTGGGTGAAGCTATTACTTCAAGAAAATTTATAAAATGGGTCGAAGGTAAAAGTTTAGCGATGTTACAACATGAGGCGGATTATAGAGGGCCAGCGAGTAGTAGTGATGCGGGGGGACCTGAACGGAAGCATCGATATGTGATAGATCCTGGAAATCCAGGTGCCATTATCGATATGAGGCACTTTTTAGTGGTTGGGGAACGGGGAGAATTGTTTGGCCTGGGAGTTGAGCTACGTCAATTGAGCGACTCTATAATAACAGAGGATGCAGAATTAGAAAGAACAGTAATGGATCCGGAAGATTTTTATTCCAACGCATTAGGAGTCGAATTCTTCACCAATTTTTATGATTTTAACGGAGAACCCTTTTGGGAACAGTTGCAAGATTATTTTGACTATCGTCGAGCTCAATACGAACAGTACTTAGCTCAATTCTGGAAAGATTCTAAAACCATTCCTGAAGAAAACTAAGTTCACCGGAAATAAAAAATTATCGGGGATCTTCTGTAACATCCAGCGGCACTTCTTTAAGGTATATCCTTTGATACTCCTGGTTAAGCTTGAGGTGATGTTCAGTACAACTGATTTCCACTACACATCCTATCTCCTCATCGAAAACTACTCGAGGAGGTGCAGAAGCTGCAGACATTGAAGGATATAGGTGCTCTCGTCTTCTCTCTTGTCCCAGTACAATAGGGTACACTCCATGATTGTACGTTATAAATCCTTCTAAATGACTTTTCTGAGGTGGGCCCATGATTTTTTCTACTTCCTCTCTTGTCATTCCTAAGCACAGATCATAGCATGCCGATAGTACCTTTCGAGCTTTGATTTCTTCTTCGTAATTCACTCCGAGAATACGCATGACAAGTCTGTCAAATAAACTAACAAGAGGGCGTTCGTCTAATGGTTCCAGGCGTTGTTGTCCAAGAGGTCCATCCGTTGTTTGAGGAGACTCATCTGGAGAATCCACATGCCCTGAATCGATCGTACTACTTACAATGTTTAGAGTCAGATACTGCTCACCCAAATTGAGAGATGGGAAAAGTGGGTCATTCGATGTTAGACTTTTAGATGAGGTTGAATTTTCTTTCTCTTCTTTTCCGGAGGGGTCTGTAATTCTTAAAGGATTATTCCAGGCGTAGGCATAGAGATTGAGATCTTGAGGATTCGACTCATCTCGGATCGGATCGATACTCAAAAACCGGGATAACACCGGATCGTAACAGCGGGCTCCGTAATGGAAGAGCTCGGTAGAAGCATCGAATTCCTGTCCTGTATAAAAAGGGAAAGAAGATTCCCCCTCCGACGAAGACAGATCTGAAAGGATCTCTCCATCGGGGGAGTAGAGGAGGGCTTGAGTCACGTGTCCGTCTTCGTTGGTAACAATGGTAGAAGAGCCCACGTGATCCCCATGAGAGTATCGAACCCCCTCTGCCTGAACGGGGAACAGAGGCAAGATCCCCATCAGGGGGAAAAGATACCACCCTCGATGCCAATGGACCTTTTTCATGGAAAATCCGATGAAATCCTATCACAAGAGTTGGATCCAACTCAACAGAGAAGACTCATAGAAACAGAAGTTCAATGCTATGAAGCCTGTTAGCTTTTAAAGAAGAAACAGTTTTTGGTTGATTTTCTTTTTAAATTTAGGTATTTTCGTCACTTACTGGAATGGTCTCAAAAGGGAACAAAACAAATTCGGTTCGAAATCTTCGCCAAAGGATCGATCAAATCGACGAGAGGATCACCGATCTTCTGCACAAAAGAGGGAAGGTTGCCTTAGAGATCGTTCATGCGAAGGGGAGAGAGAAGCTTTCCACTTACGATCCTTCCCGAGAGAGAGAGGTTTTCGAGAGGGTTTTGAGCCACTCCGGTCCCTTTCCTAAGGTAGGCCTTCGAGCTATTTTCCGAGAGATTCTCTCAGCCTCCCGATCTTTGCAACGACAGATTCAGGTGGGTTATCTGGGACCTCAAGGAACTTTCACGCATGAGGCCACGCTAAAACACTTTGGGGAATCGGCAAGCCTTCTTGCCACCCCGAGGCTCGCGGATGTTTTTCGCTCTGTTGAGCAATGTGAGCTCGATTACGGTGTCGTTCCTGTGGAAAATTCTTTGGAAGGGGTCGTGTCAGAAACCCTGGATCTCCTTTTAGAGACCCCTCTTAAGATCTGCGCTGAGATTATTCTTACGGTTCGCCATTCGTTACTCACTCGCGAAAGAAGATTAGAGGAAATTCAGCGGGTCTACTCTCATCCCATTGCTTTGGCTCAGTGCCGTCGTTGGCTTGCAGAGCATCTTCCCAATGCGATTAAAGTGGGAACCGAGAGCACGGCTGCAGCGGTGCAAAAGGTTCTCAAGGAGGGAGACTCGGCCGCCATTGCGGGCCCCTTGGCAGCAAAGCTTTACAGGATGAAACCATTGCGTCGAAATATCCAAGATCGAACGGAAGACCTCACCCGTTTTTTGGTTTTAAGTCGTCAAGAGGCCTCTCCAACCTCTCAAGATAAAACCACGCTCATTCTCTCCCTCAAAAATAGGCCGGGGGCCTTGTATCAAGCCCTGCGGCCCTTGGCTCAGGCGCGCATTAACCTCACCAAAATTGAGTCCCGTCCCGCCAAAAATGAGCCCTGGTCGTATCTCTTTTTTATCGATTGCGATGGAAACTATCGCGATCCTCGCCTCTCTGGCGCTCTCCGAAAGGTTGAACCCCATTGTCGTTTTGTAAAGCTGCTAGGATCTTATCCCCGAGGAGATTCCCAAGGATTAAGGGGTAAACTCGGGTGAAACCTTTGGTCTCGGAAAATGTTGCCTCTCTTGTCCCTTACGTGCCGGGGAAGCCGATCGAAGAGGTGGAGCGAGAGCTTGGGATTAAAGGATCCATCAAACTGGCTTCCAATGAGAATCCTTTCGGTCCCTCTCCAAAAGCGGTTTCGGCCATTCGGAAGTCCCTCTCTCAGATTCATCGTTATCCAGAGGGAGACTGTTTCTATCTTCGGGAGCGTTTGGCGCAACACCTCGGTGTCGCTCCAGAGGAGCTTGTCTTTGGGAATGGTTCCAATGAGATTCTGGAACTCTTTGTCCGAACTTTTTTAACACCGGGGGATGAGGCTCTTCTCTCCGAATCTACTTTTCTGGTGTATGGGCTGCTCCTCCAAGCCGCCGGCATCGGGATCCGAAGAATCCCTCTAAAGGCGCATTGCTACGATTTCAAAGCCATGGCTCAAGCTGTGGGTCCTAAAACCCGGGCCCTCTTTATTGCCAACCCGAACAACCCCACGGGGACATTTGTTCGGCGCGAGGAGTTCAAGCAGTTTTTAAAGCAGGTGCCTCCTGAGATTTTTATCGTCATGGATGAGGCCTATTTCGAGTTTGCAACCGATCCAGACTACCCTGATTCTCTGGTTTACCGAAAAGATCGTCCCCTTTTGATTACGCTGCGGACTTTCTCAAAGGCCTATGGACTCGCGTCGCTGCGAATCGGATATGGAGTGTGTAGTCAAGAGGTTGCCAGTTTTATGAATCGGGTCCGTCAGCCCTTCAATGTCAACGGGCTTGCCCAGATTGCGGCCGTTGCCGCTTTGGGTGATTCGGAGCACGTTTCAAAAACGGTTCGGAACAATCAAAAGGGGATTCTCTTTCTTTCCAGAGAGCTTCAAAAGATGAAAGTGGAATCGATCCCCTCGCAGGCCAACTTTTTATTGGTCAAAGTGGGAGGTTCTGCGGAAAGGGTCTATCAAGATCTTTTAAGGGAAGGGGTGATTGTCCGACCGATGGGGGTCTACGACCTTCCGGAATTTATCCGGGTGACGGTGGGGCTTCCGGCTGAGAACAAGAGGTTTATTCAAGCGCTGAAAAAAATCTATGGCAAAACCTAAATGGAAAAAGGTTGTGATTGTTGGAGTTGGACTCATTGGAGGATCGTTTGCGAAGGCGATCCGAAAGAAGGGCTTAACAGAGGAAATCGTCGGCATTGGGAGAACGATTGAGAATCTCAAAATCGCCCAGCATCGCGGTTTGATTGATCGATACACGAGGGACCTTAAAGAAGGAGTCCAAGGAGCCGATCTTGTTTTTGTCTCTGTTCCCGTACTCACCATTCCCTCTTTAGTCGAGAGAATAGAGTCCGTTCTTTCACCCGAGGCGGTCATTACCGATGCGGGGAGTGTGAAAGGGCCGATCGTTGGGCGTCTTTCCTCCCGTTTAAGGCATCCGGAACGATTTGTGGGGGGGCATCCTATCGCGGGGACGGAACAATCGGGGGCAGGAGCCGCCTTTGCCTCCCTCTTTAAAGGAAAGCTTTGTTTCCTGACACCCACTCCAAGAACCGATCGGGTAGTTTTAGAGAAGATTCGAAGAACCTGGCTCGCCATTGGAGCCAAGGTTCAAACGATCGATCCTCAAGAACACGATCGGATCTTTGCTTGCGTCAGTCATCTCCCTCATCTGGTGGCCTACGCTTTAGTGGGAACCGTTTTGGAGACCGATCGATCGATGCTTCGTTACAGTGGAGGAGGATTTCGGGATTTCACTCGAATCGCAGAGAGCCCGGCCGAGATGTGGCGGGATATCTCCCTGATGAACCAAAAAGCCCTTCTCAAGGCGCTCGACCGATACGAAAAAGTGATCGGAGAACTTTCTGAAATGATCCAGAGTGGAGATTCTAGGAGACTTCTCCACTTTTTTCAAAAAGCTCAGAAGACAAAGAAAGGGATGAAGAGTTTGTGAAAGTTGGAAAGAAATCGATGTGGACCGTTCGACCTCCATCCAAGATTCGGGGGGAGCTCAAGCCTCCTGGAGACAAATCGATCTCCCATCGAGCTGTTCTTTTGGGGAGTGTTGCTCAGGGTAAAAGCACGGTTCAGGGGCTTGTTTTTGGCGAGGATCTGCTTTCCAGCATCCACGCCATGGAAGCCTTAGGCGTCTCCATCGAAACGAAAAAGGGGAATTTAATCATTGAAGGGAAGGGGTGGGAGGGGCTTGCCGAGCCGCAGCAGGTCTTAGACGCCGGAAATTCAGGAACAACCACCCGTCTGCTTTTGGGGATCTTAAGCGGCCGTCCGTTCAGCGCTGTTCTTACTGGAGATGCCTCTCTTCGTTCACGACCGATGCGACGTGTCGTGGAGCCTCTCTCCCAAATGGGAGCCCATTTTATTGGAAGAGGGGAAGGGGATCGGCTTCCTTTGGCGATTCAGGGGGGATCTTTAAGAGGGATTCGATTTGTCTCTCCTGTTCCAAGCGCTCAACTCAAATCGGCCCTCCTTTTGGCTGGACTCCAAGCCAAAGGGGAAACTCTTGTTGAAGAAGAGACTTTAAGTCGGGATCACACCGAGAGGATGCTTTCGGAAATGGGGGTTTCGGTGACTCGTGAAGGGAATCGAATCCAGGTGCGTGGAGGAAGTTCTCTGAAAGGAACCTCTCTTAAGATTCCCGCAGATCCCTCTTCTGCCGCTTTCTTCGTTGTTGCCGCCTTATTGATTCCTGGATCTCGAATTCGGATCAAAGAGGTTTGTGTGAATCCCACACGAACGGGATTATTAGAGGTTTTGCGAGAGATGGGAGGAAAGATCCAACGAATCAACGAGAAAACTTTATCTGGAGAGCCGGTGGCCGATCTCATTGTGGAGTCGAGTCCCTTGAAAGGGGTTTCTATCGACCCCAAGGGGATTCCTTCGATGATTGATGAGTTTCCGATTCTGTGTGTTGCTGCGGCCTGCGCGGAAGGGATGACTACCCTTCGAGGCGCTTCCGAGCTTCGTTATAAAGAGAGCGACCGTATTCGGACCCTGGCTCAAGAGCTTCACAAAATGGGGGTTCGAGTTCGAGAATTCGAAGACGGTTTAGAGATTCAGGGAGGCATCCCATTGAAAGGGGCTCATTGTCAGAGCTATGGAGATCATCGTGTTGCAATGGCAATGACGATTGCCGGGCTTGTTGCCAAGGGGAAAACCACGGTTCATGAGACAGATTGTGTTGCAACTTCGTATCCGGATTTTTGGCAGGATCTTCAGAGACTCGTCACATGAGGTTCATTCAGATCACCATTGATGGTCCGGCAGGAGCGGGCAAAAGCACCGTGGCCAAGGAATTGGCGAAGAGATTACGATATCAGTACATAGATACCGGCGCCATGTATCGGGCATTTGCCTTAGCCGTATTGCGGGCAAAACTGGATCTTCAAGATTCCAAAGCGCTAGGCGCTCTCTGTAAAACCATCGAGATATCGGAGAGCTGGGAGGATGGGATGGTAAAAACTTTTCTCTACGGAGAGGATGTTTCTCAAGAGATTCGGAAAAATGAAGTGGGAGCCGTTGCCTCCCAAATCGCCACCTGTCCGGAGGTTCGCGAGAGACTTGTTGGACAACAACGGGAAATGGGGAGAGAAACCCATGTGGTTGTGGAAGGAAGAGACACAGGAACCGTTGTTTTTCCCGAGGCGAAGGTGAAATTTTTTCTCGATGCTTCTGCCGAAATCCGAGTTCAAAGAAGGGCTCTTGAATGGAGCGGGGGCTCCAAAGAAATAGGTTCCGCAGAGGTTTTTACGGAGATCCAAGAGCGGGATGCTCGAGATCGGGGACGTTCCCTCTCCCCATTGACGTTAGCGAAGGACGCGGTATATATTGATTCTACAGGGAAAACGGTTGCCATGGTAGTGGATGAGATGCTAGAGTGCATACGACAGAAACTCAAGGTAGGCCGTTCTCCAGTTTAAGACAAATTTAAGAAAAGAAAGGGGACTTGAAACAGGTGATTTTAAAAGAGTCTGAAACAAAACATAAGATGGGGGAATTTAAGGTGCTGGGCGATATTGGAGAGAGGGATCTTTCTGAGATCGAAAAATTCAAGGAGCTCTATGAAGAGAGCCTTCGAGACGTTGAAGAGGGAAAGGTGGTTTCGGGAATTGTCGTAGGAATTGATGATCGGTATGTAACGGTGGATGTTGGCTACAAATCGGATGGAAAGATTCCCGTTTCTGAATTTCTCTCGGCAGAGGGGATCTCCATCAAAGTGGGAGATCGAATCAACGTTCTCATTGAGCGCCGCGAGGATGAGGAAGGGTGTGTCGTTTTATCCAAAGAAAAAGCGGATCGACTTCGTATTTGGGAAGAGTTGAGTGAAGTGGAAGAAGGGGAAGCGGTTGTTGAGGGAAAAATTATTGGAAGAGTGAAGGGAGGGCTTACCGTGGATATTGGGGTGAAAGCCTTTCTTCCAGGTTCTCAGATTGATGTTCGACCTGTTCGCGATTTTGGGCCTTACATTGGAAAAACCTTTCGATTCAAAGTTCTCAAGTTTAATAAAAAGAGGGCCAATATTGTCCTTTCGCGTCGCGTCTTGATTGAAGAGGAGCGTGGAAAACTTCGAGAGGAGCTCATGACCAAGCTTCAAGAGGGGCAGGTTTTGGAAGGAACGGTCAAAAATATCACCGATTATGGAGCCTTTGTGGATCTGGGGGGGATCGATGGACTTCTTCATATTACGGACTTGAGCTGGAGCCGTATCAATCATCCTTCGGAGGTAGTCTCCGTGGGACAAAAAATTAAGGTTCAGGTTCTCAAATATGATGGCGAGAAGAACCGGGTCTCCTTGGGATTCAAACAGCTGGGATCGGATCCTTGGCAGGATGCCTCCCAGAAGTACCCCATTGGAAGTCGAATTCAAGGGAAGGTGGTCAACATCACGGACTACGGCGCCTTCATCGAGGTTGCGGTGGGGGTGGAGGGGTTAATCCATATCTCAGAGATGTCCTGGACCCGTCGGGTGAAGAGTCCCTCTCAAATACTCAAAATGGCGGATCTGGTGGAAGCGGTTGTTTTAGATATTGACGATGCGAATCGTCGAATGTCTTTAGGTTTGAAACAGTTGGAGCGCAATCCCTGGGAAGTTTTGGAAGAGAAATATCCGGTAGGGGCTGTTATCGAAGGGGAGATTAAAAATGTGACCGACTTTGGTGTTTTTGTGGGGATTGAGGAAGGGATCGATGGATTGGTCCATGTTTCCGATCTCTCATGGGATCATCGGACCGAACATCCAGGCAAGCTCTACAAGAAAGGGGACAAGATTCGCGCGGTGGTTCTGAGTATCGACCCCGTCAATGAGAAATTCTCTCTGGGGGTAAAACAGCTCACTGAAAATCCATGGACCACTTTCAGCCAAGATTACCATGTGGGTAGCAGCGCGGAGGGGACGGTCATCAATCTGACCGATTTCGGCGCGTTCGTTTCTTTAGCGCAAGGGGTGGAAGGACTCATTCACATCTCTGAGATGAGCGATCATCGAATCGGACACCCTAAAGAGATCCTTAAAGAGGGGGATAAAGTCCAGGTAGAGATTCTTCAGATCGATCTTGAAAACCGTAGGGTTGGACTTCGGCTTAAAGCCGTGGAGGCGGGCCAGGAAGTCCAGGAGGGGAATTAATTGGCAAGTCGCGCTAGACGAATCGGAGTGATTGTTGCCGTTGCGCTCGCCTTGATCTTTGTTATCTCAATGGCGACTTCCCTGATGAGGCAGAAAGTGTCTCTCCCTTTTGGAGATCGGGTGGGAGTGATCGAGATCCAAGGGGCCCTGGAGCAAAGCGAGCCGATCGTTAGACAGTTAAAAGAGTTCAAAGAGGATCGCTCGATCCGAGGCGTTCTTTTGAGAATTGATTCCCCTGGAGGGGGTGTGGCAGTTTCTCAAGAGATTTATGAGGAGGTTGTCCGAGTTAAAGAGAGGAAGCCGGTTGTGGTGTCTATGGGGGCTGTTGCGGCCTCCGGAGGATATTATATTGCTTCTCCCGCCACCAAGATTGTTGCCAATCCAGGAACGATTACAGGGAGCATCGGGGCGATTATCGAATTCTTGAATGTGCGAGAGTTAGCTCAAAAGTGGGGAGTGGAGATGGAAGTGGTCAAAAGTGGGGATCAAAAAGATATGGGCAACCCTTTTCGCGAGATGACCTCTGAGGAACGGGCTACTTTGCAAGGGATGGTCTATGATATCCAACACCAATTCGTGAATGTTGTGGCTCAAAATCGAGGATTAGAGATTCCAAAAGTCAAAGCCATTGCGGACGGACGAGTTTTTACGGGAGAAAAAGCTAAAGAACTAGGGTTGGTGGATGAATTAGGAGGGTTTGAGGCGGCTCTAAAGATCTTAGGAGAGCTCGCTGGAATTGATGGAGAGCCCAAAAAAGTTTATCCCAAGAAGGAGATTTCTTTTTCATTTAGGGATCTCTTTCGTGAAGAAACATGGGTTCGTTGGCTTTCTAGGAGTCTAGAAAATTTATCCGAGATCAAAATTCAGTATCGGTATAATCCTTCACATCCTTCATAGGGAAAGGAGATTCCGACATGACCAAGAGTGAACTGGTCGAGAAAATCGCAACCCAAACGTCGCAACTTTCTAAGCGAGTTGCCGAAGCCGTCGTGGAACAACTCTTTGAGAGCATGGTGGATGCTTTGAGACAAGGAGAGCGGATCGAGATTCGAGGTTTTGGCAGCTTTGAAATCCGAACGCGAAACGCCAAGGTCGGGCGCAACCCGAAAACCGGGGACAAAGTTTCGATCCCCCAAAAGAGAATCCCCTTCTTTAAAGCGGGGAAAGAATTGAGAGAACGTGTCGATTCTTAGCCCGTCCTGATCCTACTAAAGGCATGCCTTATGACCCCCATGATTCAGCAGTACCTCGAGATCAAGGCTCAGCATCGAGATGCGATCCTCTTTTTTCGTTTGGGGGATTTCTACGAGATGTTTTTTGAGGACGCCCAGCTCGCCTCTAAACTCCTTAACATCACCTTAACCTCTCGAAATCGAAATGAACCGAACCCCATCCCTCTTTGTGGCGTTCCTTATCACTCCGCGGATGGCTACATCCAAAAATTGACCTCTCTGGGGCATAAGGTGGCGATCTGTGAACAGACTGGGGGTTCTGAAGATGGGGCGATCTTCGAGCGTCGGGTGATTCGAATTGCAACCCCAGGCCTTATTCACAACCCGGATACGGTGGAAGCCAAGGAGAGTTGTTATGTCGGAAGTTTTTACGAGAGAGAGGGGCGGTTTGGTCTTGCGATTCTGGATCTGACGACGGGGGACTTTCAGACAACAGAACTGGAGGAGATCGATTCCCTTTTGGATGAGTTGGGGCGAGTCCAACCTCGAGAGATCGTTGTCTCTGAGAAGACGCTTCCAAAGATGGAATGGATTCGGGATCGCCTCGGCGACGTTGTCATCAACACCTTGCCGGAAGAGGCCTACCAACCTGGGAATGCCAAAAGAAAGCTTTTAGAGCAACTTCGAACGACAACCTTAAGTCCTTCAGGTTGCGATGGAATGGAGCTGGCCGTTGTTGCTGCGGGATCGCTTGCCACTTATCTACAAGAGAATCAAAAACAGATTGTGGATCATATTCGAGAACTTAAAACCTACTTTCCGCAGCGTGGACTCATTCTGGATGAGTCGGCTTTAAGGAACCTCGAGATTTTACAGCCCGCTGTTGGAGGGGAACGTCGCGCTACACTCTTAGCTTTCCTAGATCACACGCAAACAGCCATGGGAGGAAGAGAGCTTCGAAAAACGCTCACGTATCCTCTTAAAGATGTTCAACAAATCAACCGACGCCTGGATGCGATTGAAACATTGCAGAAGGAGGTAGGGATCTACCGATATCTTTTAGAGAGGCTGGGGCAGATCTATGATCTGGAGCGATTGAGCACAAAATTTTCTCTAGGAAACGGCAATGCTCAGGATCTCGTCGCTATTCGAAGCACACTGGCTTTCATTCGAGGAATGAAAGAAACACTTCTGAATCTATCGGACCCGTTGATTCGTGAGATTGTGAATCGGATGGATCCTTTGTCGCAACTTCAGGAACTTTTGGCAAGGGCGGTGATTGACGATCCTCCCCCTAGTGTTCGAGAGGGAGGAGTCTTCCGCGAGGGATATCACATCGAACTCGATGATTTAAGAAAGATTCAGAAGGGAGGGAAGCAATGGATTGCAGAACTAGAGAGAAAAGAGAGGAAACGAACAAAGATTGGCTCCCTGAAAGTGGCCTACAATAAAGTGTTTGGCTATTACATTGAGGTGACCAAGCCCAATCTCTCTTGGGTTCCAGCAGAGTACATTCGAAAGCAGACTGTCAGCAACGCCGAGCGTTTTATCACTCCTGAGCTTAAAGAATATGAGGAAAAAGTTCTACATGCGGAGGAGCGGATTCTTGCTCTCGAATATGACCTGTTTTGTGAACTTCGCGACCGAGTGCGAGAGAATCTCTCGCCACTTCTAGCGACCGCTCGAGCCGTGGGGGAGATGGATGTTCTTGCTGCGTTGACCCAGATTTCGCTTCGCCTCGGCTATGTTCGTCCCCAAGTGGAGGAATCCGAATCTTTAGAGATCGAAGAAGGGAGACATCCTGTGCTGGAATCGTTCCCTGAGATGAAAAGCTTTGTTCCTAACAGCGTTCGTTGGGATACCAAAGACCAGCAGATTTTGATTGTGACAGGCCCCAACATGTCTGGAAAATCAACTATTTTAAGGCAAACAGCGCTCATCGTCATTATGGCTCAGATCGGATCGTTTGTTCCGGCCCGATCGGCTCGGATCGGAGTGGTCGATCGAATCTTTACTCGGGTGGGAGCGATGGATCGAATCAGCCGTGGAGAGAGCACCTTCATGGTAGAGATGAGTGAAATGGGGAATATCTTGCGGCACGCCACACGGCAGAGCTTGATCCTGCTCGATGAAGTGGGGAGGGGCACAAGCACCTTTGATGGAATTAGCATTGCCTGGGCTATTGTGGAATATCTCCATCGTCAAATTGGCGCCAAAACCCTATTTGCAACTCACTATCACGAGTTAGCGGAGCTACCCAAAGTTCTGTCCAAGGTTCACAATTGGACGGTTGCCGTTCGAGAGTGGAACAACAAGATCCTTTTTCTCCACAAGCTGATTCCTGGTGTGGCAAGCCATAGCTATGGCATTCAAGTGGCTGAATTAGCAGGGCTTCCCAGCTCTGTCCTTGAAAGGGCCAAGCAGATCCTAAAGGATCTTGAATCGGAATCTTTGGGGATGAAAGTTCGAAAAGAAGATTCAGAAAAGGTCGTTCAACCGTCGCTCTTTGAGCCTCCCTCCCATCGATGGACGGAGATTTTAAAAGAGATGGATCCCGATCGGTTGACCCCGATTCAAGCCCTTCAATGGATCCAGCAGTGGAAAAAGGATCTGATGTGAAAGATAAACTTGATTTTGTTGAGTTCATCTCTGTTTATATCGGTGTCAATCTCGCGCTTAAAATATTGGACGAGAGTCGCTCTATTTTATGGATTCAAGAATATTTCAACGTCATCGTTGCTTCTATCCAACTTTATGTTCCTCTTGCGTTTATCTTAATCCGACGTCAAAATTTTTCTGACTTTGGAATCACGTTCCAAAACTGGAAAAAAGCGCTTGGTGGTTTTTTGATTCTCATGGGAGTTCTATTTATCCCCTACACAGTTGGGTTTTATTCCTATCACTCCTTCTTCCTTCAACGCTCGCTTTCGTTGCATTGGCATTTTCCCGAAGCTTTGGGCCAAGCCGCTCTCTTTCAGCTCTTTTTTGTCGCCCTGCCCGAAGAATTCTTCTTTCGTGGCTACCTCCAAGCGAGATTAAACTCGCTATTTCCAAAGAAACTCATCTTAGGCCGATTTCAACTGAGCGCTGGAGCCATCCTTGCAAGCGTTCTTTTCGCTTTGAGCCATGTTTGGATTGTTCCCCAAATCGATCGTCTAGCCGTCTTCTTCCCTTCGCTCCTCTTTGGTTGGCTCCGAGACCGCTATCAGACCCTCACAGGGTCTGTTCTTTTCCACGCCGCCTGCAATCTCTGGAACCTCTGGCTCTGGACCATTTTTGTCAGTGCGTGATTTTGACACGATCATTCTAACTCTGTATAATTAAGGGCACCTCTAAAAACTATGTTCGTCACGAAAAAACAGGATCTGAGCCGAGACAAGGAAGATGAACAAAAAGCCCGCAAACGTAGCCAGAGTGCTACGTTGAGGACTTTTTGTGAAATCTGACGCAGTCGCAGGCCAGAGCCTGTTTTTGCAGTAGAAGATAGTTTTTAGAGGTGCCCTCAAATAACTTTTCCTTTATGCGCTTCTCTTCCAAGACATGGAGGTGGGTCCTCTTCTTCCTGACTTTTATTCTGAAGGCCGATGAAGGAGAGACAAGAACCGGTGTTCTCAAAGCGGTGCGCTATTCGACGGATGCGAGTTCCGTTCGGGTGGTGATGGACGTCAACCAAAAGATCCAATACCAGCAGAATCGGCTGGAGGTAAAATCGGGAAAGGGGATTGTCGAGCGGGTTTATATCGATCTCTCCCCTTGTCGACTCGATCCCGCTATTGAAAAAGAGATTCCAATCGATCAAAACGGAATCCAAGCGATTCGTGTGGCGCAATTTGATTCAAACACGGTCAGAGTGGTGCTGGATCTTAAGGAACGGCTTGAAGTCAAAACCTTTTCTCTCTCTGACCCTTTTCGAGTTGTTTTAGAACTCCCTATTTCGAATAAAGAAGCAGCCGTTTCGCAAAAAGTAAGCTCCAATGAAGGGATCCGAGTGATTGTGATTGATCCGGGGCATGGGGGGAAAGATACCGGAGCGATCGGTTCACGAGGAACTCGGGAAAAGAACGTGGTTCTCACGGTGAGCCAACTTTTAGCGAAAGAACTTCAAAAGAAACTTTCTGCTAAGATTGTTCTTACACGAAATAAAGACGTTTTTATCCCTCTGGAAGAGAGAGCCGCTATTGCGAACCGTCTGAAAGCGGACCTTTTTATCTCGGTTCACGCAAATTCTGCGAGGAATCGTTCCGCTCATGGGATTGAAACCTACTATCTTGATTTTGCCAAAGACAAAAGATCCCGAGAGGTAGCCGCCAGGGAGAATGCGAGCGCCTCGGTTAAGAGGACCGATCTCGAGGTGATCTTAAATGATCTTATTAAAACTTATAAGGGGAATGAATCCCCTCGGCTTGCAGAAAATATTCAAGATTCTCTTGTAGAAAATTTAAAAGGTCGATACTCTTCGATTCGGGACCTTGGAGTTAAACATGCCCCTTTCTACGTTTTGGTAGGAGCGCAGATGCCCTCGGTTCTCGTGGAGATTGAGTTTGTGAGTCACCCAAACATGGAGAAAAGACTCCAAAATAGTTCTTATCTTCAAGCGATTGCTCAATCCATTGCTGAAGGGATTTTGGATTATACTCGTGAGCCTATTGGAACCGCGATGTATTAAAAGAAAGGAACCCATTGGAAGCCAATATTGCGCAGGTCATCGAAAAAGAAGAGAATCTCTTTGAACCTTTTGCCTCGAAGGAAGCCATTGTGGAAGCCTCTCGCGCGTACATCCAAACTAAACGACAAGGGATCCAGAAAGGGATTTTGGAGGGGGTACAGGGTTGGAAATTAGCCATCGATTGGAGCCACTCTATCGATCAACTTCTTATTCACCTATTTCGAAATGCGGAGGAAGAGTTTTTTCGGCGGTATCCTCGGTTGGGACAACGCTGTACTTTGATCGCTCTGGGGGGCTATGGACGTCGAGAACTTTGCCCCTACTCCGACATCGATCTCCTTTTTCTTTATCCGTACAAGGTGGACGCTTATGTGGAAACGGTTGCAGAAAAAGTTTTGTATATCCTTTGGGATTTGGGATTGGACGTAGGTTATAGCACCCGTTCGATCAAAGGCTGTCTCAAAATCGCTATGGAGGATTATACGGCCAGGAACGCGTTAATCGATGCTCGTCGGATTGGCGGAGATTCTTTGCTCTTCAACGAGTTGGTCCAGGAAACCTTCTCTAAACTTTACTACCGCAACGCAAACACCTTCATTCAGGAAAAATGGGAAGAGCTTCAAACTCGTCACAAAAAATTTGGCTCTTCCGTTTACGTTTTGGAACCTCAGCTGAAGGAGGGCCCCGGGGGTCTGCGTGATCTTCACGCCGTTCTCTGGGCCTCCAAGGCTAAGTTTAAGATCGATTCCTTTAAAGATCTTCTTCAAAAAGGGGTCATCACGGCGCGTCAATGGACCGTGGTTTCAAGGTCATGGGACTTTCATTTAAGAACTCGTGTCGTTCTTCATGATCATGTTGGAAGAAGACAAGATCAACTCACCTTTGAGTTGCAAGCTCCCCTTGCGGAGAAATTAGGGTTTAAACAAACTCGACGCGGGACCGCTGCGGAAAACTTCTTGCATTCCTACTACGCTTATGCCAGCACGATAAGCCAGTTTACTGAAGAGCTCTTCGAGCGGCTTGATGAAAGGCTCATCGGAAAACGATCCTGGACCCGAGTTCGACCTTACAAGGGTTTTGAAATCTACAATGGGAAGCTCCATGTGTCGGATCTATCTCATTGGACGAAAGATCCCATCCATCTGATGAGAGCATTCCAAATCTTTCAAAAGTACAACGTGGAACTTAGCAGTACTCTCAAAGAACTTATTCGAGAAGGGCTCGGTCCCATTGACGCGATTTACTGCAAGAGACCTGAGGTTCAATCCCTGTTCCATGAGATTATTTCAGAGCCTAAAGGGCTGAGTCGGACCTTTTTACAAATGCATGAGCTCAAATTCTTTGGACGCTTGATTCCTCAGTTCGGTCGTCTCTATCGGAAAGCGCAACACGATCTCTATCATGTGTACACAGTGGACGTTCATTCCATTTTCGCCGTTCGAGAATTCGAACGCCTTTATTTGGGAGAATATGCGGAACAGTTTCCCCTTCTTCATAAGATGGCGCGAGAGACGAAGGATCTCAAATCCCAGATCTTGGGAATTTTGTTTCACGATATCGGAAAGGGGTTGGGAGGAGGGCATGTTGCAAAAGGGATGCGGATGATCCCCCAGATCGCCAAAAGACTGGGCTTAAGTCCTGAAGAGGAAGAAAAGATTATTTTTTTAGTGGAGCACCATCTGTTGATGCCTCATATTGCCCAACGTCGTGATATGCATGATGAAAAACTGATTATACGATTTGCTCGAACCGCAGGAAACCTGGAGCGATTGCAGATGCTCTACTTGCTTGCTTTTTGCGATATACGAGCTGTGGGGCCGGAGGTCTGGACCGGCTGGAAAGGGATGTTATTTCAAGAGCTTTACCTTAAAACAGTGGCTGTCCTCGAGAAGGGGACTTTTGAAGAGGCAGGGGAGGAAGCGATCGCGACCACTCGCAAAGAGACAGAAGATATCTTGTTTGCAGAGTATCCTAAGAATGAAGTCGCTCGATTCCTCGATTCCTTTGATTATCGGTACTTCCTCTACGTGAAGCCCAACGATGTCGCGCGTCACTTTCGTTTGGATAAGGGGTTAGAAGGACGTGCGGTCATTCTTGAGAAATGGGATCATTCCGATAAGGGATATTCCGAAGTCATTGTCGTAACCTGGGATCGCCCTGGACTGTTCTCTGAGATTGCGGGGGTTCTTTCTGCCAACGGGATTAATATCTTGGGGGCCCAAATCCACGTTCGTAAAAATGGTCGAATCTTAGACATCTTCCAAGCCAATGATGCTTACAGTCGAGGCCCTATTCTGAATGAGGAACGTTGGAAGCGAGTCGAGCAGGATATGCTTCGGGTTGTAAAACAAGATATTTCTGTCGAGGACCTTCTTGCGAAACGCAAAGAGCGTAGCCTTCTTCAGACCGAGTCTCGCACGCACGCTCCGTCCAGGGTGATTCTCGATAACAACGACTCGGATCGGTACACCGTGATTGAGGTGTATACTTTTGATCGTCCCGGGTTGCTCTATAACATGACTCGAACGCTCTATCACCTGGGTCTAACCATCGATTTATCGAAGATATCGACCAAAGTGGACCAGGTGGCGGATGTCTTTTATGTCAAGAACTTTCGTGGAGAGAAGATTGTCTCAGAAGAGATGCTAGAGCGAATCCGGACTGAACTCCTTACCGTAGTGGAACCCCAGGCCGTTGCCAAGGCCGTTGTATGAAGGCGTCGCCGTTGCAAATGGAGCTAGGGATCCAGATTGAGAGATTTTTGAACTCTCTCTTAACTGAAAGAGGATTTTCTCCAAGAACCGCTTCCTCTTATCGGAGCGATTTAAAAAGATTCGTTTTGTTTCTAAAGAATCGACCCCTGCGAAAAATCGCTGATTTCTCGCCTCACGATATCCAAACCTTCAAGACCTTTTTATTCCAACGCCAGCTCAAGGAACGCTCCGTCTCGAGATACCTTTCAAGCCTGAGGAGTTTCTTGGGTTATCTTCAGGAAGAAGGGATTCTAAGAAAGAATCCCGCAGCCGATATCGGGTTGCCCAAGCTTCCCCTCTTGCTTCCTAAAGCTCTTCCACAAAGCTGGATCGAAGAACTTCTCAAGCAACCTCACGGGGCTAATCCTTTGGCGGTGCGAGATCGCGCATTATTGGAGGTCCTCTACGCCACGGGGCTTCGGGTGTCCGAGTTGGTCCAGCTTTTGTTTGCGAGTCTCGACTTACAAGGAGGGATGCTCCGTGTCATGGGGAAGGGAGGAAAGGAGAGGATTGTTCCGCTTACAGGGATAGCCCAGAGATGTTTAAGGGAGTACATCCAACAAACTCGTCCCTTGCTTTTAAAACATCGAGAAAGTCCATTCCTTTTTGTGACCTCTCGAGGAAAACCGATGACACGACAAGCCTTCTGGATCCGTCTGCGCCACTACGCTCAACAAACAGCCCAGGGGCTTAAAGTGAGCCCTCATCAGATCCGGCACTCTTTTGCGACTCATCTTTTAGAAGGGGGAGCGGATCTTCGAACCGTTCAAACCTTGCTGGGGCATGCTCAAATTGGTACAACACAGATCTATACTAAGGTCACTAGCAGGCGTCTTCGGGAGATCTGCGATGCTTTGCATCCGCGGTCTCCTCAAGGAAAGTAATAGGATCATGGACCCTCAAAATCTTATTTTAAAAAGACGGGATTTGCCTCATTTTGTCGCTCCGGTGATTCATGCCCTCTCGGAGATCGTCCAAGGAAGTCGGCTTCGAGTTTTTCTGGTAGGGGGTTTTGTGAGGGATCTTTTATTGGGAGGTTCTCTGCGCGATATGGATGTGGTCACGGAGGGGAACAGTGGCGATCTGGCCCGCCAACTTGCAGGAAAGGTTGATGGGAAAGTCCACTCTCACGGCGAGTTTGAGACTTACGCGGTGTTTCTTGCAGAAGGGACTCGGATCGATATTGCCATGGCTCGTCGGGAATCGTATTTAACGCCGGCGGCTCTCCCTCAGGTGGAGCCTGGAACGATGGAGCAAGATCTCCAACGGAGAGATTTTACAATTAACGCCATTGCAATTGAAGTCCAAAGAGGTGGGCTTGGAGATTTCATGGACCCGTATCAAGGCGAAAAGGACCTCCGCTCCAAAAAGATCCAAGCCCTGCATGAAAAAAGCTTTGTAGAGGACCCGACCCGTATTTTTAGAGCCCTTCGGTATCAGTATCGATTTGGGTTTTCGCTAGAATCAAAAACGGCTCAGTGGATGGAGCAATCGATTCAACAGAGAATTCCCGCGTTGCTTTCTGGAAAAAGACTCTTTACAGAGCTGAAAAAGATGGCCGAAGAAAAAGATCCACTCCCTCTCTTTAAAGCGCTGGAGCAGTGGAAACTTTTTTCATTCTTCGACAGCTCGATTCGATTTGGGAAGGACGAAACTAAAGCATTGAGGCGTTTAAAGGAGGCCTTAAAATGGGCCCCTTCCGAGTTCGAAGCCTCTCTGACGTTTTTATTGTTGATCTTATCTCGGCTTTCGGAAAAAAAAATCTCCGCCCAGTGCAGAGAATGGTCTCTTCCTCGTCGATGGGAGAAAGCGGTTCTGCAATCCAAAGAGGCGACTAAAGTAGCTCGAAGTTTGAACCGCCCTCGATTGAAACCGAGCCAGGTTTATCGTATCCTTGCTCCGTATGAGTTGGAACCTCTTCTTCTTTTTGACGCTCAGGGAGAGAGGAGAGCCTCGCAATGGATCCAGCAATTTATTTGTGAATTACGAAAGACTCAAATCCATACGACCGGAGAGGAGCTAAAACGTTTGGGGATTCCTCCTGGCCCTTCTTACAAGAAGATTCTTGGGACATTGCGAGATTTAACCTTGGATGGAAAAATGAGCTCTCCAGTGGATGAGGAGGCCTATCTGAAAGGACTACTTTAAAAGATCATGGACATGGATTCTCAACTTTTGATCAGGGAGATGCTCGTTCTTGTCCCCGTTTTGCTCATGGCCTTAACGTTTCATGAGTTCTCTCATGGATGGATGGCCTATCGCTTTGGCGATGACACGGCAAAACAGGCAGGGCGCTTGACTTTGAATCCGCTGGCCCATCTCGATCCGATAGGAACACTCATGATCCTCTTCGTTCACTTTGGTTGGGCGCGACCTGTTCCTATCAACCCAACCCGAATGCGAAATCCAAAACGGGACAGCCTTTTAGTTGCCCTCGCAGGGCCTTTCTCAAACCTGCTTTTGGCCCTACTCTTTGCGATCCTCTTAAGAGTTTCTATCCATGCCTTAGGTTCTCTCACCCTGTTGGAATCTTCTCCAGGATGGATAAAGGGAGGGATCGCCTTGCTCATCACCGGGGTTGAAATCAACGTTGCGCTGGCCTTCTTTAATCTGATTCCGATCCATCCTTTGGACGGCTCTAGGGTTCTATCAGGGTTGCTTCCTTTAAGGCAGGCCTACGCTTATAGTCGCTTGGAGCCGTATGGATTTTTAATCCTTTTAGGGCTCATTATTTCGGAGCAGAGTTTAGGCATCCCTGTATTTCGTCTTCTGGTGTGGTATCCTGTTGAAGTGGTGGGAGGGATTTTTACGGGGATTCCTTGGTGGATGATCAAGGGGCTTCTTTTACATCTTTTAACTTTTTAAAGATATGACTCTTTCTCTATCAGATCCTGAATCGCTCCGAGTTCATGTCAAGGTCTTTGATGGACCTTTGGATCTGCTTCTCCACCTCATCCACAAGAATGAGCTCGATATTATGGATATTCCCATCGCAACGATTATGGAGCAATATCTAGAGCATCTTGAGCTGATGCAAGACTTAAACCTAGAGGTTGCAGGAGAGTTCCTTTTAATGGCAGCCACTCTCACTCAGATCAAGTCCAAAATGCTCCTGCCGCCGGAGGAGGGACCCGGGGGAGCGGAAGAGGCCCTGGATCCCAGAGCGGAACTTGTGATGAAGTTGCTCGAGTACCAAAAATTTAAAGAGGCGGCAACGACTTTGGAGTCGCGCCATTGGTTAGGACGGGATGTGTTCAAACGAGGTGGACATTTTGCAGAGGTTACAGGCATAGAGACCTCGAGGGAGAGGCCCCTGGTAGTTCCCAGCACCCTTGTTTTGGTAGACGCCTTAAAAGTGGTTCTGGATCGAATATCGGCAGGGGAGGGAACAGAGATCGAGGGGGAACATTATTCGGTCTTTGATCAGATGAAGTGGGTTCTTTCTGAAATCTCTGTTGGAGAGGAACGGATTTTTGATTCGTTATTTGACACTCTAAGGACCCGACGACAAGTGATTGCCACCTTTTTAGCTCTTCTGGAGCTCATTCGCCTCCATCGTGTCAATGTTCTACAGGAAAGCGATAGTGGAACGATTCTAATCCGTCGTGTGGAAATAAGCGACTCCGCTTTAGGAGAAAAGGAGATCGATGAATACCTCTGAAATAAAACCTTTAATCGAAGCGATTCTGTTTGCCTCTGATCAACCCGTGACCCTCGACCTTTTACGAACGATCGTGCCTGAGATTGAGAGCGCGAGAATTCAAAAAGCGATCGAGGAGCTCCAAGCGGAATTTAGCGGACATGGGATCGCCCTCTGCGAAGTAGCGGGAGGTTATCAGTTTCGAACGTGTCCGGAACATGCGGAGTGGGTAAAAAAACTCTTTGAGCTTCGACCGGCTCGTCTCACTCGCGCTGCTTTGGAGGCGCTCTCGATCATTGCTTACAGGCAACCAGTCACACGGGTTGAGATTGAGGCGATTCGAGGAGTGGACTCTGGAGGGGTGCTACAAACACTCTTAGAGCGGTCTTTAATTGAAGCCGTAGGGAAGAAAGAGGCTCCTGGACAGCCCATTCTTTACGGCACCACGAAAATTTTTATGGAACACTTTCACTTGAGAGACCTCTCCGAGCTCCCTCCACTCCAAAAGATCGAAGAGCTCAAACTCTCCTCCGCGACTCAAGAGGTTTTGGAAAAGCTCAAGCAAAATCGCACCGAAGAAACGGAGAACTCATCCCCATTGTGAGTGCAGACGTATCGTGAGCACAGGAGAAAGATTACAGAAGTTTTTAGCCCGCTCTGGAGTCGCTTCACGCCGCGCTTCTGAGCGACTCATTGAAGAGGGGAGAGTTAAAGTTAATGGCCGCATCGTCCAAGAGTTGGGCACACGCGTTTTCCCTCCTAAAGACCGTGTTGAAATCGGTGGAAAGATTGTCCAGCCTGCAGAGAAAACCTATCTTCTCCTCTATAAGCCGAAGGGGGTTTTAACGACCCTGCACGATCCTCAGGGACGTCCAACGATTAAGGATCTTCTTCCGAGACTGAAAGGGCTTTTCCCTGTGGGGCGGCTCGATTTTGCCTCTGAAGGGTTATTGTTGGTGACTAATGATGGAGATTTAGCCCAGAAACTTTTACATCCCAAGTATCAAGTCCCTCGAACCTACGAGGTGAAGGTAGAAGGGATTGTTTCCTCTAAGGAGATGGAGAGATTACTCCAAGGGATTCTGCTGGAGGGTTTTGTTGTTCACCCTTCTAAAATAATTCTCATTCGCCAGGGAAAAAACCATTGTTGGCTTGAGGTGACGGTTCACGAGGGACGTCATCACGAAGTTCGACGTTTAATGGAGGCCGTGGGTCATCCTGTTGTGCATCTTCGGCGCGTACAGTTTGGCCCTTTAAATCTAAGAGGCCTGAGGCCTGGCGACATTCGACATCTCACCCCCAAAGAGATTCAGAGACTCCTCATGCTTCGATAAAATCCTATTACAGTAATCTTCCATTGACATCTATGCTCTCACTTGATAGCCTCTTAGACACTGATGCGGGGTAGAGCAGCCCGGTAGCTCGCGAGGCTCAAGTGATGGATACCAAGCTGAAAGCGGATGTCGCAGAGTCTGCCGTCATAACCGAACTCTTGAAAAAAGGGTTCAAAGTTCTTAAGCCTGTGGGAGACAGATTGTCCTATGATTTAGCTCTAGATATCGAGGGTAATCTTCTCAGGATTCAGGTGAAAAGTGCATGGCATGACGTTGAAGCCAAATGTTATGTTGTTGATGCACGAAGAACCAAAACTAACCGTAGAAAAATGGTTAGGGATCGTTATGAGGTAGAAGATTTTGACTTTGCGATTCTTTACATCGATGATCTGGGTGTGTTTTATGTCATGCCTGTTAGTGTCTTCATAAGCTATGGAAGTACCATTAGTTTGATTGAAGAAGAAAAACGGCAACGTAAACCAAAATCAGCAGAATACAGAAATCGATGGGATTTGTTATCCATTCGGGCCCCTCAGCCTGAAAGGGTTGAGGATAACCTGTCAAACTCGGTGAAGCCCGGAAAAGGTAATACCGAGCCAAGGTCTGGTGTTTTAATCAGACAAGGTGTAGAGACTAGACGGCAGGCACCCGAAGCGATCATCGCAGGGTGAAGGTATAGTCCAGACCACGAATCTCAATGGAGAGCGGCGAAAGCCGAAGTGGTAAGCATAACCTCGAAGTCGGTGGTTCAAATCCACCCCCCGCTACCAAATTAAAAGGGCAATTTAAATCCTGTAATCCGATAGAGGGCCTCTTTGTATTTTTCAGAGGTCTTTTGAACAATCTCCGGAGGGAGTTCTGGAGCCGGTGGCTTCTTATTCCATCCCATGGAAGTCAGGTAATCCCGAATAAATTGTTTATCGAAACTCGACTGTGAACGCCCTGGTTGATACGGGTCCTTGGGCCAGAATCGAGAAGAATCAGGCGTCAAGACCTCGTCAATCAAAATGAGGCGGTCTTGGTAGAGGCCAAACTCAAACTTGGTGTCGGCAATGATAATCCCTTTTGATTTGGCATGCTCAGCCCCTTTTTGATAAAGCTCTAAACTCTTAAGCTGAACTTGCTGAGAGAGTTCTTTCCCGATCCGTCTCTCAACCTCTCCAAAAGAGATATTTTGATCATGATCCCCCTTTTCCGCTTTGGTGGAAGGGGTAAAGATCGGATGTGGAAGAGGAGAGGATTCCATCAATCCCTCTGGGAGCGAGATGCCACACACACTTTTCGACTCCAGATATTCTTTATAGCCGCTTCCTGCAAGATAACCTCGAACGATGGCTTCGATAGGGAGGGGTTTCGCTTTATGAACAATGAGGCTCCGTTCTCGAAACTCCTCTGCGATGGAATGATCGGAGATGAATTCCGAAAGATCTTTTTCTATTAAATGATTTTGAATCACGGAACTTAAACGCTTTAACCAAAAACGGGTCATTGCGGTTAGAACGCGCCCTTTGTCGGGAACAGGTGTGGGAAGAACCACATCAAAAGCGGAAACCCGATCGGTTGTCACTACCAAGAGGAATGGATCGAGATCGTAAATGTCTCGAACCTTTCCTCGAAACAGGAGTTTTAAGCCAGGAATTTCAGAAGAAAATAGAGGCGCCTTCACAGAGCGTATTTTATATCACTTTTTTTCTTTAAAAATCAATCC
>JACQOV010000093.1 GCA_016202395.1 Deltaproteobacteria bacterium
AAAGGGCGATGTCCTAGGCCGGGCTAGACGATGGGGACGAAAATGGATTTCGGTGGACGATCGTTTGGGAGCGGTCGGGGCCGAGAGAGACCAAAATAATGGGAACTCCGGTCGATTGCTCAATAAACCTCAAATACTTTTTCAGAGGAGCCTGCAGACCACCCCATCGCTTCACACTTTTTTCTGCTCGATCCCAACCACGAAACGTTCTGTAAATCGGCCGACAGCGAAGGAGCATCAGGGCGTCGGTGGGCATCTCTTTAAAAATCTTCTTCCCCACGCGATAGCCAACACACACTGAAATAGACTCGATTCCGGCCAAAACGTCAAGCTTGGTCACCGCCAAAGCGGTAAGCCCATTGACCCGCACCGCGTAGCGAAGCGCCACTAAATCGAGCCAGCCACAACGACGAAGCCTCCCTGTGGTAGACCCAAACTCCATCCCCACTTCTTGAAGTCTTTTGCCAATGGCTCCATGAATCTCTGTCGGAAAAGGGCCTTCGCCCACCCGCGTGGCGTAGGCTTTTGTGATTCCAACCACCTGGTCGATCGCTTTAGGACCTAAACCCGACCCCGTGCAAGCCGCTCCAGCAATGGTGTTTGAGGAGGTCACGTAAGGGTAAGTGCCGTGATCGATGTCCAGAAGGGTTCCTTGCGCCCCTTCAAAAAGAAGCCGGCTCCCCCGCGCCATCTCTTTTTCCAAAAATACGGAGGTGTCAGCCACATACTTTTTCAAAACGCGGCCGTATCGCGTGTAAGATTGGTAGAGCGGCTCCAAAGGGATCCCTCTTGTTTTCCAAACACGAGTGAGAGTGCGATTCTTCACGGGGAGAACGGCCTCTAACTTCCGTTTAAAAACCTGAGGATTTATAAGATCGATCATCCGAATTCCCATGCGAGCCATTTTATCTTCGTAAGCCGGGCCGATGCCGCGCCCTGTGGTCCCAATCTTTTTCCCTCCCAGGCGCTGCTCACGAACCACATCGAGGGCTCGATGGTACGGCATGATGAGATGAGCTTGATCGCTAATGAGAAGCTGATGGTTGTTAAAATGGCCCCTCTTTTTCAAGGTTTCCATCTCGTGAATTAAAACCTCGGGATCAATGACCACTCCATTGCCGATGACACACCGCTTTTTCGGATGAAGAATGCCTGAAGGAATTAAATGAAGGACGGTCGTTTTCCCATCAACGATAATCGTGTGGCCTGCGTTGTTGCCACCTTGAAAGCGAACCACAACATCGGCGTACTCAGTGAGAAGATCAACGATCTTCCCTTTCCCTTCATCGCCCCATTGGGCTCCAACAATAACAACGTTCGCCATGGATTAGAGGGTCACCTGTGTGGCAGAGATAATATTGGGCAATTTCCGGACCTGTTCAAGCAACTCTTTATTCAACGACTGATCAATATTGAGAAGAGAAATCGCTCGGCCGCCCGGAGTTTCACGCCCAATCTGCATCCGCGCCACGTTAATTCCGTTGCTGCCAAGAATCGTTCCGATGTCCCCGATCACGCCCGGTTTGTCCCAGTTTTCCAAAAACAAAATATTGCCATGAGGAATGGCCTCTAAGAAAAATCCATCCACTCGAACAATGCGAGGCTCTTTATGCCCAAACATCGCCCCCGCGATTCTCCGCTCCCCCTTAGAAGTTTTAATGGTAATGGTAATCAAACTCGCAAAGTCTTTAGGTTGAGAGGCCTTGGATTCGACCACCCGAATTCCGCGTTCTTTAGCCATGACCGGGGCATTCACGTAGTTTACAAAATCAGAGATGGGCGTGAGGAGCCCTTTCAATGCGGCCATGGTGAGAGGGCGAGTGTCGTACTCCGCCACATCGCCACTGAATTCGATGACAACCTCTTGAATGGGACCCGGAGCCAGCTGCGTTTGAAGAGACCCCATCTTTTCAGCCAGCACGGAATAAGGCTGAAGGGTTTTTGCGGCTTCCGGAGACATCGTCGGAAAATTCACGGCATTTTTAATCGTGCCGTATTTGAAAAACTCGACCATCTGTTGGGCGACATCCATCGCGACATTGAGCTGTGCCTCCGCGGTTGCCGCCCCCAAGTGAGGCGTGACCACCACCTGATCCATGGTGATTAAAGGATTCTCTTTGGGCGGCTCTTCCGAAAAGACATCGAGCGCCGCTCCAGCAATGCGATTCGATTTGAGCGCCTCATAAAGAGCCGCTTCATCGACAATCCCTCCACGCGCACAATTAATAATGATCGCCTTGGGCTTCATCTTCGCAAAAGCGGTCTTGCCGACCAAACCTTTTGTTTCCGGCGTAAGCGGCGCGTGAACGGTAATAAAATCAGAGCGTTCATAGAGGGCATCGAGAGAAACAAGCTCAATCTTCATCTTTTGAGCTTTCTCTTCGGTCACAAACGGATCACAGGCGATTACTTTCATCCCTAACCCTTGAGCTCGGTTCGCCACAATTCCGCCAATATTCCCAACTCCGATGACCCCCAAAGTTTTGTTGCAAACCTCCACTCCTGTAAATTTGCTCTTCTCCCATTTTCCTTGGCGCATCGAGAGAGTGGCCTGAGGAATCTTTCGAGCGGTCGCCATCAACATGGCAATGGCATGTTCAGCTGTCGTGGTCATATTGCCGGTCGGGGTGTTCATGACAATAACCCCATGGCGGCTTGCTGCGGGGACATCGATATTATCCACCCCAATTCCTGCGCGACCGATCACTTTGAGACTCTTGGCAGCCTCCAAAACAGTGGCGGTGACGGTGGTGCTGCTTCGAACCACGAGCCCCTCATAATTCCCAATGATGGCGCAAAGCTCCTGTTCAGAGAGCCCCGTTTTCACATCGGTTTGGATGAGCCCCGATTCTCTCTCGAGAATGGCTAATCCTTCTGACGAAAGTTTGTCCGATACTAAAACGCGAGTCATGGTTTCTCCTTAAGCAACCGCGGCTTTCGCCATTGCCGGTTGAGTCATAAATTCAGCTTCGGCGGCGGCTACCGCTCTGCCCAACTCCACAGAAAATCCAAGATCATTTAGCGCCATCTCCAAAGCGGACAACGAAACAATAATATCAAATCGATCGTAGTAACCGAGATGGGCGATTCGGAAGATCTTGCCCTTCGCATCCCCCTGCCCCCCCGCAATAGTCACATGATAATGATTTTTCAAGCGCTTCACAATCTCCTGCGCATCTAATCCTGCAGGAGATTTGACCGAGGTCACCGCCGCGCTGGGACTATGAGGAGCATAAAGCTCTAGCCCAATCGCCTGAGCCCCTGCGCGCGTGGCTCGCGCGAGCTTGTCGTGGCGCTCAAAAATGGCGGGCAACCCCTCTTTCTGCATCATCTGGAGCGACTTTTGCAAACCAATAACGAGCGAAACAGCTGGCGTATAAGCAGTCTGATTCGTCAAATGATTCTTCTTCTCTTTTTTCACATTAAAATAAAATTTCGGCAGATCCGATTTTTCGGCCGCCTTCCAAGCCTTCTCACTCAAAGCGATGAAAGCAAGCCCTGGCGGAAGCATTAATGCCTTCTGAGATCCCGTTACCACTACATCGAGCCCCCATAAATCCATCGGAAGGTCCACAACCCCCAAGGCCGTAATGGCATCGACGACTAAAAGGATGTCCGTGTTGCGAGTGATTTCCGAAATCTCTTTTATTGGATGGGACGCGCCAGTAGAAGTCTCGCTTGCCTGAACAAAAACGGCTTTGATGTCGGGACTCCTCTTTAAAGCCTCTCGAATTTGATTCGGATCAACCGCCTCCCCCCAGGTTACATCGATGTTCGTGGTTTTTACTCCGTAGGCTTTGCAGATCTCGGCCCAGCGTTCCCCAAATTTCCCGCCACGCACTACCAAAGCGTGATCCCCTTTGCACAAAGTGTTCGTCACCGCCGCTTCCATGGCCCCGGTTCCAGACGAGGCAAAGATTAAAACCTCTTCTTTGGTCTGATAAAGCCATTTTAAACCTTTGCGAACCTCTTCAAAAAGAGGAATAAAATCGGCCGCCCGATGGTGAATGATCGGTTTGGCCATGGCTAGAAGAACTTCTTCAGGGACGGGGGTGGGCCCCGGTGTCAGCAGATATCGCTTATTCATTGTTTCTTTCCTTTCTGATCCCGCAACGCACGAATACGCAATCGCAGCGCTTGAAGTTTAATAAAACCTTCCGCATCTTTTTGGTTATAGACCGTGTCTTTTTCAAAAGTGGCAAGGTCGGATCGGAACAAGGAGTTCGGTGATTTTCGCCCCACCACCGTTGCAGAGCCTTTGTAAAGTTTGATCCGAGCCACCCCCACCACATCCTTTTGCGCATGATCGATAGCCGCTTGGAGAAATTCCCGCTCCGGAGAAAACCAAAAACCGTTGTAAACCAACTCCGCATACTTTGGAATGAGCGAGTCACGCAAGTGTAAAACCTCGCGATCTAAAGTAAGCGACTCCACAGCGCGATGAGCCTGGTGCAAAACCGTCACACCCGGAGTTTCATAAACGCCACGAGATTTCATCCCCACAAACCGATTTTCTACAAGATCCGCTCGCCCCACTCCATGTTTTCCAGCAATTTCATTCAATTGTTCTAAAAGAGCCACCGAATCCAATCTCTTTCCATTGAGCGAAACGGGATTTCCGTTTTCATAACCGATCTCGACATGCCCCGGCGGATCGGGAGCCTTCGCGGGATCTGTCGTGAGTCGAAACATGTCGGCTGGGGGCTCCGCCCAAGGGTCTTCCAAGATTCCTCCTTCATAGCTGATGTGAACGATGTTCCGGTCCATGCTGTAAGGCTTTTTCACCGTCGCTGTGACCGGAATTTTATATTTTTTGGCGTATTCGATGAGATCGGTTCGAGATTTGAACTCCCATTCCCGCCACGGAGCAATCACCTGAATGTTGGGATCCATCCCATAACAAGTAAGCTCAAATCGGACTTGATCGTTTCCTTTCCCTGTGGCGCCGTGAGCCACGGCGTCCGCGCCCACCTCTTGAACAATCTCCATTTGCCCTTTGGCAATGATCGGTCGAGCAATCGAGGTTCCTAGAAGATAGTTTCCTTCGTAGACCGCATTGGCCCGAAGCATAGGAAAAACAAAATCTTGGACAAACTCTTTGCGCAAATCCTTGACGTAAAAAGCGCTCGCCCCCGTTTTTAAGGCCTTCTCTTCAAGCGCGTGGAGTTCTTCCCCCCCTTGCCCCACATCAGCAACGTAGGCCACCACCTCACATTGGTAATGCTCTTTCAACCAACGGATGATCACAGAGGTGTCTAATCCACCGGAGTATGCCACCACCACTTTTTTAATCTTATTTTTCATCGGCCAGCAACTTCTCCATCAACGCCTTCTGCACATGCAACCGATTCTCCGCCTGTTCAAAAATCAAAGCGCTATGCTTCTCAAAAACATCCATGCTGATCTCTTCGCCACGATGGGCCGGCAAACAGTGCATAACTTTTACATTAGGAGCTGCGTGTTTCAACAACTCTCCATTGACCTGAAAATACTCTAAAGCTCGCAGTTTTTTAAGCTCGGCCTCTTGCCCCATACTCACCCAAACGTCGGTGTAAACGATCTTGGCCCCCCGCACGGCTTCCACCGCATCGTCCAAGAGGGTTGGAACATACCCTGTGGTTTTTCGAACTCGTTCCAAAAGGCGAGAACTGGGACCATAATTCTTCGGGCAGGCAATCTGGAGTGGAACCCCTAAATGGGCCGCAGCCATAATCCAGGAGTGGCAAACGTTATTTCCATCCCCTACGTAAACAAGAGGCATTTTCTTAAAATCGCCAAACTGCTCTTGAATGGTAAAGAGATCGGCCAAAGCCTGGCAAGGATGCAATAGGTCGGTTAAGGCATTAATGACTGGAATCGTTGCAAATTGAGCCAGTGTCTCTACAGCTTCGTGCGAATAGGTTCGAATAACAATCCCATCGACATAACGAGAAAGAATACGGGCAGTATCTTCGATCGGCTCCCCCCGCCCCAAGTGAGAATCCCCCGCGCTCAGGAAAATCGCGTGACCGCCGAGCTGCTCCATCCCCACCTCGAAGGAAACACGGGTGCGCGTGCTCGGTTTCTCAAAGATTAAAGCGAGGTTTTTCCCTTTTAAAGTTTGCTCCAGCTTTTGTCCTGCGTGGAACTTTTTCTTAAGCTCTTTGGCCCGCTTAAAAAGGGCAAAAATCTCTTTGGACGTCAAATCGGAAATCGCTAAAAAATCACGCTCTTTCACTGAATTTCCTCCTTCAAAACCCGATTGAGAATCGAGATCCCTTCATTGATTTGGCTTTTCTCAATAACAAGTGGCGGCAAAAATCGCAATGTTTTTTCGCAGGTGGCATTCAAGAGCAATCCTTCCCGTAAGCAACGCTCCACAATGGAGCGCACAGGGCGACTGAAGTCGATGGCCCAGATCATGCCTCGACCCCGAATTTCAGTGATCGTGGAGTGGCATTTCTTCAGCTCATTCAGTTTCTTTTGGAAATACTCCCCCGCCGTTCGAACCCGCTTCAAGAAAGACGGGCTCGAAAGCCTCCGAAAAGCGGCAATTCCGACAGCCGTAGCAAGGGGGTTTCCACCGAATGTGCAACCATGGGTGCCAGGCCCCATGCTTTGGGCCACCTCTTCACGCGCTAAAACCGCGCCGATAGAAACTCCTCCCGCCAGTGATTTGGCCAGGGTGGCAATATCTGGCGTCACCCCCTCCTGTTCGTGAGCCATCAACTCTCCCGTTCGACTCAAGCCCACCTGAACCTCATCGAAAATCAAAAGAATCTTGTTCTCATCGCAGATTTTTCGGAGCCCCTTGAGATAACCATTGCTTGGAACATAAACTCCCCCTTCCCCTTGGATCGGTTCCACAAAGAGGGCGCAGGTTTTTTCATCCACGGCCTTGGCGGTAGCCTCCAGATCGTCAAATGGCACATAGCGAAAACCGGAAGGCATTGGCTCAAACCCTTTCTGGACCTTCTCTTGCCCTGTGGCCGCAATCATGGCCAAGGTGCGACCATGGAAAGAGCCTTTGGCGGTGATCACCTCAAACCGCTCTGGACGCCCTTGATCCTTGCTAAATTTACGAGCGAGCTTCACCGCGGTTTCATTCGCCTCCGCTCCGCTGTTGCAAAAGAAAACTCGATCGGCGAACGTTTTTTCAACCAAGAGCTTTGCCAGTTCAATTTGCGAAGGGATAAAGAGATCGTTCGTCACATGAAGAAGACGGGAAGCCTGTTTTTTGATGGCTGAAACAATCCGGGGATTGGCATGTCCCAGATTTGCAGTTCCTCGTCCCCCAATCCAATCCAGGTAACGCTTTCCTTCCACATCCCAAAGGTAGCATCCCTTTCCACGAGCGACAGCCATGGGAAGTTGCCCTCCGTAATTTTGAAAGAGATACCGCTGCGCCATCTCCACGTAATATTTGTTATTCTTAGCCACTCTACGAAACTTCCGTTCCGACTCCAACGTCTGTAAAGATTTCCAGCAACACCGCATGCTTCACACGGCCATCAATAATGTGGGTCTTCTGGACCCCTCCCTCAAGGGCCTCCAAACAACATTCTACTTTTGGAATCATTCCACCGGTAATCACTCCCTTATGGATCCCACCACGCGCTTTCTTAGGGGTCAGCGTGGCGATCAACTTCCCTTTTTTATCTTTGACCCCTTCGACATCGGTTAACAGAATCAACTTCTCTGCCTTCAATGCCTTGGCGATCTCTCCCGCCACCGTGTCGGCATTGATGTTCAAGCTCTTCCCTTCCTCATCCATCCCCACCGGAGCGATCACCGGAATGAACTTTTCTCGATCCAACGCCTCAATAATAGCGGGGTGGATCGTTTTGACCTCCCCCACACGCCCTAAATCAATTAACTCCGCAGGCACATTCCCCACCCTTTTCTTTTGGTATTTAATCTTGTCAGCCTCAATGAGTTTTCCGTCTTTCCCGCTCAAACCCACCGCCTTCCCGCCATAATGATTAATCAGAGCGACGATCTCTTTATTTAAATCCCCCACCAAAACCATCTCTACGATGTCCATCGTCTCTTCATCCGTCACTCGCAAACCATCCACAAACTCAGAGTTTTTCCCAAGCTTCTCTAGCATTTTCCCGATCTGAGGGCCTCCGCCATGAACGATCACCGGATTGATGCCAACATATTTAAGAAGGCTCACGTCTTGGGCAAAGGTGCGCCGCAACTCGTCGTCAATCATGGCGCTCCCGCCATATTTAATGACAAAAGTTTTTCCGTAGAAGCGCCGGATGTAGGGAAGCGCTTCTAACAAGATGCTCGCTTTCTCTATTAGCTTTTCCATAATCTTTCTCCCAGGCTGTTCAAAAAGCTCCAGCTGCGAGGCGGCCGACCGAGGCCGAGTGAGGCGTACTGGGTTAGTACGCCGCAACGAGTGCCGAGGGAGGCCAACAAAGCAGATGGACTTTTTCAACAGCCTGCTAACGATTACAAAATATACCTGCTAAGATCCTCATCCTTCACCAACGGCATCAAACGCTCTTTCACGTATTCAGCATCAATCCGAATCTTTTTCTCCTTCATCTCGGGAGCCTCAAAGGAGATCTCATCGAGCAACCGTTCCATGATCGTATGAAGTCGGCGGGCTCCAATATTCTCCGATCGCTCGTTCACGAGACAAGCGATTTTTGCAATCTCTTCAATGGCCCCATCTTTCACCTCAAGTTCAATTCCCTCAGTCCCCATCAAAGCGACGTATTGCTTGGTTAGTGAGTTCTCGGGCTCCTTTAAGATCCGAATAAAATCGGCCTGAGAGAGCGCTTTAAGTTCCACGCGAATGGGGAATCGGCCTTGCAGCTCGGGAATGAGATCCGAGGGCTTAGAGACATGGAACGCGCCGGCGGCTATAAAAAGGATGTGATCGGTTCGAACAATGCCGTATTTCGTGGCCACAGAGGTTCCCTCGACGATCGGCAAAAGATCGCGCTGCACCCCTTCTCGAGAAACATCGGGACCATGACCCCGCTCACGACCGGCAATCTTGTCAATCTCATCTAAGAAAATGATTCCGCTGTTTTCAATGCGCTCAATGGCTTTCTTCACCACTTTGTCCATATCCACAAGCTTTTGGGACTCTTCATGAATGAGAATCTCCCTGGCCTCTGCCACGGTGACTCGACGCTTCTTGGTCCGTTTTGGAAAGAGGTTCCCGATCATGTCCTTAATGCCCATGTCCACCTCCTCCATCCCACTTTCGGAGAAGATCTGGAAAACGGGGAAAGCGCCTCCATGCGCAACGTCCATCTCAACATAGCGATCATTGAGTTTCCCATCACGAACCATCTGACGAAGTTTGTCGCGAGTGGCTTGATGAGTCGTGGCCCCTTGTCCCTCCTGAAGAGCGGGTGTTGCGGTAGACTCTCCCCGCGGAGTAGAGGTCGTCGGAGGAGGGAGCAAAAGATCGATCAAACGCTCCTCGGCTAATTCCTTGGCCTTCTCTTGAACCTTTCCCTGTTCCTCTTCCCGAAGCATGCTGACCGCGATCTCGGTCAAATCCCGCACCATCGACTCCACGTCGCGACCGACGTAACCGACCTCGGTAAACTTGGAGGCCTCGATCTTTAAAAACGGGGCTTGGGCTAGCTTAGCTAAACGCCGAGCGATCTCGGTCTTTCCCACACCGGTAGGCCCCATCATAATGATATTCTTGGGAGCAATCTCGTCCCGAAGGTCGGGGGAAACTTGCTGACGACGCCAACGATTCCGCAAAGCAATGGCTACCGACCGTTTCGCCTCGGCCTGACCGACGATGTAACGATCTAATGCCTCCACAATCTGGCGAGGAATCAACATTTTTTCTTCCATAGACTAAATCTCCTCAACGACAATATTTTCGTTCGTGTAAACGCAAATCTGAGCCGCTATCTTCATCGCTTCCTTGACAATCGAGGTGGTATCGAGATTCGAGAAACGCACCAACGCTCGCGCGGCGGCCACCGCATAACTTCCACCCGAGCCAATGGCGGCAACGTTATCATCGGGTTCGATGATGTCGCCATTGCCCGAGATGACCAACATATTTTCCTGATTGGCCACTAACAACAAAGCCTCCAACTTTCGAAGGGCTCGATCTAAACGCCAATCTTTTGCTAACTCCACCGCAGCTCGAATTAAATTCCCATTGTACTCCTCGAGCCGCTTCTCAAATCGTTCAAATAGAGTGAAGGCATCGGCGGAGGCCCCAGCGAATCCGGCCATGACACGATCTTGGTAGAGCTTTCGGACCTTCCTGGCCGAATGCTTCATCACCTGATCCCCTAGACTCACTTGACCATCCCCCGCCATCACCACTTTCCCTTGGTGACGAATCGCTAACACCGTTGTTGATCGAATGTTCATGTTTCCTCCTTGCTAAAGTCACCTCTGTGGGGACAGTTAGCAAAGCCAAACTGTCCCCATCACCGACCCGCTCGTGGATGAGCTTTATCGTAGACCTCCAAAATTCTTCCTAAACTCACATGAGTGTATCTCTGTGTCGTCCCCAATTGAGCATGCCCCAGTAGCTCTTGGATCGATCGTAAATCGGCTCCCGCATCCAGTAAATGTGTTGCAAAACTGTGTCGCAACCCATGAGGCCCAATCTTTTTCCCAATACCACTGACTCGAAGGCAACAATCCAAAATCCTTCGGACAGAGCGTTCCGTTAAACGCCCTCCGCGCTGGTTGATGAAAAGGGCTTGACGATCTCGTAACACCGATTGCTGATTCTCTAGCCACTTCTCTCGAACCGGCAAATACCCTTTCAATACCCCTATAGCCCGCAAATGGATCGGAACCATCCTCTCCTTTTTCCCTTTCCCTAACACACGGAGCGCTCGCCCTTCCCAATCAATATCCTCTAAATCAATTCCTGCCATCTCCCCCACTCGAATCCCGGTCGCATAGAGAAGCTCCAGGATGGCCGCATCCCGAAGGCCCGGCTCCGTCTTCGTATCGGGGGCTTCCAGCAACGCATAGATCTCATCCACGGTTAAATACCGTGGAAGTTTTTGAATCTTCTTGGGATGCCGGAGATTCTCCGCCGGACTACTCTCAATCCCCTTGCGGTCCTTTAAGAACTGAAAAAAACTTTTAAGGCTCGCCAAAGCTCGCGAGACCGTCGCACCGCTTTTTTTCTGATACAGAGATCCCAAATAGCCCCGCAATGTCGTTGCTTCTCGCCAGTCCTCCTCTTTCCCCTCCACATAACTCTCGAACTGCTCTAGATCTTGAAGATATCCCCGCACGGTATGCTCAGAGGCCTTCTGCTCCTGCGCCAAATACTCCCCAAACTCACGAATTGCCTCAGAGAGGTGGATCGCCAAACCTCCTCCTTTGAAGTTTCGGAATATAGCATAATTTTTGCGGAGTTTAAAGCAATTGACGCTCTGTGACAAGTCTACCAACGAGCCGGGACCCCTCTAACATCCACGTGCACAAACGGCCCATGATGTTCAGTCGAGTTGTATTGGGCCAGCCCTCCAACAAAGGGGGAATACCAAGGCTCTTCGTACAAACGATCGATCAGGTCAAAGAGAACTGCGGCATCCGCCGGATCACTCTTTCCATCGCGGTCAAGATCGTCCATGATATTATCGTTGTTGGCATCCACAAAAATATCGGCCGCATCCCCCCAGGTGTGGCGGCTATAGGTCGTTTCATTGCCGATCGCTTGATTGTAGTAAGGGGTGCGATAGCCGCTCATGACAAACAGGCTCTCTGCGGGAAAACCAGCCTTGTTCACCTCCTCTAAAACCAACTCCAGATTCAGGAGCAGACGCTCGCGCAAAACGATGTACTTGGGATAGGCGCTCTCTTGTTTGGCAACAAATTGCCTCAATCGGAAATGAGGGGTGAGAAAAAGATCTTCATTTTCGGGGGTGACTTCCACAAACCCTTTGGGCAGATTATAGATCGGAAGATTGTTGAGAGGGGTTGAAGGATAAGAGCCGATCCGATAACCGTTGAGATATCCCTGTTTCAATCGAGCGAATGGGATCATCACAAAGACCTGGAGCGTCATGGAACCGTTTTCTGGACCGAGGATTTCCAAGGCGTAAACCCCTTTTTTTGAAGGGGCTTGAACCTCCCACCGATTACGCCCGGATTTTGAATAGGTCAACGAAGTTTGGAGATCGTATGCCCCTTTATGAAGAATCTCCACGGGAAATTTCTCTCCTGGAAGGACAAACAGACTCATCACCCGATAGGAAGAGGTCTCCTCCTTCAATTTAACCGTAAACCCCACTTTATCGGTCGAGATCTCCACCGGCACGTTCACAAAACCGGCCTGAGAAACCAATAAAACCACCAGTAAGGCAGCTGCTTTTATACCATTTTGTCTCATCATTACCCTAATTACCCTAAAAACCCTAAGAAGAATTTATCTCGAACCAACCCTATTCGCTTGTTTTTATAGCATATTCCTTCAAAAAAAGAAATCAAAACGTCGTTTAGCCAAGGATCCCATATTTTTGAGGGTTTTGGAGAACTGGCTTAATTGCTTTAAGGAAAATTTCAAAATCTTGGAGATGATTTTGCAAGAGATTGTAGAGTTCCTCCGAAGTGACTTCCGCATAAAAATGAACTAATCGATTTCTATAGCCAGCCATGTGAGTTAAAGTGGAGTTGGCAAATTGGGGATCAAGAATGCCGACCTCTCCTAATTTTCGAGCAATCGCTTTGTATTCCGTCGCTTGCCCCCCTGGAATGCGAGAAAGAATGTGGGTGCTAATATGAAAAACCCCCTCTAGCGCTCTGTGGAGATGGAACTGAGCCAATTTATAACCAACCCCCTCTGAAAAATCTTTCAGGGAAAACCTAGCAAGCTTTTCCAATTCTCGGAGCTCTTCCTGAATGCCGTTCATCCGACGCAAAACAGTCTCACGATCTAAAGGGATTGGGGTCATATTCGTCCTAAGATGGATTCATGGAAAATTTTTCGATGGGGAGCAAAGTCGGCGTAAAACTCGATTGTCCGTTCGATGAAATCTGAAACAATCGAGGCATCCCCTAAGTAAAGAAGATTCCCAGAAGAAACCACGTGATACTGAAGCTGAAGATCGGCCGATTGCAAGAAAACAATATCGATGTTCACTAACTTTTGAATTTGGGAAGAAAAAAGGTCATAAAGCCGGTCGTAAATAGAATTTTTTTGCGATGTATCTGAAAGAACCTTATAATCTTTAATTAAAATTCCGAAATCATAATCACTGGTTTCTCGAGCCAATCCTTGCGCCTGAGATCCAAAAAGGAAAACACCGGCAATCCCCAATCTCTCCATCTCCCCTCTTGGAAATTGAAAATCCATAGGTTTTGATAATCGCAATTTTAACCGATCCTGTCAATGGATCTGAAGAGTGAGGGCGAGGTCGCGGTCGCGGCCGTAAAGATCGTTGCGGAATTGAACGGCGCCATCGGAATCGACCCAGGCAGTCCAATAAAGGAGATGGATTGATACCGGCTCCGGAAGCCGAACGGTTTGCTCGGTTCCACGGTCAATCGCTGTCTGCAATTTTGCAGGGTTCCATCGGGAATCGCCACGCAGGAGATACTCCGCAAGTTCCAGAGGCTTTTCCACACGGATGCAACCGGAACTGAAATTTCGCACGGTTCTCTCAAAAAGCTCTTGAGAGGGGGTGTCGTGAAGGTAGACATCATATGGGTTGGGGAACATGAATTTGATTCGTCCCAAAGCATTGTTCGCTCCAGGATCCTGCTGCAGCCGATAGCGAAAATTAGAGGGTGTGACCTGGGTCCAATCGATTGTGGCCAAATCTACTTCGCGAATCTCTCCTTCATTCCCTTCGTAAACGCGGATCTTTTTCCGTTGCAACACGCTAGGATCTTGCTGGATCTCAGGGAGGAGGTCATTCACCGCGATCATCCTGGGCACATACCAATGAGGATTCAAAACAAGGTAGCGGATCTTGTCACTAAAGACAGGGGTTTGACGATACGATCTCCCCACGATCACTCGCATCTTGATGACGGATTCTTCTTTTTCCAAAACCTCGAGTTCGAAACTGGCGATGTTGACCTGAACACGGCGTTTTCCCAAATCCTCCGGCATCCAACGCCAACGCTCCATGTTGAGTTCAATCTGGTGAATCCGATCCTCCACAGAAACATTCAGCGCTTCTAAAGTGGAGTTTCCTACAACCCCATCGGGCTCCAACCCATGACGACGCTGAAATAGTTGAATCTCCTCTTCCAAGATATCATCAAACACCTCTTCCGGAAGCGGCTTGGGAAACGAGACCCCCTCGGCTTCCAATCGACGCCGCAATGCGATAACCGCTTCTCCTGTATCCCCTTTTTTCAACGGCGGTTGAACCGCCACCGAAAACCATCCCCCTTGCTCGCCAATCTCTCGATACCGAGCCAAGGCATGGCGGAGCCGCGCATAGGCAGAATGAACGGGCAAAAGACGCTCCAAGGTTTTGGAAATCTCTTTTTCATTAAGCGCCTTCTCTAAAAGGGCCACGGAATCCATCTCTTTTTCCGAACGAACGCGCCCTTGAAAGAGATGTTTCGCATAGGTGAGAAAAGCATCTGTGAGAAGCAGATCGAGAACGGCTCGGGCCTCAGGATCAACGGCCCTCTGATCCCAACTGGCCTGCCGCAGTTGCGATACAATCCTCTCAAGGGTCACTAAGTGATATTCTTCAGGATAAAGCCCCTCTTCGTTGGCTTTATGAAGGGATCGAATAAGATCCCCCGCTTCGCGAAGAAGACCTTTTTTGTGACTCCAAGCGGGTTGATAAACGCGACGTTGATAAAAGGAGACTAAATTCTCCGGAGAATCGATCGATTCCCCCTCCACAACCAACTCTACCGGAACGGGAGCTGCCTCAAGGCGGCTGCGAAGCTCTTCTGCCACAGGATCGGGCAAAACCTGGGCTTGGACAGAGGCAACGCAAAGAAGAAGTGGAATGAGGATTCTACTCAACACTTTTAGCTGAGATGCTTTGTGACAAACTGAATAACCTTCTGGAGTTGGGGCTTATAGGGAGGATAAAAAAGCCGAAGCATATCGATCGACCCCTGCCTTAGAACCGCTCGCTCGTGAGAGAGAGCCCGAAAACCAAAGATGCCGTGGTAGTTCCCCATGCCACTCTGACCCACACCGCCAAAGGGGAGACTACTATTTCCAAGATGAATCACAGCGGCGTTCACGCAGCTTCCACCCGAGGTGGTGTGACTCAAAACCTTCTCGACGGTCTTAGAGTTTTCAGAAAAAACATACAAGGCCAATGGCTTCTCCTTGGAACGAATCAGCTCGATCGCCTCATCCATAGAACGAAAAGTGAGGATCGGCAAAATCGGGCCAAAGATCTCCTCTTTCATAATGGGCGAATCGGGCGTCACTTGAGAAAGGAGGGTCGGAGAAAGATAACGCTCTCCGGGATTGGCGTATCCTCCAAACTCGATTTTTGCCCCTCGCGCAACCGACTCCTCGAGAATCCCCTTCAATCCTTGAAGATGCTGAGGGCTCACCAGGCGGCAAAAGTAGGGGCTTTTCTCAATCTCTTCGGGCGTCTTCCCGTAGCGAGAAGCGAGAACCTCTCTGGATCTCGAAACGAAATCCGAGGCACGGCTTTCGTGGATGAGTAAATAATCGGGAGCGACACAGGTTTGCCCCGAGTTGATAAACTTTCCCCACACAATCCGCTCTGCCGCTTTTTGGATATCCGCCGTCTCATCCACAATCGCGGGAGATTTTCCACCCAACTCCAAAGTGACGGGGGTCAAATGTTTCGCAGCCGCCGTCATCACCTTCTTCCCAATCGGAGGGCTACCCGTGAAAAAGATGTGATCGAAACGAAGCTCCAGGAGAGCATCGGCAACGGAGGAATCCCCCTCAAAAACAGCAACCTCCTCCTCATCGAAAACTTCGGCAAGGAACTCTTTTAAGAATCGAGCCGTGTGTGGAACCTTGCTGGAAGGTTTCAAAATTACGCAATTCCCCGCAGAAATCGCTGTAACGACCGGCACCATCGACAGTTGGAATGGATAGTTCCACGGGGAAAGGATCAACACAAGCCCCTTCGGCTCAAAGCGAACCTCACTTTGAGTTCCAAAAAGAGCAATGGGGGTTTCTACTTTTTGAGGCTTCATCCAGCCTTTTAGATGATGAATTGTGTGCTTAATATCGGCAGCCGTGGGATGAATCTCTGTAATGTCTGTTTCTGAAGGATGTTTTCGATAATCGTTGTAAATGGCTTGCTGGAGTTTTTCTCGGTTAGCAAAGATCGCGTCGTTCAACTTCCGAAGTTTTGCGATCCGCTCCTCCGCTGAAGTGAGAGCGATCTTCCAACGATTCGCTCGCTGCTTCTCATAGACCCTGAAAATCTCGTCCATGAGAGGATTTTCGACTTGAGGCTGCGCGATAGCTACAGGCATGTGTCTCTTCTACCACCAACTCTTTAATAAATCAACCGAAAGCTAGCTAAAAAAGCGGGGAGGGTTCGCAAGCGAAAATGGGTCACGGAGCGGGAAATAACCCGCCCGGAGGCCTTCTCCGTTAGGACTCCGTAACAGGTCGTGTGAGAGATTAAAAGATTCCAAGGGCGGATGTTCACTTTCTCTCCCTCAAAATGATAATCGACGCCATTGCATTGAAAATCAAAGAGATAGCGAATCTTGTGTTCCTTAAAATACCTTAATTCCAATCGTCCTTTGCAAGGAGTTTTTTCACAAAGCTCTCCCACGGTCACCTCTCCTTCAAGATCGTTCGTCATGAATCTTTCGCTGGAAGGACGAATCCACTCTTTCAAGCGGGTTGCCCCCCACCTCACACGAAATTCGAAAGGGAGGCGCCCAACAGGTCCTTGATTCGGCTCGAATTGGTGCTCCCCTGTCATGATCTCATCGATCCGAAACCCCAAGGAACCTGCCTTATTTAAGAGATTAGAGAGAGGGATCATGGGATTTTTTCCTTCTACCCGAAAGGATGAGCTGACGGAGCTTCTCCGGTTTCTTGCCTAAGAAGGCAACCGTGGCATGCCCCGCCACGTGAGGAATTTGGGGGACAACACGGAAGAGGCTGGCGAGTCGATTGAAGAAACTCACCATCTCAATCCCCTTTTTCTTCTTCACAGCATTGAAGAGAATATGGGCTACTTTTTCGGGGGCCATCGAATAATAGGGCTGAAGCTTCATCGAAAGCCTCTGCACAAATGTCTCGCCGGGAATTTTTTTGTAGAAGCCGGTATTCACCATAAAGGGATAAAAAGTAGTGACATCGACGTTGAACTTCTTCAGCTCAAAATGGAGAATCTCGGAAAACGCTCCCATCGCGAGTTTCACGGTCGCATAGGCCCCCCAGGTGGGGAGTCGAAAGAAAGCCTGTCCCGAAGAGACGTTTACAATGTGCCCCTGCCCCTGTTGGATCATCGAAGGAAGAAAAGCATACACATAATAGAGAGGCCCCCAAAAGTTAATATCCAAAAGCCTCTTCCACGTTTCAAGAGAGGTCTCTACAAGTTCCCCAGAGTGACCAATCCCTGCGTTATTGATGAGGACATCCATCCCCCCTAATGTCTTTAAAACCCATTGAGCTGATTCTTCCACCTGGTCTCTCTGTGAAACATCGACGACCTGGGTGTAAACCGCTCCATTAAACTTCTGTCGAAGCTCCTCGGCTGTTTTTTCTAAAGAATCCTTGTTGATATCGGATAAGATGAGAATGGAGCCGGCCTTAGCAAATTCCTCGGCGGTGCATCGACCGATGCCACTGGCCCCCCCTGTAATCAACACCCTTTTCCCCTTGAGATCCACCACGTTTCAGGGATACGAAATCCCTATTCCTCTGTCAATGGGAAGGTGGATCTTCTATTTAAACCTCAAAGGTGGACGATTTACATCCGAAAAGTGGACTGGATTCGGGGTTCACTTAGCAATTCTCACCTAGCAACTGTAGGCTTCGCAAAGCAGCTACGTCCCCCAATTTCACCCTTCGAGAACGCGCGCAGAAAGGATAGGCTTTGCAGATCGACACCAATTGTGAGCAACCCACTCCGCTGCTTTGCGGAGCCAACAGTTGCACGGTTCGAATTGAATCGTTCACGCCGAATCCAGTCCACTTTTCAGAGTTTGCTAACAGGGCTCAATGACTTGCCCACCCTCAGTTTTTAAGTTTTAGGATGGGACAAGAAATTCTTTGAGCGAACTTCAAGAAATTTTGGGGGAACCCGCCTAGGCGAAGAAAAGCGTTCCAGCGCCACTTTGCTAAGCAAAGTGGCGCTGGACGATTTCTGCTGTTTGAGCCCGTAGGGCGAGTTCAGAAATCGAGCGACCGAGCCGTAGACGGGTCCAAAATTTCTTGCGTGAGCGAGAAGAACTTCTTGTCCCTCCTTAAAAACCGAGGGTGGGCAAGTACTGCTGTTTATGGCAAAGATCTAAGAAACCTGGGAAGGGTCTTTGGGTTCTTCGGTGGAGACAGAGGGTTTTTCCCAAGTGGCGTATTGACAGTCGGGGTAGCGGCTGCAGCCATAGAAAACGCGGCGACCTTTAGCGCTCTTTTCGACCAACGGCGAGTCACAATCTGGGCAGTTGACTCCAATAGGAAAAGGTTGCGCCTCTTTACACTTCGGATAATTATCACAGGCAATAAATCTCTGCCCCGCTCGGGCCCGTTTAACGAGCATTTTCCCGCCACACTGAGGGCAAGGGGGCGCCCCTTCCATCACTTTTTGTTCCCCTTCATCATGAATCGCCCGAGTATTTTTACAGTCGGGGTATCCCGTGCAAGCCAAAAACTGCCCATAGCGCCCTCGACGAATCGCCATCGGTTTCCCACATTTTGCGCAAACCTCGGTGGTGGTGGGGGCCTCCTTCACCGTGATCTTCCCGTTCTCGTCCTTTGCGAATTCTTTAATATTTTTGCATTCCGGATAGGTGGAGCAGGAAAGAAACTCCCCGTGCCTCCCCCAACGGATCACCATAGGACTCTTACAACGGTCGCAAACGATATCGGTGGGGATCGATTGACGCCGAACATCGCGCATCTTGACCTTGGCGGTCTTCACCTGCTTCTCAAAGGGCTTCCAAAAATCTCGAAGGAGCTCTAACCAATTCATCTCCCCTTCTTCCACCTGATCGAGCTGATTCTCCATCCCAGCCGTAAACTCCACATCCATAATCCGAGGGAAACTTTTAATCAAAAGATCGGTGACCAGCTCTCCGAGATCGCTTGGACTAAAAACCCCTTTCTCTTTGTGAACATACCCTTTCTGCTGGATGGTGCTCAAAATACTGGCGTAGGTTGAAGGGCGTCCAATCCCTTTCTCCTCCAACTCCTTGACCAAACTGCTCTCACGAAATCGAGGAGGAGGTTTGGTAAAATGTTGCTCGGGTTTAAGCTCCTGAAGTTTTAGAATCTGCCCTTTTTTAAGTGGCGGGAGCGTTCCCTCCTCGGACTCCTCCTCAGCCGCTTTCTCATCCTCCCCTTCAACATAGAGCTGGATAAACCCCGCGAATTTTAAAATGGACCCCGTGGCTCGGAACCGATACTCTCCTGCTTGAATATCGACCGTGGTAACGTCATAGAGGGCTGCCGCCATTTGGCACGCGATAAACCGATTCCAAATTAGCTCATAGAGCCGGTAAAGATCCTTCTCAAGATACGGCTTCACTTTGTCAGGTTCATACTCCACCGAGGTCGGTCGAACCGCTTCGTGCGCCTCCTGAGCCTGTTTGCGATTCTTATAAATATTGGGGCTCTCAGGGACAAACTCTTTTCCAAACCGCCCCACAATGTAGCTCCTCACACTCGCAACCGCTTCATTGGCAAGGTGGGTCGAATCGGTTCTCATGTAGGTGATTAAACCGACGCTCCCCTCAGAACCCAGCTCCACCCCTTCGTAGAGTTGTTGGGCGAGCATCATCGTTCTCTTGGCTGTGAAATGGAGTTTTCGAGCTGCCTCTTGCTGCAACGTGCTTGTGATGAAAGGGGGAGCTGGAGATCGTCTCCGCTCTTTGCTCTCAATCTCCACCACCTGAAACTTCGCGCCTCGAACTTTTTCAGTAATTGCCTCTGTCTCTGCCTGATTTTTAAGTTCAAGTTTTTCTTCCCCCTTTTTCTGGAGACGCGCTTTGAAAGGAGGGGGCCGATCCCCTTCGAGAAGGGCATCGAGCGACCAATATTCCTGAGGAACAAAGCTGCGGATCTCTCGCTCCCGCTCTACGACTAAGCGGACGGCCACCGACTGAACGCGGCCCGCGCTTAAGCCCCGTTTCACCTTTTCCCAAAGAACGGGACTGATTTGATATCCGACGAGTCGATCGAGGATGCGGCGGGCCTGTTGGGCGTTGAATTTTTTCTCATCGAGAGAACTAGGATGATCAATGGCCCAACGGACGGCATTTTGGGTGATCTCATGAAACGTGGCTCGATAGAGGCTGTCCCGCTTTTTCTTTTTCTTCGAAAGAATGGCTTGGGCCACATGCCAGGCAATGGCCTCCCCCTCCCGATCGGGATCCGGGGCAAGATAGATCTTCTCCGATTTTGCAGCCGCCTCCGTGATCTCCTTTAAAACCTCTTGTCTCCCTCGAAGGGTCACATAGCTCGGCTTGAAATCTTTTTCGACATCCACGCCCAGCTCTTTCGTCGGAAGATCGACGACATGCCCCAAGGTCGCCTTGATCTGAAAATCATCTCCAAGGTACTTCTTTAAGGTCTTCGCCTTCGCTGGCGACTCTACAATGACAAGATATTTAGAGCTAGCCATGGACACCTGTGAGGCTGTAACGCTGCCCTGGAAGCTGCTCCACCCAACCGGACAACTCCAGATTGAGAAGAAGAGGGGAAAGTCTCCCCACGGTCAGTTGAATCTGATTCATCAACTCATCCATCGATAGAGAACCCGATTGGAGCGCCTGAAGAACCCTCTCCCCTCCTTCGGGCAGATCCTCCAGAGTGGAGGCCAACGTAGAGGCCAACGTGGAGGGAAGACGAGGAAAAGTCATGGAAGGGGTACCTTGAGCAAAATTAGGAAATTCTTCCAAAATGTCTTGAACCTGGGTTACCAGTTTGGCCCCTCCTTGAATCAAACGATGGGTTCCCGTTGAACGGACCGACCTAGCTAACCCCGGGACGGCAAACACCTCTCTCCCTTGCTCCAAGGCGAGCCGCGCTGTAATCAAACTTCCGCTTCGGGCAGCCGCCTCCACCACCACCACACCACGACTCAACCCACTGATGATCCGATTACGACGTGGAAACTGACCCGGAACGGGCGGAGTTCCGATAGGAAACTCTGAAAGGATTGCCCCTTTTCCGCTCTCGATGACTCTTTTGCACAACCGGCGATTCGACGGAGGGTACACAATATCAAGACCACAACCGAATACCGCAATCGTTCCCGCTCCTCCCTCGAGAGCCCCTTCATGAGCCGCGGCATCAATCCCCATTGCAAAACCACTCACCACAACAACCCCTCGCTGAGAAAGACCTAAAGCCAGCTCGCGCGCCATCTCCATCCCATAGGGGCTTGGGACACGGGAACCGACCACCGCAATGCTGTTCAAGCTGAGAAGAGAGGGATCCCCTTTCACGTACAAAACCAAAGGGGGATCTGCAATCTCTTTTAAGAGAGCGGGATAGCGACTGTCGGCAAAGTGGAGGAGCTCAATCCCTAGCTTTTGAGCCTTCTCCATCTCACGATCAACCTCCTCCCACTCCTTAAAACGGGCAATCTCAAGGGCAACCGAGGGATGCAATCCTGCTCTCTGCTCAAGTTCTTCTTTCGAGATCCCAAAGAGGTCGGAAGGATCGGGGATCTGTTTGAGGAGCTCTCTGGCTCCCAACAATCCCAAACGCGGAATCCAACTGAGGGCTAAAAATTCACGAATCATAATTATTCTCTGGGGGAAGCCACAGGAGTCCCAACCCTGAGTTCCTCAATACTTTTTAAGACGTAGGCCGAAGAGGTTTTCTTCCCCACATCGACAACCACCAGGTACCCCAAGGGGATCATGGGAGGAGGAGGGGCCCCTTTGACAAGTTTTTTCTCCACATTATAGTTCGACATCACATCTAAAACGTGCCCCACCTTAATCCCCTTCTCGGAGCCGATATCAATGACCACGAGATCTCCCTGCCCTAAAATCTCCAATCCTGAAGCAGCGCTCACAATCAACCCCAAAAGCCCCGCAGGGGCCGGCCGGAGCTCCAGTTCCGACGGAATAGAAGAAGCAGGATAAAGGAGATCGTTTTCATCCACCGGCTCTAGGAATTGCAACACCTCCACATAGGAACGCTTTCGACCTATCTCTTGCAACTTCACTTCTCCCACTTTTCTCATCTGAAATCCAAGAACATCATGGGTTTCAGGATGACGAACCTTTTCAATCTGACGATAGACTCCATAGATTTCGCCCGGTTGCGCCTCCGACTCCTTCGGAAGTTTCACGACCATCACATCCCCCTCCAGAGCAACGGCTCTTCTGGAATCTAAAGCGGCTACTATCTTTATCCCTTTCCTATGATTCTTCCCCTTTTCAACAAACAAACTGAGAGGAGGCCCCTCGTAGAGCCATGGAACCCCGATCGGCTCCGCTTCTTGAGATTCGGCAACGGGCGAGGGCTCTTCAATAAGAGCCACTGGAGATCCGGTCTCCACTTCCGGCGCTGCCAAAGGCGGCCCTACCTTCACCATAAAAGATTCGCCGGAAAACTCTCCTAACAAGATCCGATCTCCCGGATAGATCCGATGGGGATTCTGAATCTCTTTATTCTGTTTCCAGAGCTCTGGCCATCGATAAGGATCTTTGAGAAATTTTTCCGCGATATCCCAAAGGGTATCCCCTCTCTCAACCACATAAACTTGCAGGCGCCCGGAGGGTCCGGCCTCTTCCGCTATCGAACCCGTGATGGCCGAGGATAAAATCAAACAAGCTAAAATCGCACGATTCATTGTTTTTTTACTCCGGTTTAAATAGAAGTTCAGCTCGCCCCATGCTACTGGTAACAATGAGCTTCAAAGAATCTGTAGTCGCAATCTTAGGAAAATAAACGTCGTAAAAACGACTCCATTGAGAAACGTAAGGGTAAAAAGCCTGGATATGCTGAAAAGGTTCATCCACGATCTCGATCCGGATCGGTTTGTAGCGCTCCCCCGAGCTATCTTCCAGATAAATTTTCCAAAAAGGGTCCGCCGCTTCCAAATCGTTCAGATGGAGATCCGGGGTAAAAACCTCCAAGAAAAACTCCTCTGTCCGCTCGGAGGCCTGTCGATGCCGATCCCAAAGAGCCTCTCTCTGTTCCGGTTCCAGAAGATAAAGGTCGGTGTAATAATCCACAAAAGCCTGCCGATACTCCGCCGATTTGAATGTGGCTCGAGCGAGGATTCGGGTTTGAAAAAGCTCGTAAACTCGGTCCTCTTGAGTCCAACGATGGACCTCTTTTTTGTACGGGGCCTCGGAGGCTCCCCCTCCGTTAGGCGTTGAAGCGCAACTCGAAATTCCAAGAAGGAGGATGAGAACAAACCATCCTTGTTTCATAACGTTTACCTCCTAAAAAAACTCCGAGGCTTTAAAAATAGCCTCCACTCGATACCCTTTCGAACCAATTCGCTCCATTCCCCCTTCCCCGCGATCCACAAGGGCCATCGCCCCCGCAACAACAAAACCGGCCTCCTCCACCGCCTCGATCGCCTCTAGGCAGGATCCTCCCGTAGTGAAAACGTCTTCGACCACACAGACCCGGGCCCCAGGCGCTAAGTTTTTGATCCCCTCAATCCGTTGACGCGCCCCATACTCCTTGGCCTTCTTTCTCACCAAGAAGCCTGGGATAGGATCCCCCAATTCCCGACTTCGCAAAGAGACAGCGGTCACAATGGGATCGGCCCCCAATGTCGGCCCTCCAATGGCTTGAACGATCGGGTACCATGTTCGAAGTCTCTCATAAACCAGATGCCCCACACACCAAGCCCCTTCCGGTGAAAGGGTTGCCTGCCGACAGTCTAAATAATAATCGCTTTCTTTTCCAGAGGAAAGCGTTACTTTTCGCTTCTCAAATGATTTTTCTTTTAAAAGTTGAAAGAGTTTACTTCGAATCATCTATCGCATCCGCTCGAATAAAGGGAGCTCCAACCGCTCGTTCATTCCAGGGAACTCAATGGGATACTCTCCACTAAAACAGGCCGTGCAAAAATTCTGACGATTCTCTTGAACGACGGAAAGCATCCCATCGAGACTCAAATAGCCTAAACTGTCGGAGGTAATGTAGCGCCGGATCTCCTCAACCGAATGGGAAGAGGCAATCAGCTCTTGACGAGTGGGCATGTCGATCCCGTAAAAACAGGGATGGGTAATGGGAGGGGAGCTAATCCGCAGATGAACCTCTTTGGCTCCAGCATCTCGGAGCATCTTGACGATCTTTCGACTCGTGGTGCCACGAACAATGGAGTCGTCGATGAGGGCCACTCGCTTTCCAGCAACAACCTTCCGGACGGCGTTCAACTTGATTTTAACTCCAAAGTGTCGAATGGATTGAGCCGGCTCAATGAAGGTTCGCCCCACGTAGTGGTTTCGGATCATGCCCCATTCTAACGGAATCCCCGATTCCTGAGAATACCCAATCGCCGCAGGAACCCCCGAGTCCGGAACCGGAACGATCATATCGACATCGGCTGGCTGCTCTTGAGCGAGCCTGCGCCCCAACGATTTTCTCACCTCACCCACGTTGTAACTAAAGAGGTCGCTATCCGGGCGCGCAAAGTAGACCAGCTCAAAGATACAGGATCGTTTTGGACTCGTAGAAAAGGGATGAAGTGAGGTCAAGCCCGATTCATTAAAAAGGATCATCTCCCCCGGCTCGATCTCCCGCAAGAATTCGGCCTCAATGAGATCAAAAACACAGCTCTCAGAGGCAACAACATAGGCGTCTTTCAGCTTCCCCAACGCCAAGGGACGAAACCCCATCGGGTCCCGCACCGCTATCATCTGCCGCTCCGTTAGGAAAACGAGGGAATAAGCCCCTTGAACCTGAGAGAGGGCATCGACCAATCGGTCGACAAACCCCTCTTTTTCGGATCGGGCAAAGAGATGAATAATCACCTCGGTATCGCTGGTCGATTGAAAGATGGACCCCTTTCTTTCGAGATCGGTGCGAATCATCTCAGAGTTAATGAGATTTCCGTTGTGAGCCACAGCGATCCTTCCCTGAAGATACTTCAACACGAAGGGCTGGGCATTCTGAATGGCGCTAGAACCGCTGGTCGAATAACGGACATGACCAATGGCATTGGAGCCCGGAAGCTTTTGAAGCGCTGCCTCCGTAAAGATATCGGAGACGAGCCCCATCTCTCGGTGGCTGTAGAGATGTTCTCCATCGGATGAAACAATCCCTGCGCTCTCTTGCCCTCGATGCTGTAAGGCATAGAGACCCAGATAGGCTAAATTGGCGGCCTCGGGATGACCATAAATCCCGAAGACTCCGCATTTGTCGTGCGCACGATCTGCCACGTACTCTCCTTCTAAAAAATCTCTTCGAAGCCTTTTCCCCATACCTCGACTAACTGAGAGAGGGGAAGATCAATCCAAGACTCCATGCTATAACGATCCCCACCGAGGGTTCCAGAAGCTAACACGTTGATTTTACTATTTTTTGCAAGACTTAACAAGGATCTCTCCTCCCCCGCTTTATAGCTTACAATCACGATGTCCGGGGATTCTCCAAAAAGCCAAAGGTCGGGCCGCAGATCGGTCTCAACTCGATCGATCTGAACGCCGATCCCATTCGAAAAACAACATTCGGCCAAGGCCACAGCGATCCCCCCTTTGGAGACATCGTGCACCGAATGAGCGAAACCGGATCGAACCACCTCTCGACAAAACTGAAGGAGCTGTTTCTGCTCCTCAAGATCCATCGGCGGAATTTTTCCAACCTTCTGTCGATGGAGGAGCCTCAGATACTCCGAGCCCCCAAATCCCTGTGTGGCTCGCCCAAATATCGCCACCCGGTCTCCCTCCTTTTGAAAAGAAGAAGAAGGAACGGCTTGAAGATCCTCAATCAGTCCTACCGTGGCAATCACAGGAGTGGGATCAATCCCTTTTCCAGAGGTTTCGTTGTAGAAACTTACGTTTCCGCTGACCACAGGGATCCCTAAGGCTCGGCAGGCCTCCCCCATCCCAAGGACGCTCTGTTCAAACTCCCACATCACCTCCGGGCGCTGTGGGTTCCCAAAGTTCAAGCAATTGGTGATCCCAATCGGCTCCGCCCCCACACAACCCAAATTCCGAACCCCCTCGGCTACGATATGCATCGCCCCTAAATAAGGATCCAGGTAAGAGTAGCTCCTGTTACTATCCACCGTGAGAGCAATCCCTTTTTTCGTCCCTTTTAATCGCAACACCGCTGCGTCCGCCCCCGGCCCTACCACCGTGTTAGTCTGAACCGTATGATCGTACTGCTCAAAAACCCAATGCTTGGAGGCTAAAACAGGAGAACCGATGAGTTGAGTCAAAGAACGTCCCAAATCTTTGGGAGTGGGAATCTCTGAAATCGGAATATCTTTTCCTCTGGGCGCAGGGGCTTTCCTTTGGCGTTGGTACGCTGGGGCCTCGTCGGTCAAAGCGACCACGGGAACCTCTCCAACAACCTCTTCCCCTTCGCAAACCCGCAAAACTGGCCTTTCGATCACTTTCCCCACCACGGCTACATCCAGGCCCCATTTTTGAAGGACCTGAGAAACCTCCTTCTCTCTCCCCTTCTCAGCCACTAGAAGCATCCGCTCTTGAGATTCAGAAAGGAGAACCTCGTAGGGGGTCATCCCGGTCTCTCGGCGGGGAACCTGAGAAAGATCGAGTTCAATCCCAACGCCGCCTCGCGAGGCCATCTCAGAGGAGGAAGAGGTGAGCCCCGCCGCCCCCATGTCCTGGATCGCCACAATCTTCCCTTCCTGCATGAGCTCCAAACAAGCCTCTAGAAGGAGCTTCTCTGTAAAAGGATCCCCCACCTGCACTTGTGGACGTCGCTCTTTTGAGCCCACCTCAAAGGCGTCCGAGGCCATGGTCGCGCCATGGATCCCATCCCTCCCCGTTTTGGAACCGACATAGATCACCGGGTTTCCAATCCCTTGGGCCTTGGCGCGAAAGATCTTATCGTGCTCCACTAACCCCAAACAGAAGGCATTGACCAAGATATTGCCGTTGTAGCAGGGATCGAAGTGAACCTCTCCCCCCACGGTGGGAACTCCGATACAGTTTCCGTAATCGCCAATTCCCGCAACGACTCGCTCTAAAAGATAGGGGGTGCGAGGATGATCGACCGCTCCAAAGTGAAGAGAATTTAAATTGGCGATGGGACGAGCCCCCATCGTAAAGATATCGCGCAAAATTCCACCCACGCCGGTTGCAGCCCCTTGATAGGGTTCAATAAAAGAAGGGTGATTATGACTTTCAATTTTGAAAACAACGGCAAGTCCCTCTCCAATATCGATGATCCCCGCGTTTTCTCCAGGGCCTTGGAGAACCCTTTTCCCTCGGGTTGGCAAATTCTTCAAGAAGAATCGGGAGCTCTTGTAACTGCAGTGCTCACTCCACATGACAGAGAAAAGTCCAAGCTCCACAAGGTTCGGTTCTCGTCCTAAAAATTGAACGATCCGATCATATTCCTCGGGGCTCAATCCATGTTGTTCAATAATCTCTGAAGTACAAGCCTCTGTCATCGTTGTCTAAACCATTCCACCACTGATTCAAAAAGAATCCGTCCCTCTTCTGAGCCCAAGATGGACTCACTGCACCGCTCCGGATGAGGCATCATGCCTAAAACATTTCGCTCTCGATTGCAAATTCCGGCAATCGCTTCTATGGAGCCATTCGGATTCCATTCCTCTAAAATCTCTCCTTCTGGAGAACAGTAACGAAACAGAATCTGCTGATTTTTTTGGAGTTCCGAGAGATTCTTGGAATCGATAAAAAAGTTGCCGTCCCCATGGGCCACAGGAATCCGCAGCGCTTGCCCAGATTGATATCGATTCGTCCAAGGGGTCTCTGTGCTTTCGACCCGAATCGTCACCGACTTGCAAATGAATTTGAGAGAACGATTCCGCATCAGCACACCTGGAAGGAGCCCAGCCTCTGTTAAAATCTGAAAACCGTTGCAGATGCCAAGAACCAAGCCCCCGCCCTGGGCAAACTCGGCTACAGCGCTCATCACAGGCGAGAATCGAGCGACAGCCCCCACGCGCAGATAATCCCCATAGGAAAATCCACCGGGCAAAACAACGGCATCGAGCCCTTGCAAAGAGCTTTCTTGATGCCACACGAACCGACAATCTTGACGCAAGACATTTCGGATCACGTGATAGCAATCGCGATCACAATTCGAGCCCGGAAATACAACGACCCCAAACCTCATTTCAACCTTCTTTTAAAAGTACTTTGTTTTTGGTCTGGAATGTTTTTTCGCTTCACTCACGAGATTTTTGACCCGTCTACGGCTTGAGTCGCTCGGCTTGTGAACTCGCCCTTCGGGCTCAAACAGCACAAGCTGCCTCGGATGGAGTTGCGGGTGGCATGGGGTGGGGGCCCCCCAGGCGCGCCCGCCAGCAACGCTTGCAGCGTAGCTGCTGCGGGCTGGCGGACCGTGGAGCACGCCTGGGGGAAACCCCATG
>JACQOV010000084.1 GCA_016202395.1 Deltaproteobacteria bacterium
ACTCACGAGTGCGAAAGATAAAATTGCCGGGCGTAATCTCATTTCGGAAAGATTTTCCAATCTGCCCAATTCCAAAAGGGAGTTTTTTACGAGAAGCGTTCAGAACATTCTCAAAGTTGACAAAAATTCCCTGAGCGGTTTCAGGACGAAGATAAGTTTTGGTGGCTGTTTCTTTGACAGGCCCTAGAAAAACCTCCAGCATGAGATTGGCAGGTGTAGGTTCAGAGAGTTTTCCACCACAATGAGGACAGGCGTTCTCTTTGAGATGATCGGCTCGATAATAGCGTTTGCAAGAAAGGCATCCGACGAAAGGATCAGCGAAACTATCCACATGGCCGCTGGCTTTCCACACCGTGGGATGCATCGATATGGCCGAATCCAGCCCCACCATGTCGTCACGCAGTCGAATATTGTCCCGCCACCAAAGTCGTTTGATGTTGTTTTTAAATTCAACACCCAGCGGGCCATAATCCCACGCAGATCCTAAACCTCCATAGATCTCACTGCTCTGGAAAATGAAGCCGCGCCGCTTGCAAAGCGATACAATCGCATCCATCTCCGCCGGCATAGTTCCCTCCGTTTGGGAAGATACGGTATCATCCCTTCCTAAGAAAATCAATTTGATGATATAATGTCTCTATGCAAACCCCGCACATTCGGACGACGCTGCCAGGCCCGAAGGCAAAACAGCTGATTAAAAGCGATGAAAATTATCTCTCCCCTTCCTACACCCGTCTTTATCCACTGGCTGTGAAACGGGGGAAAGGGATGATGATCGAGGATGTAGATGGAAATCGCTTCTTGGATTTCACGGCAGGCATCGCCGTTTGCGCCACAGGCCATTGTCATCCCCGAATCGTGAAGGCCATTGGCCGTCAATCGAAAAAACTCCTTCACATGTCGGGAACCGATTTCTACTACGCCCCACAACGGGATCTAGCGCGAAAGCTCACTCAAATAGCTCCGGGAAAGTCGCCCAAAAAGGTTTTCTTTACCAATTCGGGGGCCGAGTCGGTGGAGGCCGCCTTTAAACTCGCTCGCTACCATACGAAGCGACATCACATGATCGCCTTTTTCGGCGCCTTTCATGGTCGAACGATGGGGGCGCTCTCTTTAACCGGAAGCAAGGTCACGCAACGAAAAGGTTTTGAACCCCTCATTCCGGATGTCACACACGTCGGCTATGGATACTGCTATCGCTGTCCTTACAACCTCACCTATGGAAGCTGTGGAATGGAGTGTGTCAGCTACATCGAAAACTACATCTTTAAAAAGACCGTTGCGCCCGAGGAGGTCGCAGCCATTATTGTGGAACCGATCCAGGGAGAAGGAGGCTACATCGTGCCTCCGCCAGAGTATCACCGAATGCTCAAGGCGCTGGCCGAGAAATACGGAATCCTCTACATCGTCGATGAGGTGCAAACGGGGATGGGACGGACGGGGAAGATGTTTGCGATGGAACACTGGGGGATAGAGCCGGACATTATTTGTGTGGCCAAAGGGATCGCCTCGGGGTTGCCGCTGGGCGCCATCATTGCGAGGGCGGAGATTATGGATTGGGAGAAAGGATCTCATGCCAGCACCTTTGGTGGCAATCCCGTTTCGTGTGTGGCCGCGCTAGAAACAATCTCTCTTTTGGAAGAGGGGCTGATAGAAAATGCCGCCAAAATGGGGAAGTTTCTCATGGAAGAGCTTCAAAAAATGCAAAATCGTCATCGATGGATAGGAGAGGTTCGAGGCCTGGGTTTGATGGTGGGTGTGGACCTCGTGAAAGATCCATTGACAAGAGAGCCCGCTACTGCGCAGCGGCAAGAGATTCTGGAACGTTGCTTTCAAAAGGGGCTCCTCCTTTTAGGTTGTGGAGAGAGTGCGGTCCGTTTTTCACCCCCGTTGATTGTGAACCGTAAAGAGATCGAGATCGCCTTGGAGATCTTCGATGAGATTCTAACCGAGGTCGAAGCGAACCCCTTGGGCTAGTGAAAGATTTTTACCAAAATGGATTGTGCAGGTTTGACGACGCATGTAGACTTTCCACGCATCAGAGCCGGCCTCTCTTCCGCCGCCAGTCTCTTTTTCTCCGCCAAAAGCTCCACCGATCTCTGCGCCAGAGGTTGCGATGTTGACATTGGCAATACCGCAGTCGCTCCCCATCGCTGAAAGAAACAGCTCGGCTTCTCGAAGATCGTTGGTGAAAATCCCTGAAGAGAGCCCTTGAGGGACGGCGTTGTGAATTTGAATCGCCTCTTCTAAACGGTCGTAGGTCATCATGTAAAGAATAGGAGCAAACGTCTCCTCTTGAACCATGGGCATCTTAGGGTCCGCCTGAACAAGGGCGGGTTGGACGAAGTAACCGGACCGTTTCAATCGCTTTCCCCCGTAGAGAATTTTTCCCCCTTGCCTTTGAATCTCCTCCGCCGCCTCCATCATCCTTTGAACCGCAGATTCTGCAATCAAAGGCCCCATCAAAACCTCCTTCTTCCAAGGCTCCCCAATCGAAATCTGTTTGTAGGCTCGAATTAATTGACGAGTGAATTTCTTAGCAATAGAACGATGAAGAATAAGTCGCCGGAGTGTGGTGCATCGTTGCCCTGAGGTCCCCACCGCAGCAAACAAAATAGACCGCAACGCTAAATCGAGATTGGCGCTCGGAGCGACAATGGCGGCGTTATTCCCTCCAAGCTCAAGGAGGGTGCGCCCCAAACGTTGCGCTACCGCCTCTGCCACCCTCTTCCCCATCGCGCAACTCCCCGTTGCTGAAATCAGAGGGAGTCGCCGATCCTGAGCCATCCATTCTCCAATCTCCGCGCCATCTCCAATGCAGAGATTAAAAACCCCATCGAGCTCCTCTTTTGCCAAAACTTTACGAATAATGTTTTGGACGGCAATCGCGGTCAGAGGCGTCCGCGAAGAAGGCTTCCAGAGGAGGGTATCGCCACAAACGGCGGCAACAAAAGCATTCCAGGACCACACGGCGACAGGAAAGTTAAAAGCGGTAATGACTCCAATCGGCCCGAGCGGATGCCATTGTTCGAACATCCGGTGATCGGGCCGCTCACTGGCGATGGTTAACCCATAAAGCTGACGGGAAAGCCCCACAGAGAAATCGGCGATATCGATCATCTCTTGAACTTCCCCCTCCCCTTCCGCAAGAATCTTTCCCGTTTCCAACGTCACAAGAAGCCCCAGCGCTTTTCTATTTTTTCGTAGAGCCTCTCCAATTTTTCGCACAATCTCCCCGCGCCGAGGAGGTGGGAGCAAGGACCATTTCTTAAAACCTTTTTGAGCCTTTTCTAAGACCCTCTCATAATCTTCTCTAGAGGCCGAGAGGACCCGAGCCATGGGTTTGCCTGTGGAAGGATTCACAGAAAGAATCTCTGGCCCTTTGGGTTTTCGGATCCAATCTCCGGAAAAGACCCCAGAGTTGATTGAATGGATTCCTAATTTTTGGAGAACGGTATTCGTCATAGCGCCAATCTACAACGAAGAAGGAAGAAAAGCAAAACATGCCGCGGCAATAATAAGCAAGAAAGCGACGAGATGATTCCAGCGAGGATACTCGCTCAAATAAAGGATGGAAAAACCAACGAAAACAACCAAGGTAATCACTTCCTGAATAACTTTAAGCTGGGCCGCGGAGAATTGGCCATAACCCATCCGATTCGCAGGAACCTGCAAACAATATTCAAAAAAGGCAATCGACCAACTCACAATAATGGCGATCCAAAGAGGGGCGCTCCTATATTTTAGGTGACCATACCATGCGAATGTCATGAAGATATTGCTAGCAAACAAAAGGAAAACGGTTTTCATCTCTTCCTACCTCCTAAAAGCGTCGAGAAGGGGTTGCGAGCGAATAGGGCGAGTGAGTCGAAGACTCAAAGCATGCCCCAAAAAGCGGCGCGATTCTTCCTTTATTTTTTCGTTGAATAATAGCTCTTTCAGCCCATCGAGAGTGGTCTCAAGCCCCCGTTGCATCACGTGTGTGGTTTCGGGGGAAAGTCGAGTCACCCAAGGGAGATCGATCGAGCAGCCTTCGCAGAGGACGAGACCTTTGTCCCGAGAATAGTAACGATCCCCCGTGGGGAGCAAGCTAGACTGGCAAACACCACACCACTCGAAGTTAGGACGATAGCCACAGTAGAAAAGGGTTTTAAGCTCGAAAAAATCCCGAGCCTCTGGAACCCAATCCCCTCTTTCCAATTCCTGAAAAGAACTCTTCAGCAAGTCGAATAGCTCGGGATGGGGCTCGCGGTCTGGAATGGAAAGAGAAGTCAGCTCCAAAAGATAACAGGCGGTCATAAAGCGATCGGGGTGCTGCGAAATCCGATCAAAGGAATGAATCATCTTAGAATCTTCAACACGCCCTAATTCAAATCCCTCTTTTTCGACAAAGGTAATATAGAGATGATAGGCGAGATCGAGGCCGTTGGGGAAACGCCGACGGCTTCGCTTGGCTCCTTTAGCGATCCCTCGGATTTTCCCAAACTCTCGAGTGAAGAAGGTGACGATCCGATCGGATTCACCATAATCGATCCCCTGCAAGATAATGGCTTCTGCTTCAAACCGTCTCATCAAACCTCGAAGGCGTGGGGGAGAAGATCCTTCAAACCCCACGTATGAAGATGCCCTTTCTTGTCATTAGAAACCACCACTTGTAATTGAGGCGCAAATTCCCAAAGGATCTGACGGCAAGCGCCGCAAGGGAAAGGGGTTTTTCTCCCATTGGCAACAACGGCGATATGAGAAAATCGCCTCTCTCCTTCGGACAACGCTTTGAAAAGAGCCACCCTCTCCGCGCAAAGGGTGAGCATGTAGCTCGGATTGACGATATTTCCTCCTCGAAAGATTTTCCCAGAAGAGGTCCTTAATGCGGCTCCCACACGATATCCTGAAGGAGTCGGGATTGCATGCCTCATGGCTCTGCGTGCTTCCTTTAACAATTTTTGAAGTGATTTTGAATCTGCCATGGCTATCTTTCTAGGGCTCGAATCTCTTTCTGAGATTGTTCCACTAATTCTTGTGGAGCTCCAATCTCCACCACTTTTTGGAAAGCCTCGATCGCTTTTCTCCCTTCGAGTTGATCCCGTCGGACCAAACCGAGGTCGTAGTAGGCTTGCGCGGAGTTCGGCCGAAGCTCCACCACCTTCTGAAAATCATTGGCGGCGTTATCGAGTCGCCGCAGCTCTTTATAAGCCAACCCTCGATTGAGATAAGCGAGATCGTATTTCACATTGTAACGGATCGCTTGATCGTAGTATTCAATCGCTTTCATCAGCTCCCCTTGCCTTTGATAAGCAAAACCGATGTTCGTGAACGGCACCTCGGGGCGAGGATACGTGAGATCCACTGTCACTTTTTGGAAGGCCTCAATCGCCTTTCCCCATCGCTCTTGTTTGAGATAAACTGCTCCCAAATTATTATAAGCCTCGGTAAATTTGGGAGTTAAGTCCAACGCCTGCTGGAACTCTTTTTCCGCCTCCTCCAAACGCTCCAAGCCATAGTAAGCAAGCCCCAAAGCGTTGTGAACAGCTGCCTTGCGAGGCTCTAGCTCGGCGGCTTTCACTAACTCACGAAGCGCAGAGGCGTCATTCCCCTCTCCAAGATAAGAGATACCGAGTTTGTAGCGAACCTCTCCCTCATTTTGGATCGGTGGAGGGGCAGAGACGCATCCGATCCATAACAAGAGGATGGGTAAAAGAAGCCATGACTTCATTGGAATCGTCCTTTCAGCAGCCATTCGAGCCCTTTTTTGGCTTTTCGAGGGGCTTTTTTAAGATCGGTAACGATGGCCCCTTCGAGCGCGTGGCCACAGACACAATCTCTCTCCTTGGGGATTCGAGGGATGAGCCCTCCTAGAATCTTCTTTGCCGCAGCCACATTTTCTAGTAGTCGTTGAATGACCATCTCCGTCGTCACCGACACCTCGTTCTCATTCCAGCAATCGTAATCGGTCACCAAAGCGAGGCTCGCGTAACAGATCTCGGCTTCACGGGCGAGACGGGCCTCCGGAAGATTGGTCATGCCAATCACGTCCACTCCCCAACTTCGATAAACCCGCGACTCCCCTTGAGTTGAAAACTGAGGCCCTTCAATGCAAAGATAGGTCCCTCCGCGGTGAACTCTTTTCCCCGATTTAGAAGCAATCGAGAACAGGAGATCGCTCAAGTGAGGACAAACGGGCTGCGCCATAGCCACATGGGCCGCAACACCGCCGCCAAAATAGGTGCTTTTTCGATTTTGGGTCCGATCAAAAAACTGGTCGGGAACCAAAAAATCCCCCGGCTCAATCTTCTCCTTCATGCTTCCTACAGCGCTGACCGAGATGATTTGTTCCACCCCAATTTTTTTAAAGGCATAGATGTTGGCTCGGAAGTTGATCTCGGAAGGGAGGATCGTGTGCCCACGACCGTGCCGGGGCAAGAAGGCAACAGGGGCCCCTTCGAGAACGCCACAGATGAAATCATCGGAAGGACTCCCGTAGGGGGTGGAAACTGAACGAGTGACGACCTCTTTCAATCCTTCGATCTGATAAAGGCCGCTTCCCCCAATCACCCCGATTCGAATCTTGGATCTCTTTTCTTTGGACATCATGTTCGAGCTATTATAAGAGAGATCAACAAAAATGGGAAGAGACTGTACTGGACGGGTACATCGGTAACACTTTATGATGTTGGTAATGGAAGGCGATGGGGGTTTGATATCCCAGGGCCTGATGGGGTCGATGGAAGTTATATTCAATCAACCATTCTGTCA
>JACQOV010000085.1 GCA_016202395.1 Deltaproteobacteria bacterium
GAGTAAATTATATTATATGATATGGTTGTGTAGAGGAAAACGATGGGACAAATCGCTATCTATCTTAGTTCGTCTTTGCAGGAATTGCTCGATCAAGCCGCTCAAGAGGATGGGGTGAGCCGTTCCGCCTGGGTTCAAGAGGCGGTTGAAGAGAAACTCGCCCACAAATCCTTTGGTGAGGATTGGTTTCAACTCTGGGGATCGTGGGAGGATAAGAGATCGGTTTCAGAGATATTAAAAGATCTGGATCAGGGCTACCTGGAAAAAGAGAGAACCCCGATTCAATGAGATATATTCTGGATACCGATATTTGCATTTACATCCTCAACGATGCGGCGCCTCAGCTCCGTTCTTATTTTGAGAAGTGGGGTCCCGACCAAATCTGCATTAGCACTCTTACAGAGGCAGAACTTTATTACGGCGCGCTTCACTCTTCAAAGCCTAAAAAGAATCAGGAAAAAATTCAAAAATTCGTAATGCCGTTTCCCAGAATTCCTTTTGATTCTTCCGCTGCCTTTGAGTTCGCGGCCGTGAAGGAAGAACTCACACGGAAAGGTCGGCCGATCGGAGCCGTAGATATGTTGATTGGAGCGATCGCGAAAGCTCATGGCCTGATTCTTGTTTCCAATAATATAAAGCATTTCAAGCTGATTACTGGACTTAAAGTGGAAAATTGGCTTGAAGAGTAGCACGTAAGATGGGGTCCGACTTCGGTATTTCTTATGGGAATAGGATTACGGAGGGCTCCATTCGGGCGTTTGGAAGTTTCTATGTTTCGTGGTATCCTCAAGTAAGAAAGTAGGAAATTGTAGGAAAATAGGAGTAAGCCTTATGATGACACGAATGAGAGAAAAGGGCCAGGTGACGATCCCTTTGGATATCCGGGAGTCATTGCGTTTGGCGAAGGATTCTCTACTATCCGTTGCCAAGGTGGGGGATGGAATTTTCTTGACTCCTGAGCCATCGGTTTTTGAATCCGTCTCGGGAAAATTTTCGAAAACTGCTGAAGAAAAAGGGATCACTTTGGAACGTCTGCTCAAGGATTTGAAAAAAATCCGACATCACAAAGAATCCTAATGGCCATTCCTCCCTATCGTCTCTTTTTTGACACGAGCGTCTATATCGCTGCTTTGCTCTTGCCGAGTGGCGCGGCAGGGGAGCTTGTGCGTTTAGCCGAGGCGGGCGCTATTCGGATGATTGTTTCAGAAAAAGTGATTACCGAGGCAGATAGAGTGTTGGCCACAAAATTTCCAGAGCTTATTCAGGAAAGTCGTAAACTCTGGAAGCGCTTAAGCCCTGAGATGGCCCCCGATCCGGTCGCTAGCCAAATGAAGCCGTTTTTAGAGAAATTACTGCAAGGTGACGCCTCAATTCTTTGCGCCGCTCATCTAGCCAAACCTATGGCGTTTGTGACATGGAATACCCGTGATTTCATGACCCGTGGTGTGGCCTCTTTGGTTGATTTCCCAATCGTTGTGCCAGCAGATGGCCTTACACTTTTCAGAAAGTGGATCGGACATTTTCTGTAGAATTGGGGGCCGGCTTCGGGATTTCGTTAATTATATCCGTGTGTGTACCAATATGAAACCGGTTGGGAAATTGCTGCACCCAAAACGTTGTTTAGCTGGGCATGAACATCAACCCAATGTTGATGCGCTTCTAATTGCCCTGATCCGTACCACTCCGATAACTGAGCGGTTAGGTCTGCCTGAAGTTTCATAACAAAACCACCCACTTCTGTTTTTGGAATTTTTGTTTCTGCCCCATACAGCCTGCGTGCAGCTCTTTGAATGGAAGATCTTAAGCCCTCATCCTTCGTAAAAGCTTGAGCAATTGCATCTTCTAACCGCTGCATACCTGATTCTCCTTCTGCCCGCACTGACCGAAGAAGCAGGTCGGTGCGAACAGGTTCAAAGGCCCGTGCTCCTGCAGCCGGGGCTCGGCTCAACAGAATCGATTTTTCACCTGTTGCGACCATTGTGGGCGCTCCCCTCGAAACATAGAAGGCTGCCGCTATTACGAATACGGCAGCATATTTATACCCGTCGGGCAACTCGTCGATCTTTTTAGTCAAGGGGTAGTTCGCCACAGCGTCCAGTCCATCGAAATAAGCCTCCAAAGCCATACCCACGTAATCATCCAATGCATAAGCCCGTTGGAGCGCTTTTTGCTGCACTTTTCGAGTTTCAGGATCTACTTCATAATCGATGGTTTTATTAAATCCCCCTGTGGGATCGATATAGCGGAGCGGATTGTTTCGAGCATATCCATACCGATGAAGCTGTTGGGGATCGTGGAGATAAGCCGATGGACCGATCGGATCGCTCGAGATAAACCGTGCCACAGTCAGGTCGGCATACCGCGCTTCGTAATAGTAAAGATCGCTCGATTCGTCGCTTTCCTGGCCGGTAAAAAGAAAAAGGGTCGCTGCCGATCCGCTCCTAGATTCGCCAAAGGGCTCGTACTGAATTGCCTGCGCAACAGCGCCGTCCCCTCTCGTTACGATAGAAGCCGAACCTACGGCATCGAGATGGGTATAATCAACCCCTGCCTGCGAAACACCGAACATGAGAAAAGAAACCAGAAAGAGAAACACCGTTCTGCCCATAGAGATTGCCTTTCAAGTTTTCGTTCCGAGTCTTTCTAGCACATCTTCGCAACTTAGGTCAATGGTTTGTAAGCGCTCTCAACGAAACGGAGGACTTGTTCCTCAAGGCGGACGTTGTAGAGTCGATTGATCTGTTGAACGCCAGTGGGGCTGGTGACGTTCACCTCCGTCAAATACCCGCCAATCACATCGATTCCCACAAAGTGAAGCCCTTCTTTTTGCAGCTCTGGCTTCAGCGTTTCGCAGATCTCCCGATCCCTTCGTGTGATCGATGTTTTGACCGGCTTTCCTCCAGCGCGCAGGTTTCCCCGGTAGTCCTCTTTGGAGGGGATTCGAAGGAGAGTTCCAATCGGTTCTCCGTTGAGAAGAACAATCCTTTTGTCCCCTTGCCGCGACTCGGGAAGATATCTTTGAGCAAGAATGGGCTGTTTCCCTTCGAGGGTCGTCAACTCTAAAAGGGCATGTTTGTTTTTGTCGGCTCGATCGACGTAAACGATTCCTCGTCCGGCGTAGCTGTTGATCGGTTTTACGATAATCTTTCCCCCCACATCGTTCATAAATTCAAGGATACGTTGGGGATCACTACTCACCAAATGCTCAGGGACGAGTTTTGGAAACCGAAGCGCGAAGAGCTTTTCATTGGCGTTTCGCAGTCCCATCGCGTTGTTGATAACCCAAGTGGGGGATGGGATCCTTTCTAAAAGGTAGGTCGCAGCCAGGTAGTTATCGTCGAAAGGAGGATCTTTGCGCATGAAAACGATATCCAACTCATGGAGAGGCACAATCTTTTTCGGCCCGAGTTTGTAAAACGTTTTTCCACGTCGGATTTCGATGGGGTAGAGCTCTCCGTAAGGAACGCCTTCTCTCAAAAAAAGCTGAGGGAGCGTGAAATAAAAGTTTTTATGCCCTCGTTTCTGCGCCTCTTGCATAAAAACCAATGTGGTATCGGTGTAAGGGTTGATGGTCTCCATCGGATCCATCAGAAATCCCATTTGCAGTTTCTTGTTCATCAGTCCCCCTTCATTTGAATCCATTCGTGCAGTCCCTCTCCCTGAAATAATCTTCCATCCGGAAGTTCTATTTGATACTGATTGCTGAATTCATAGAGAACAGGGCGAAGGTTCAGCCACTCCAGAATCGGTTTTGCGATTGCAGGGACCCTTCCCGCAGGATCAATCCGAATCAGAAGCTTCCCTGTTTGAAAATCGACTTTCAGGGTCTTAGGCCCCTCGCTCCCTTTGTAGGTCCATTTCAAAGGAAAATGTCGCTTGGAGAGAGGATCTTCTTGAATCTCCGAGTGTGTCACATTAATTTCAGACGTCTCCAAAAGAAGTTTATCTTTTTCAAAGAGGACCATCATTCCAACCTGAGGAGACTCTTTTTTTCGCGGTTGAAAGATTATCGCATGAGCAGAAAACCCCGGTTGGATCATGTGAAAATTATACCATTGATCGGCAAAATTGGGGGCCGCATTTTGGACGCTGTGATCGCCATAGCCGATTCCTGTTACCTGGATCTCTTTCCCTTGGAAGGAGAGCGTTCCTTCCACTTGAGCGAGAGGATTATGCATGTAGAATCGTATAAATTTTTTGTCGCTGAATGGGACTGTTCCATCGCGATAAGTCCATCCGGGAGCGATGTTGTGGAATGTGAGTTTGGCGGAAAATTGGGGGAATGCGATCTCCACCTTTTGGCGCTGAGTGTTTCCACTCCATCGATGAGGTCCCACACTAAAGGCGGGGTTGTTTTTTTCTAAAGAAACTTTTTCCCAGGGATATTCTTCTGTGGCATAGATAACCTCTCCTTCAGGGGTGATGAGAGTGGCTTCTGCGGAGGGATCTCCCAGCCGTTTTAAAATAATCCGCCCATTCAAGAGATACCCTTGGTCCAATTTTGAGATAAAATTCCAGGTCTCGATATAGAAAGACTCTTTCAAGAGATCCGGCGTTATCGCCTCCATCATCGACTCCGATTGGGGATGAACAAAGGCCTCAAAAGCATAGGTCGTTGAAATTGTGAGCATCCCTAGCAGGACCATGATTTGACGCATGATGGAGGGAATACCATATCGTCTTTGTGTAGTAAAGCAATTGTACTGGACGGGTACATCGGTAACACTTTATGATGTTGGTAATGGAAGGCGATGGGGGTTTGATATCCCAGGGCCTGATGGGGTCGATGGAAGTTATATTCAATCAACCATTCTGTCA
>JACQOV010000086.1 GCA_016202395.1 Deltaproteobacteria bacterium
TGAACTCGCTAGCATTTCTCGCCTAGCCACTGTAGGCTTCGCAAAGCAGCTACGTCCCCCCATTTCAACTTGGGAGACGCTCGTAGGAAAGGATAGGCTTTGCGGATCGACACCGATTGTGGGCCATCCGCTCCGCTGCTTTGCGGAGCCAACAGTGGCACGGCTCGAAATGAACCGCTCGTTCAGAGACCTACCTCCCTTAGAGGTGCCCTAAACTGAGGGCTGGCTTACTTTGCGCCGTGGAAGAGATTGGAGCGGAGATTTTCAACGACCTGATGGATGCGTTGGATTCGGTTCTCGAATCCCAAACCATCTCCTCCCTCTGGACCGAGATAGTAGGCGTTCCGGAAAGGGGTTTTCCCAATTTTTCGAGTCCTTTTGGGCGACCAAAGGACCGATGGTGATGATAATCCTTCTGCGTTGCCCGGGAGATAAAGGTCGATGTGTTGCTCTAAGAATGGGAAGATCTCTTTAAGGAGTGTAAACATCTCCTTCTCTTTAGAGGAGGTCAGCGTCGTGGGCGTCTCTGGATTGAGAAGCTCATGCATCTCTACCGTGAGGATCCTTTTCCCTGCGGGGGCATAGGAACTTTCCTCTTCAGGACTTAGGGTGAGAACTAAGTACCGATTGGAATTCGAGATCAAGAGCGCGCGCGGGCCGAGCCCCACAGGAACCCCTTCCGATTTTAGGCCAAAGTAGAGTCGGTGAGTGATCATCGCGGAGGGTTGAGAAAGGCGTTTGACCCATCGCCGGAGTCGAAACCCCTCGGGGCAAAGGCCAAAAAAGTCGGCTCCTTTCCCAATCCGAACAACGTATCGGCATCGAACAGCCCGTGGGTTCCGATCGAGCTCCAAGGTTCGAATCTCTCGGTGTTCCACATGGATTTTCTCGATCTTGGCTTCGGGGAGGCACTCTCCTCCATAAAACTTGAGCTGTCGGCGGAAGAGATCTCGAAGCGCCGCCTTCCCTCCACGGTAATAATAAGCGTCTCCTAGATAACCTAATGCCAGATAAAGCCTTTGCGCCGAAGAGAGGGTATGGACGGAGTAGGAAGAGAAGCTTTGAGCCATCGGCGCGAGGAATGGCGCTAAAACTTCCTTCGATTTGAGATTTTCTAGAGGGGCAATGGGTTCTTCTTTTTTAGATTTTTTGAGCCAGACCTTCCACCAGGGGAGGGGAGGCTGTTCGAAAATAAACTGCTCAAGCCATTCATGGAGATCCGTTCGGAACTGGAGAAGTTCATTGGCGTTTTCAGGGCATTCACGCGTGAGCTCTTTTTTCAGGTCTTTGAGCTGCGAAGGGATGGAGAGCCTCATTCGGGGTTTTAAGATTTGAAGAGTGGGTTCAAGAAGCTGGAATCGTTTTTGCTCTTCGTAAGAGAGATTGAGGTTCTTTAGAATCTTTTGAAAAAGGCCATTGGTTCCGAGACGAGTGAAAGGGGAGGGATCGATATCGAATCGATAGGGGCCTCTTTCAACGTAAGGGCTGTAATGGTCCAGAACGAGAACGCGAGCCCCGCCCTTGGCCAACATCGAGCCGGCGATCAGCCCCTCGAGGCTATGAGATGAGATGAGGACATCGTAATATTGGTAACTCATACTTTAGGGCGCCTTTAATCCAATGGAGGATTGGTGAGAGATCCTTCATCTCGCTTTCTAATGCCAGCGATTGTCACCTTTCGTCCTTCAATTTTCACGCGTCCCTTCGCAATCCATTGCACTGCTCGAGGGAGAATCTGGTGTTCTTTTTTTAAAATTCGAGCCGCAAGGGTCTCCTCGGTATCCTCCGGTTCGAGGGGAACCACCGCTTGAATAATAATGGGGCCCCCATCGACACTTTCATCCACAAAGTGAACGGTGCATCCTGAGAAACGAACTCCATGTTCGATCGCTTTTCTTTGAACATGAAGTCCAGGAAACGAAGGGAGGAGCGCGGGATGAATATTAATAATTCTTTGGGGAAAAGCTCGGATGATTGTGGAAGAGAGAATCTTCATAAAGCCAGCCAGGATCACCAGATCGACTTTGCGGTTTTGAAGCTCTTGCACGATCGCCTCTTCAAACGCTGGGGTGTTAGGATACGCGCGAGGGTCTATCCCCTTTGTCGGAATTTGTTGCTTTTGGGCTCTCTCTAAAGCGGGAGCTTTAGGATTGTTGCTAATCACCACAGCGATCTCGGCCGAAAGAACCCCCTTCTTCGAGGCATTGATCAACGCTTGAAGGTTGGTTCCTCGACCTGAGACTAAGACTCCCACTCGGAATGCCATATTTTAATGCCTTATGCGATCTTTACTTGAGGGGCGCCACTCCCTTTTTCAATCTTCCCAATCCGATAAGCTTTTTCTTTTGAGGCTTGAATCTGGATCAAGATGTCTTCCGCCTGCTTTTCGGAAACAACAAGGATCATTCCGATCCCCATATTGAAGGTTCTCCACATCTCTTCTTCCGCAATGTGCCCGCCGGATTGGATCATCTCAAAAATGGGAGGAAGAGGCCAGGTCCCTTTATCGATAACGGCTTGGCATCCCTTTGGGAGAACGCGTGGGAGGTTTTCAATGATTCCTCCCCCCGTAATGTGGGCAATCCCCTTGATGTTATAATTTCGAATCAGGCTTAGAATCAGTTTGACATAGATCTTTGTCGGCCTCAAAAGCTCTTCGCCGATCGTCCAGTCTACGTTGGGAAAAGGATCGGTGACTTTCAGTTTCATCTCATCGAAGATTACACGACGAATGAGAGAGTAACCGTTGCTATGAAGGCCACTGGAGGCGACACCAATTAAAGAATCCCCAATGGAGACCGTGGATCCATCGATGACCTTGTCTCGGTCCACCACGCCTACAGCAAAACCCGCTAAATCGTATTCGCCCGGCGCATAGAAAGAGGGAAGCTCCGCCGTCTCTCCGCCGAGCAGAGAGCACCCGGCCTCTTTGCACCCTTTGACGATCCCTTGCATCACCCCCTCGGCGATCTTGAGATCCAGTTTCCCTGTGGCGAAGTAATCGAGAAAAAAGAGAGGTTCTGCTCCTTGTACAATGACGTCATTGACCGACATGGCGACGAGGTCGATCCCGATCGTGTCGTGTTGATTCATTAAGAAGGCGATCTTGAGTTTGGTCCCTACACCGTCGGTGGAGGCGACCAGGACCGGTTCTTTGTAACGGGCGGAGTTGAGGCCAAAGAGCCCTCCGAATCCTCCGATATCGCTAATGACCTCAGAGCGGCGGGTCGCTTTGACCGATTTCTTGATCCGTTCGATAAACGTATCGGCCTTGTCAATATCCACCCCCGCTTCTTTGTAGGTTATCCCTTTAGGTTCCATTTCTATGTCTTTGGAAAGCAAAACATTTCTAACTTAAGGGTCCCCAAAAGTCAACTCATTGTGCTCTTGAAATTCTGAAGCTTTCCGTGTTTAATGCCAAGGTAAACAATGAAACTTACGGCACAAGATCTTTTCGCGCTGGAGAGGCGAGGGATTGAACGAGGGCTGTCGCGGATTGAGAAGCTTTTGGAGGCTTTAGGGCATCCGGAGCGGGCCTATCCGTCTGTTCATGTTACTGGAACTAATGGCAAGGGATCCACTTGCGCCATGATAACTCAGATCCTTCGAGAAGCAGGCTACCATGTGGGGCTTTACACCTCCCCTCATTTAGAGCGATGGACGGAACGGATCCAGATCGATGGTGTGGAGACTTCAGAAGATGCCTTGTTAGAGACAGCGGAGGAGATTTGGCCCACGGTTGAAAGGGAAGGGGCTACTTTTTACGAAGTCACAACGGCCTTAGCTTTGGCGGAATTTGCAAGGCAATCGGTTGAGATCGCGGTGGTCGAGGTGGGGCTTGGAGGGCGATGGGACGCGACCAATATCATTCATCCTCTAGTGACGATTATCACTCACGTTGCACTCGACCATATGGAATATTTAGGGGGATCTCGTTTAGAGATCGCAACCGAGAAAGCTGGAATTCTCAAAGGGGGCATTCCCTTGGTTACCGCAGAAACCGATCCTGAGATTTTGGCTCTCTTCCAACAAAAGGTGGAGGAACTCGGTGTGCCAGTTCGGGTTCGTGGGGTTGATTTTGATACCCAAGGGGCCAGCCCTCAGGATTTTGAATTTAGAGGAAAGCGCTGGTCTCTAAAAGACCTTTCCGTAAATTTGAGGGGGGGGCATCAACTGGAAAACGCCTCTGTGGCCCTTGCTGCGTGTGAAATTCTAGATGAAAAGGGCTTTCCACTTTCAGAATCCGATGTTCAAAACGGATTGCTCCATACCGCTTGGCCAGGGCGTTTTGAGATTTTTAAGGGATCTCCATCGGTGGTGATCGATGCGGCTCACAATCCGGATGGCATGGAGACTTTGTTGCGCGCTTTAGAAGAGGAATTTTCGAAGAAGCCGATCGTGTTTGTTTTTGGCGTCTCGAGTGACAAACCGGCAGCTCAGATGCTTTCCCTGCTTCGAGAGCGATCTTCAAAAATTATTTTGACTCGGGCTAAAAATCCAAGGGCTACCGATCCAGCAATCCTTAAAACCTACTATTTGCGAGGAATTGTGGAAGAGAATGCGGGAGAGGCTTTAAAGAAAGCATTCGAGGTCTGTAGCCCCGAAGGGGTTGTTTGTGTGTGTGGCTCGATTTTTCTTATCGGAGAGATCCGTGGTTTACTATTGTCATCCGAGCGGTAAACGTCATCCCCGCGAAAGCGGGGATCCAGAACTAGATTCCCGTTTATACGGGAATGACAGTAAAAAAGATGAAAAACACAATTAAGGCCATTGGGATTGATGTTGGGGGAACTCACATTCGTTGGGCATTAGTTTCTCGCGAGGGAGAGGTATTGCGCCAAGATATTCTCTGTCATCGGGAAGAGAATAGGGATTTCCAATCGGTTCATCGATTGAGCAAAGAATTTTCTTTGTTGCTTCGGGAGCAGCCGGATGTGCGAGGAATTGGCATTGGACTCCCTGGCTCCATCGATCCTAAGACGGGGGTTTTGCTTAAAGCTCCGAATCTTCCATCTTGGGTTGGGACCTCTATTTCAGGAATCTTTCAAAGGCAATTGGGAAATTCTCTCACGATCCTTACAACGAATGACGCGAATCTTTACGCCTTGGGTGAAGGGTGGCAAGGAGCCGCCCAAGGGGTCCCTCATTTTCTCTGTGTTACGTTAGGAACCGGTGTGGGCGGAGGATTGGTTCTCAACGGAAAACTTTGGGAGGGAAAGTGGGACAGTGTTGCAGAGGTGGGACACATGGGTGTGGTGGTGGAGGGGCGCCCTTGCGCGTGTGGTCGGAGGGGATGCCTTGAGGCGTATGTTTCTTGCTCTGCTTTTGTAGAGCAAGCCCGAGAGATTCTAGAGTGGGAGGGAGCCAGCCCTGCCCTAAGGAGATTTTTTTCTGAATCCTTTATGCCAGGGTCGAAAGAATTGGCTCAGTTGGCAGAGACAAAGGAGGCTCCGGAGATTCAAGAGCTTTTATCAAACATGGGAAAATATCTCGGAATTGCTTTAGGTGGGATCGTAAATCTGCTAGGATTAGAGGCCGTAGTGATCGGAGGGGGATTGAGCGGAAGTTTTCATCTCTTTAAGGATGGCCTCGTTAAGCATCTGAAAGAGCAGGTTTTTTCAGAGAAGGCTCAAAACGTGGCGATTTTGAAGGCGGCGCTAGGACAATTTGCGGGGCCGATTGGAGGGGCCAAATGGGTTTTTGATCATTTTGGAGGATTGGATTGAAGGAACAAAAAATACTGGAACAAATGCTAAAAGGGGATGTTCTTGCCCTTTCGAAATTAATTTCGTTGGTGGAGGATCGCTCGGCGGATGTGCTTAAGATCATGGCGAAACTTTACCCTAAAACAGGACGTGCTCAAGTGGTAGGTGTTACAGGCCCTCCCGGAGCTGGGAAAAGCACTTTGGTGGATCGGTTAACGGAGTTGTTTCGCAAGGAAGGGAAAAAGGTTGGGATTCTGGCGGTGGATCCCTCAAGCCCTTTTTCGGGGGGAGCCATCCTTGGGGATCGGATCCGGATGCAGAGACACAATGCCGATGCTGGCGTTTTTATCCGAAGTATGAGTACGCGAGGCTCCCATGGGGGGCTCTCTCGAGCCACTAAAGAGGTGGTCCATCTTTTAGATGCCTTTGGATTTGATGTCGTTTTGATTGAAACGGTTGGTGTGGGACAAACGGAACTCGATGTGATCGATTTGGCTCATACCGTAGTGGTTGTTTTGGTGCCAGAATCGGGAGATTCAGTTCAAACGATGAAGGCAGGTTTGATGGAGATTGCCGATGTTTTTGTTGTTAACAAAGCGGATCGGGAAGGAGCCGCTCGTTTGGCGGCGGATCTCCACGTTTTGCTTGGGCTCGTTGAAACGAAGCCGGAATGGAAAGTTCCTGTTTTACTGACAGAGGCCGAGCCTCAAAAAGGGATTCAGGAGCTTTATCAAAAGATTCTCGAACACCTCTCTTTTATCAAAGACCGCGAGCCTCGCGAAGAACGGAGGCGACAATATCGTCGAAGAGAGCTTGTCGAAATCCTCATCGATATCTTTCGAGAGCGGTTACTTTTGGAGAATGGAAATAGCCTCTTTGGAAAATTGATACGTGAAGTTGAAGCAGGGAAGAGAAATCCCTATGATGCTGTCATCAAGATTTTGTCGGATCGAGAAAGTTTAGCGCAAATTTTTGGAAAATGAGCAATTTTAAAAAATCGACTCGGGCCATTGAGATGCTACTCGGAGAGCGAGAATGTTATTTCTTAACCCTAGAGGCGGTTGGAGGGGCTAGAATCTTTGAAAATTTTAGGCTCGCGGGAGTGATCACCGACACTTTTCTTGAATTTCGCGGGCGCAATCGCCTCTTTATCTATGCTTTCGTGGTGATGCCGGATCATGCCCATCTCCTTTTTTCGCCGATTGGGAAGCGAACCCACTCCGGACTTGTGGAGTTGCTAGTTCAAGAGATTGAGCGTCGGCTTTCCGAGGCGGTTCCTTCCTCTTTGCTGGCTCCCATGGAGCCGAAACTGCGTCCCATCACAACGGCGGAATATTTTGAGGCCTGTCGTCGTTATATTGAAGAAGATCCAGTCGATGAGGGCCTAGCCACTGCCCCCGAGAGTTATCCTTTTACCTCTCGCAACGGGAAATTTCCGTGTGATTTTTATGAGGAAGTTTAAACTCGTTATCAGCGATTTTCATGTTGGGGATGGTCCTTTTGATGAAAAAGGGGCCATCAACATTGCTGAAGAGTTTCGGGATGACCGGAAGTTTGAAGAGTTTTTAAAATATTATTGTGGAAAGGAGTACGATTCCGACGAGATAGAGCTTGTCATCAACGGCGATTTTTTTAACATGCTCGAGGTGAAGGTCGACGGAAAACTTCACGATGTGATTACGGAAGCAATCGCTGTTGCCAAGATGGAGAAGATCATCGCGGGGCACCCGATCCTTTTTAGCGGATTTCAACATTTCGCCCATTTTCCTCATCGGTCGATCACCTTTGTGATAGGGAACCATGATCAGCCATTGCTCTTTAAAGGGGTTCAAAATCTTTTAATAAAAAGAATTCAGGCCTCGATCATGTTCTATTCTCTCTCCTACTATTTCAAGGGGGTTTATATTGAGCATGGCCATCAATATTCTCCTTCGAATGCCTTCGAGACGAAGCGGTTTTTCTTAACGCGCAAACTGAAAGAGCCGATCTTAAATCTTCCATGGGGGAGCCTTTTTGTGGTGAAGATTGTGGGGGATCTCAAACAGGAGCGTCCTTTTATCGACAAGGTCAAGCCATTCCGATGGTATCTTTTTTGGGGACTTCGTCACGATTTTGTCTTTTCCGTAAAGTTTCTGAGGCGAGTGGTCGCGTTCTTTTTTAAAACCCGATTTACTAAAAGTCGTTGGCGTCGGTCCCGTTTTCGAGACACCCTCGGGATGATGCTCGAAGGATTTTATCAACCTAAAATTGAGCGGTTTGCCAAACAGATTCTTGAAAGTGGAGAATGCCATACCGTTATTTTTGGGCACACCCATCATTATAGCTTTCAACGATATGGCGAGGGGAAAGAGTATTTTAATACCGGAACATGGGATGATGTGATTAGCCTTCATGTGGCCTCATTAGGACGCCAGAATCGATGCACCTACGTTCTTTTGGAGGAGGTCGACGGACGATGGCGGGGGAAGTTGAGGGAGTGGAGGGGGCATCCGCGTGTCGACGAAGACGTCCTTTACTAATACAAGCGCTTTTCTTATATTTATAATCCATTGAGGAGTGGGCTAATTGGCAAGCCACCTGACTCTGAATCAGGCGATTGAAGGTTCGAGTCCTTCCTCCTCAGCTTTCACTAGGAGATAGCAGATAGCGTTTAGCGTATAGTTTTTCTTGCCTAAACGCTATACGCTAACAAGATGAA
>JACQOV010000087.1 GCA_016202395.1 Deltaproteobacteria bacterium
CGGGCACGCTCCCTTCGCCAAGAGGGGTACCCCAAAAATCTTGCGGCGTTCGCTCAAAAAACATTCCCGTGAACTTTTCCCACTGAATCAGTCAGAAATTTCTTGTGTGAGCGAGAAGAACTTCTTGGCCATCCTCAACTTGACAGAGGAGGGGGGGGGCGGTAACGTCCCTTGCGAAGATGTCCTCTATAAATTCCCAAGAATTGAGTGCGGCGCTTCAAGGCGATTCCAAAACACGCGTGGAATCGTTGCAAAAAGCGCTTCGTCGGCTAGGTTTGGAAACGAAGATTCACCCGATCTCAATTTTTCCAAATCTATTCCTTTTATGGATCCTTTGGACCCTACTGGAGTTCATGGCGACCTATTTTCTCTTCCATTTCCAACCCATTCCCAGTGGAATATTGGCTCTCTTAGGATATCTTGGCCTCCGTTTTACACTGCAGGGGCAATTCCCTTTAGAGCCCATCCTGCCTCTTCGAACAGGATATAACCTTCAGGCGGTATTGAAAGGGGAGAGGGCGGATAATAAAAAAGAAATGGTCCTTTTTGCCCATCATGATCCTGGCCGCTCCTTTTTGAGTCCATTTCCATCTTTGGCTTTTAAACTTTTTTACTCTTCTCATTGGGTAGTTCTGCTTTGCGCCATTTTGACTTACGCCCTTCCCAGTTGGATCTGGCCTTACGCCGCATTAGCATCCAGTATTTATCTTTTGCTGATTATGATTCTCGTTGGGATTCGTGATTTTAAAAGGTCGTCTTTTGTATCTCAACGCTCGAGCATTTCAGTGGTATTGGATCTAGCGGAATATTTTTCAGCGAATAAACCGCAAGGGATCGATCTCCATCTTTGGTTTACCGATGGAGGCGAATCGGGGGGGAGGGGGATCCGCGAGGTTTTTAAATTTTACGATCTCAAATCCCACGAGTCGGACCTCATCTGGATTCAGATCGAGGATTTTGCAAAAGAACCCACTCTTATTGCGGAACAGGGAATCCCTCGGCCGGTCCCTTCCTTCGATCTTTCAATGATTCAAGAGATTTTGAAAGAGCCCAACTTGCGGCAGATCCGATCTGAAAAGTATCGTTCTGTCCCTTTGGAATCTTATGTGTTGGCCTCTCGGTCGATCCCCACGTTGGTTTTGAGCGGGTTTAACGACACGGCGCTCGCCGCCACTTTTCTCCGGAAATTGACTGAAGTGTGGGATCAAAATTAAAGCCACCGAGCGGAATCGGACCGCTGACCTGACGATTACGAATCGTCTGCTCTGCCAACTGAGCTACGGTGGCGCGACGTTAGGTCGTATAAAAACTGGGGAGACCGTTAAACAGGGTTCCTCCCACCAAAAGGGCGAACAGAACAATCACACCTATCACCACAAAGAAGCCTACCAGGACAGGGAGAAGAAGCGCTCCGATCGCTCGGCCTCGGGAGAGTTGGTGATATTGTTGAAATCCTTCGAGGTAGAGGTAGAAGGTATAGATCGAAGCAATCAGCCCCCCAATCCAAGGGATCACACCAAAGACAGAGGCGGAGGTTGCATAGCAAAAGGTTCTAAAAGTGGCGCCGTATCCCCCTTTTCCTCCCAACAGAGCGATTCCCACATGATAGATCCCAGCCATCACCCAGGTTCCGAGCGCGATCCATAAAGGGGCGGTGATGAGACTTCCCATCGACCATTGTTTCAAGATCTTGTCCGGAACACCCCATTGTGGAAAATAATGCACGTAATCAAAAAGAGACGGGATCTCAAAAATGGCCGCCAAGGTTCCCAGAATCATTGCGTAGAGGAGCGGTGTCCATAGGCTTGGAGTCAAGGATCGCTTCTGGAAAAAAAGTTTAGGGCTAAAAAGAACCTCTATCCACGTTTCCCAAAGGGCTTTGAAGAAACCGATCTCGTCGCGTTGTTCCCATGGAATCTGTTCCACCCTTTGTGGCTCCAAAGCGTCCATCATAGAACCTTAACACTTACGGTAGCGGGGTCCAAACGGTCGGTTTGAAAGTTCTGCGCCCGTTTCGAGATTTTCATCGAACAGAATTTAGGACCGCACATCGAGCAGAACTCCGCATGTTTGAAGGCCTCGTGCGGCAAGGTTTCGTCGTGCATCCTTCGAGCCGTTTCAGGATCGAGCGAAAGTCGGAATTGCTCTTCCCAATTGAAATTAAAGCGAGCTCGAGAGAGGGCATCGTCTCGATCCCGCGCCCCTTGGCGTCCTCGCGCCACATCGGCTGCGTGGGCTGCGATCTTGTAGGCAATGACCCCTTGCCGAACATCCTCTTCGTTAGGAAGTCCAAGATGCTCTTTTGGAGTTACATAGCAGAGGAGTGAGGCTCCCGCATAGCCGGCCATGGTGGCTCCGATCGAGGAGGTGATGTGATCGTAACCTGGAGCGATGTCGGTCACCAGAGGTCCCAACACATAGAACGGGGCCTCCTGACAGATCTCTTGTTGCATCCTCACATTCATCTCAATCTGATTGAAGGGAACATGTCCGGGGCCCTCGACCATCACCTGCACCCCTTCTTCCCAAGCCCGTTGTGTGAGTTCCCCGAGCGTTCTCAACTCTGCAAATTGGGCCTCGTCGCTTGCGTCGGCCAGGCACCCTGGGCGAAGACCATCTCCTAAACTGAGGGTGACATCGTGCCTCTTTGCGATCTTCAAGACCTCATCGAAGTGGGTGTAAAGGGGATTCTGTTCCTGGCGTTCCATCATCCATTGAGCATGGATGGCTCCCCCTCGACTCACGATGCCAGTGATTCGGTTTTGAACCAGCGGCAGATATTCCATGAGCACTCCAGCATGCAGGGTCATATAATCCACCCCTTGTTCCGCCTGCATCTCGATGACTTCAAGGAAAAGTTCAGGAGAGATCTCTTTGATCTCCTTCACCTTCGTTAAAGTCTGATAGATCGGCACTGTCCCCACCGGAACAGGGCTTGCAGAGAGGATCGCTTGGCGAATTTCATCGAGGTTTCCTCCCGTACTTAAATCCATCACGGTATCTGCCCCAAAGTGAACGGCCGCGTGCAATTTTCGGAGCTCCTGATCGATATCGGAGGTCACTGCGGAATTTCCGATATTGGCGTTGATCTTGGTTTGAATCGCAATGCCAACTCCCATCGGCTCTAGGCTTTTGTGGTGGATATTGGCCGGGATAATCATACGTCCTCGAGAAACCTCCGACCGGATGAGTTCAGGGTCGACCTCTTCTCGTTTGGCGACAAAGCGCATCTCCTCCGTGACCTTTTTTTGATCCGCAAACTGCTTCTGAGTAGACATCAATCGATTCTCCTTTAGAGTTATACCCGAATTAGTATCACTTTGTTTCAAAAGATGTCAATCGTAATGAGCGAAAGCTGTACGGTAAACGAATCTCTAAGCGCCCCTGGGAATTTGACTATTCAAAAGGATTTTTCGGAAGCTTGACAGCAGATTTAGGGGTGTTATAATAGATACACAGAAGTTAATAAATGAATTAACCATGCTGAATCTATCCTTAATCGAAGAATTATCCCGAAGGCTGAAGATCGCGCCGTTGAATATTATCCGCGAGCATTTAGAAATGGAGACTCTCTACAGTTTGAGTCGGTCAGCGCTTTCAGAACATATCCTTTTTTATGGAGGGACTGCTTTAAGACTCGCATATCAAAGTTTCCGCTATTCGGAAGATTTAGATTTCCTCTTTATCCATAAAACTCCCTCTTTAAAGAAGGGGCTCGAGCAGATCATGCAACAGGTCACCTTTGAGAATCCTGGGACGACTCTAGAAGATGTCTTTGAAAAACGCTGGACCTTATTTGGGCTTTTGCATATTCGGCATGAACTTCTTAAACATCCCATCCGCATGAAGATCGAGATCCATAAAAAAGTAAATGGGATAGACAATGAGAATGTTCTTTTGACAAGCCCTGTCTCAACCCGGCAAGTTATTTTAAAGGTCGCCACACCCCAGGCAATCCTCGCCTTAAAAGCTAAGACATTGGAATCCAGAAAGCAGCCGAGGGATTGGTTTGATTATTGGTATTTATGCCAGAGACTTCGTTTTATTCCTCAAACAACCCTTCAGCTTCCTTTTCCTAAGCGGCTTTTCAAGAATGAACTCCAGCGATGGCTGCCTAGAGATCAGTGGAAGGCGATTGATTTGGCAGGAGGATTCTATGGTTAAGCGTATGAACATTAACTTTTGGGAATTCAAGAAGGCCTTAGAAAAAACAGAGAAATCCTATTTTCATATTTCGGATCTTATAAAATTTTATTCTTCTTCCAAAAACTGCCTGTTTCCTCTTTTCCCTTTTCAGGCGCCTTGACAGCGGCAGAACTCTTTTTTCCGACAATTGAGGCCCCTTGATATTTCTGCAGCATCGCATTGCTGTCCAACCCGAGAAAATCGGCGTATTGTTTCAGGAAACTTCTCGCGTAAAGGCCGCTGGGAAGTTTTTCAATTTCGCCCGCTTCGAGATTTTCCAGAATGCGGATATTAATTTTGGTCACCAGTGAAACATCCTCTAAGGAAAGC
>JACQOV010000088.1 GCA_016202395.1 Deltaproteobacteria bacterium
TGCGGGCTTTTTGTTCATCTTCCTTGTCTCGGCTCAGATCCTGTTTTTTCGTGACGAACATAGTTTTTAGAGGTGCCCCTTAAGAAACTCTAGATCCTCGGAACTGAGCCGATCCGGACGGATCAGATCCGGACGGCGTTCTAACGTAAGCCGAAGGGCCTCCCGCCGACGCCACCTCTCAATCTTTCGATGATCTCCTTCCAACAACGCCTCTGGGACTTCCAAACCTCGATACTCCCGAGGGCGCGTGTACTGTGGATACTTTAACAACCCCGAACTGAAGGAGTCCTCTGCAACCGAATCGGGATCCCCAACAACCCCCGGCAAATAGCGAGCCACCGCCTCCACTACCACCATCGCCGCCACCTCCCCCCCCATCAACACATAGTCGCCAATCGAGATCTCCTGATCGACAACCAGTTTCGTAACGCGTTCATCGACCCCTTCATAACGACCACAGATCAAAAGGAGCTGTTGGAACGCACTTAACTCCCGAGCCATCGGCTGAGAGAAAAGCTCTCCCCGAGGGGTTAGTAAAACTGCGCGACCTTTAAGTTTTTCAAGCCGATGCGCCTCCACAGCCTCTACCACCGGTTCCGGCTTGAGAACCATTCCAACCCCCCCGCCAAAGGGGGTGTCGTCCGTCACTCGATGCTTCCCTGAAGCATACCCTCTAATATCCACAACATCAACCTTCAACAACCCTTGCTCCACCGCTTTCCCTATAAGGCTCTCCTCCAAAAAACCTCGAAAAATCTGAGGGAACAAAGTTAAAATGGTGACGCGCATCTCAAAAGTCCCTAGTTCTTAAGGATACTAGACGATCTTCTCACGCTTCAAGATCTGCCCCAACGTCTGACTTGGCTGCGCCCCCTTCTCAATCCAATGACGGATCCGGTCGGCCTTCAACCGAACAGGGCTCTTCCCTCGAGGATCAAAGGTTCCCAGAAGTTCTAAAAACTTCCCATCCCGAGGGCGCTCCGAATCGATGGCCACAATGCGATAGTGCGGGGTTTGTTTGGTTCCACCTCTTGAGAGTCGTATCTTTACCATAATTCTTCTATCCTTTCTAAATTCCTTGAAGTAACCTTTGAAATTTCCCTTTTTTCATCTGATTCAACATTTTTTGCATCTGTTCAAAGCGATTCAAAAGTCGATTGACATCCGTCACGGTGGTTCCACTCCCTTTTGCGATTCGACGACGACGGGAGCCGTTAAGAACCTTTGGCCTTCTCCGCTCCAACACCGTCATGGAATCGACAATGGCTACCGTGCCGCGAAGCTCTTTTTCCACATCGGGCGGCTGACTGGGCATCGACGGAATCAGAGATTTTGGAAGCATTCCAAGCAATTTCTGCATCGGCCCCATCTTTCGAAACTCAACCAGTTGATCGCGAAAATCCTCAAGTGTAAATGGATTGCTTTTCAGCTTTTCTTCGAGTCCCCTCGCCTTCTCTTGAGAAACCGCCTCTTGAGCCTTCTCCATAAGACCCGAAAGATCTCCCATCCCCAAAATGCGAGAGGCCAAGCGATCGGGATAAAAAACCTCCAACTCCTCCACTTTCTCTCCCACCCCCATGAAATAGATCGGCTTCTCTAAGGTGGCTCGAAGAGAGAGAGCCGCTCCTCCTCGCGCGTCCCCATCCATTTTAGTGAGAACGATCCCCGTAATCCCTATCGCTTCGCGAAACCCTTTTGCGACAGAAAGGGCCACTTGCCCTGTCATCCCATCGAGAACCAGAAGGACCTCTTGGGGCTGGATCGCTCGACAGATCTCCTGAAGCTCCTCGATGAGATGAGAGTCTATCTCCATCCGCCCCGCAGAATCAACAAGAACGACATCGGCCCCTTCCCCTTCCGCCTCTTCTAAAGCTTGGCGACAAACTTTCTTAAACTTCAAAGATCCATCGTAGGGAAAAACCGGCACGTTAATCTTCTTTCCTAAAACCTGTAACTGCTCGGTAGCCGCAGGACGTCGAGGATCGATGGGAACCAGATAAGGATGCCTCCCCTTCTTTTGCAGATATCGAGCCAGCTTGGCCGTTGTCGTTGTCTTCCCTGAACCTTGAAGCCCCACGAGAAGGATCGTTTTTCGACCTGAGCCGGGCTCTAGCTCCACAGGTTCTTTTCCTAAAACCGAGATCAGTTCTTCATAAACAATCTTAATGAACTGCTCAGCGGGGGTAAAACTCTCTCCCACCTCTTTTCCAATGGCTCGTTCTCGCACCGAAGCAAGCCAATCTTTAACCACACTATAGTGGACATCAGCCTCTAGAAGGTTGCGACGGATCTCCACCAACGCCTCATCGATGGTCCGCTCCGAGAGTTTCCCATAGCCTCGAAGACGGCCAAAAACAGACCCAAATCCTTCTGTAAGCTTCTCAAACATAAAGGTAAACTCCAGCTAAACCTGTAAAATATATAGGCTAAAAATCTACCTGTCAATGGAGCTTTGACACTCGCTTTGACTTCCAATAACTTGCTAATCTTTGTCTCGTGTTGTATTTTGTAGGCGTAGGTTGTGAATATGGCTATTACGAACCGAATCGAAATCAATCCCAATATTATGATGGGCAAGCCCGTCATCCGTGGAACGCGGATTCCAGTAGAGCTCATTCTTAGAAAACTGGGTGAAGGAGCAAAAGAAGAAGATTTATTGGATGGGTACCCCAATCTCACACCCGAAGATATTCAAGCAGCCATTGGATATGCCGCTGAGACGCTAGCCCATGAAGAAACCTTTTTTGTCGGACGTTGATACGGAAATAAAACGTGCGTTTCCTAGCAGACGAAAGTTGTGATTTTGCGGTGGTTCGCGCCCTTCGTTTGGAAGGTCATGAGGTGCTAGCCGTTTCCGAAGTCGCACCAGGGGCCGAAGACTCCAAAGTGCTGCAACTCGCTCTCGCTGAATCAAGGATACTCCTCACAGAAGATAAAGATTTTGGTCAATTGGTGTACGCGCATCGTCAGAAGACCGCTGGTGTGATTTTTCTCCGCTATTCAGCTCCGGCTCGGCAAGAGATCGCAGAAGAAGTTGTCAACTTAGTAAAAAAACGAACAGGAAATTGGGTTGGAACCTTCACAGTGGTCCAACCAGGCCGAATTCGAATCGGTCAAGTTCCTGATGCGTAATGGTGATGTAGTGTTGACACTCGCTCACGCAAGAAATTTTTGACCCATCTCAGGGAGGCAGGTCTCTGAACTCGCTAGCATCTCTCGCCTAACGGGCACTCCAAAAATTTTGTGAACGCCCGTTCAAAAAAAACATCCCAGTGAATCCGTCGAGCTTGAAAAAGGTGGAAAAGTTCATGGGAATGTTTTCTTGAGCGAACGTTGCAAGATTTTTGGGGTACCCCTCTTGGCGAAGGGAGCGTGCCCA
>JACQOV010000089.1 GCA_016202395.1 Deltaproteobacteria bacterium
AGCTACCTGTCCCCAGGTGGGTCGTATTTGCTAGAGCGACCCCTGTGGGGACAGTTAGCAAAGCCAAACTGTCCCCATGGGTCAAAAATCTTGTGAGTGAAGCGAGAAAAAACATTCCCACGAACTTTTCCCACCGACCATTCAAAAATCTTGTGAATGAATCTACAGAGGTTCAGTGAAGGATTCGGGAGAGTTTGGATTGGAAGTCGCGACGGTAAAAACGGCGAAGCTCTTGAAGAAGCGCGGGTAGGTCCGCGCAACGCAAAAATTCCTCCTCCAAATAAACACAATATCGATAGGCCAGCTTATTGGCAAACTCATAACGTTTCAAAGCTTCCCCATCCAATCCTTCAATCCATTGAGGCTCCGCGAAAAGTTGTTGGAAAACCTTGGCCGGAAAGCGCCCCTTATTTTGAACGGCAAGGTGGAAAACGGTCGTCAAATATTTATCGACCTCCCCTTGGAGCTCCAAACTGAGTTGTGAAACAGGACGCCGCTTCCTCAAGCTCCATAGGAGATAGACAAAATGACTGATTTCTTCGATGACGGTTAGGAAATCTTCGAGATTCTCCCGGTCTAAAACTTTCAGTGGAGAGATCTGCTCAAACGCCTCGAATCGCTCCGATTTAAAAAAAACTCCAACCTGAGCCTTCCCTTCTTCTTCTAAGAGATAGACCCCTTCTTTGATATCTTTGGAAAATCTTCGGAGCGTCTCTTCGTTAAGAAGATATCTCGTTATTTGAGGAACCTCCTCAACATCGTAAATCCTTTCGATGGAACGCTGAAGTTTTTCAAAACCTTGCGCGACCTTTTCTGGAATAAAGAGGCTCATTGGATAAAATCCTTATGGAGAGATTCCATCGGAATAACCCCTCGGTCCGAAAGCATGCGAGCCAGTCGCTCACTCCGAGTGCGAATCCACCGCTCGTAAAGACGGAGCAGCCCCGTATCGGTGGAAATAGAGCTCCGCTCGCTCACCTCGGATAATACGTCAACAAAAAGGGAGAAACGATGAGAAAGATCTCCAAAAAGTTCATCCGTTTTCATCGGATGATAATGGGTAAAGATCTGGGAGAGGCACCCATAAGCCTTCCCCCCCAATGCCATGTAGTAATCCACGTCAATCAACTTGCGACTGAGACTATCCGGGAAAAAACCGGCGACAAAAAGGGTGAAATCCCCCATTTGTTTAAGACTTTTCACTCTCTCCCCAAACTCCGCCGTCAAAGCATGCAACCACCGAAAGGCAAGCGCCTCCTCCTGATCTTTGGGATAGAGATTCTCGGTGCGGGAATAATCGAGAAGCAGGCTAATGATATACTGTTTCACGACAGGAAGGGTCTGGGCCTTTTGGCTTTGGAGAGCTTGCGTTACTAACCCCCCAAAGTACTCCCCTAAATCCTTTTCAGTGGTCAATGAGGTTTTGTCTCTCGTCACATCTACCCCCTTTCTCATCGTTTCTGATCGTTTACAGAAAAAGTACAGAAAAAGAAGGTCCGCTTGAGTGTAGCATCTTTAGAAAAACAGGGTCAACGCGCGCTGCGTCGAAATACGGGGTGAACTGTTACCTTTTGACACATCTACGAAACTCCTTAAATTCTATCCCTTTTCCGACAATTCTGAACACAGCTATGCAACATTTTCATGTAGGGGGCTTAAACACTGAATGAACAGGAGAGCAGTTTTATCCATAAAATCATTTATTTTCATATAGTTATACATTAAACGTCCCGAGACGCTTTCTTGGCATGACTCTTGCAGAGATTCCTTCAGTAGAAGAGGTCAACGTTCGCTGCTGAAGAAAGCTGCACGAACGGGCAAACCCTCCGAAAGGGGGGGACGCAAAGTCACCAGCCCTAAGGCTATGAGGCCGGGTAGTGGGACCGCCGAAGCAGCCATGAAACTCTCAAAGGTCATTCAAAGCCTTCTCCTAAGCCTCCTCGCCCTCAGTGGAATCGGTTATGCGATGCCCCCCGACCCCACGATTTTGAATGAGGCCGACGAATCGATGATGGAAGAAGCAACCACGAATGAAAAACGAGCTGCTCTTTCCACCGTTTCTGTCCCTTTGACCCTCGGGGAGTGGGAAGCCTTAGCGATCCTGATCGAATTCCCCAATGAGTCGATGATTAAAACCAATAAAGATTTTCAAGAGCTCCTTTTTGGGAGTATCTCCACCGGGAGTGTGCGGGAGTATTACGAAGAGGCCTCCTACGGAAAGTTTCACCTGACCGGAGAGACGGTAGGAATCTATGGAGCCGGCAATAGCGCTAGTTACTATGCTAACGATAAGTACGGTTTTGGCGGGTATCCCAAGAATGCCGCTCGACTCATTGAAGAGGCCGTTGACGCCACAATCGCCTCAGGAGTCGACTGTTCTCGCTACGACAATAATGGTGACGGAGAGGTCGATGCCATCTTCATCGTTCATGCGGGGCAAGGAGCGGAACAGAGCGGGAAAAGTTCTCACCTCTGGTCTCATCGAGGTCGTATCAGCTCCAGTGGCGGCAAGGTCAGAAATTGCGGTGGAGTGCGAGTCGATAGCTACATCATTGGACCTGAGCTTTCCGGATCGAGTAGCATTGCTACGATCGGAGTGTTGGCCCATGAATTTGGCCATATTCTGGGACTTCCGGATCTCTACGATCTAGACCAAACCTCCCTGGGAGTAGGTCGATGGGATATTATGTCTTACGGCGCCTGGAACAATGGCGGGAAAACACCCGCTCATTTCTCTGCTTGGTCGAAGGCCAAACTCGGTTGGTTTGAGCCTACTTTGATTACCGAGGACCGATTGGGAGAAAGCATCGCTCCTCTTTACGCAGAGCCGGCTGTTTACAAGATTTGGGCCAATGGCGTCCCTTCGGATGAATATTTCTTGATCGAGAATCGTCAAAAGGTGGGATTCGATACTTACCTGCCGGGCTCTGGTTTAATCGCTCTCCATGTAGATGAAGCTCAATCGAACAACAATAATGAATGTATCAGCTTAGGGTGTGATCAACGATTTCTAGTTTCACTGGTTCAAGCGGATGGAAGATACGATCTAGAGCTCAAGAAAAACTACGGGGACGCGAGTGATCCCTTCACGAATGGAGGCGTTCCATTGGTGGCTTATAACGGCGTCCGAAGTCCTGTGGAAATTGCCAACATTAGCATGGGAACAGAAATGATCGTGGCCGACCTTCGAATGAGCACAGCCCCTCTGATTCTTTCGGTTCCTCCCAGTGAAGCAGCTCCCAATCAAACTTACGAATATACTCCTACAACCGTTTCTTCAGGTTCCTCGGTCTCTTGGAATCTTGCCAAGGGTCCTTCAGGGATGTCCGTGAATGAAGCAACGGGAGGGGTTTCTTGGGCCCCGGATGACAGTCAAATGGGGGATCATCTGATTCAACTCGAAGGAACGAGCGCCGAAGGGGAATCCACAACCCAAGAATGGCTCTTAACCGTAACGTATGGTGGGATGGCCCCCACCACGAATGACGACAGCGCAGGAGGTTGCTCAACTGCAGGGGTTAGTCTGACCGCAGGATCCCACCCTAGCAACAGCGCTCTCCTAAGTTGGATCATGATATTCCTTCCAGGATTCGCAATCCTCATCCTCCGGCGGCTCCGGTTGCTCCGAGCGTATGTCAAGGCAGCCCTCCGAGTTAAGAGGTAATCCTACAAAAGATCCCCATTTGGGAAACCCGGAGTGGCTCGCTGACGAACAAAATCTGCTGCCTCACTATCGGTATCCACCCCATCGATCCTCCGCGCAATCGCTTCATCTTCAACGCTAGAGGCATCCCCATCCTGAGGGAGTCCCCCCTCGACTCCAACCCGAACCGTATCCACCAATTCCCCAAGATTGTTTCTCAATTCAATCGTAATCTTATTCAGATTGTCCCCGGTAGGATTCCCAATAACGAGATAGCTCTGAGATTCAAAGTGAGCGATCGACGAGCCTACGCCACTAAACCGCTCCGTTCCACTCCCTTCGCCCAAGATATCCACTTCATCCGTTCCATCCAGCATATGAATCGACCAACCGGTGAGATCCACAGGCTCTAGACTTGCGTTGAAAAGCTCAATCCATTCGTCCGACCCTGTGATGGAACCGGTGCCAGGGGTGTTGTTGAAACTCACACCATCCCCTCCGGAGCTATCACCCCAATCTTGTTGGGGATCGACCACCATTTCATTGATGACAACATAGCCCGCAAGCTCCGGCTGCGGCTCCAATTCAGGCTCTGACTCTGGCTCGGGCTCTGGCTCAGAATCGGGGTTCCCTTCACCACACGGCTCGGCACAGGCATCCTCTTCACTGTCTATTTCCTGCTCATCGCTTGTTTCCTCCCCATCTGGAGAGGATTCCTCGATATCGGACGCTTCGGGCTCCGCCTCACCCTCCTCAACGCCTGGATCCTCGCCGGCCTCCCCTGTTTCATCTGTTTCTTTCTCCTGGCCACATAACTCTACACAAGAACCCGCTGGATGGACCGTCGTAAAGTGAAATCCCAGCTCCCCTGTGGGAGGAGCTCCCCCCTCCGTCATCGATTGGCCATACCGATCTACAATCCCTGAAGGGATCCCTATCGTGTATTCCATCCCCATCGCAAGGGGCTGCAAAGGGACCAGCGTCAGAAGGCTTGAGGAACGGGAGAGCCGCGAGCTAAACCGGATGGGCCCGCTAGAATCCATCCACTCGATAGCCTGTAACCCTTCAGAATTTGGATCCAGAGACTTCGAAAACTGGACAGAGACGACCGCGCTTGTCTCAACTCCGATGGAGCCTTCCGGAGGGGTCACCGACACAATCTCGATAGGATCGGATGCGAATGTCGATCCGGTTGTAAATTGAAAAACGAGATCCTCGTCCCCCATCCGATTTCCGCTCAAATCTCTAATCTCCGAATCTATCTCTATGGTATAGATCGTCTCAGGTTCCCACTGAAAGTAAGGTTGGAAACGAATCTCTGTAAAATCTTCGCCCGAGGTCCAACTCCCTTCAACCGATTCATCTGCCACCCACACATGAATCGTCGGATAAGAGAGGGATAGAGGATCCATCGGCTCTGAAAAAGCGATTTCAAGAGGGGCATCCAGAACGACCCGTTCCGCTTCATCCGTTGGAGAGATAGAAACCACCAGAGGCGCCTGGTTATCGACGGTAGGACTTGGAGATTTTTCAAAATAGTCGAGCTGGGGCTCGCAACCTAAAATTCCAACTAGTACAAACGCAATAAATGCTGTTATACTTCGTTGCCCTCCTCGGCCACTCGTTGCGGCGTACGCTACAAAGTACGCCTCACTCGGGCCTCGGAGGGCGCCTCGTCTAACAGACATTTCTTGCGTTTGTAGAGATGTCACTTCCACAGACTTCACTCGAATCTCTCCTTCCTCAGATGGAGTGAGAAAAATCCTCCCGTCCAACCATCGAGAAGAGCGGTGAGCTCCTCAATCTGAAGTTGCAAGTCGTTTTTCTGGAGTGGATCTTCCGGCCTCGACATCAAAAGCTCCCACTGCAATCGACGCCGTTGGTAGTAAACCTTGGTGACCTGATCCAAAATATCCCCGCGCAGCTCTACCAAATCTTCTACCTGTTTGGCTACCGAAAGCTCGTCAGAATCATAAATTAAACGATCGAGATTCCATTCGAGATCCAGATCGTACTGAATCGATTCTCCATCAGAACCACTGATATCCGAGGTTTCAGGGGCCACGATAATCACCTGAGTGGTCGAACTGCCAAAAAGAGTGTCATCCACAGAAAAACCGGTGTCCCGATCCCGATCATAGGTCACACCCACGTTTAACTGAGGAAGCCAAGACTTTTTGCGAACCCTGCGTCGCCACGAATTGGGGAATTTTTGAGAGACCTGAGCGTATTGGATGGCCGCTTGATGAACCTGTTCAATCGTTGGCTCATCGGAGAAGGGATTCTCTTTTTCTGGAATGGGCGACGCAGTCACCTCCCGTTTAAAAAACTTGAGATTAACATCAACATTCCAAACCTTTTGTTCCGTTAAAGCCCAAAGTCGTTGAGGATCCCAAAAAAGCCGGGTGACCTCTCGAATCGGCTCCGGAAAGGCTTTCCACGATTGACCTTCATCGACAGAAAGAAGAGTTCCAACGTTCGAATAGTAAGCGAGCCATCCTTGGTTAGAAACAGCGATAGCATCGATCCCTCCAGAAGCTAGGAGGTGAGCTTGTTTCCCATCCCACGCAAAGAAGCCCGCTTTAGAGCGAAAGTAGATCTTTTGAAACTCGGTCACGATCTCGAAAACCGATTTTGTAGAAAAAACCCTCGTGGCGTGATCTTTGGCGATCTGATAGATCCCATCCTCGGCCCCAACGAAAAGGGTCGATTGCGTTGAATCGTAGGCCAGATCGAAAATCTCTTTCTGATTTAAAATTCCACTCCAAGGCCGCCATACCGGATTTTGCCAATCTCGCACAAAAAGCCCCTCATTCGACCCCACCCAAAGATGATCGGCAGAGATCGCCGCAGAGGTGAGTTCCCACTCCCCTACCGTCGAGAAGGGAAGGGCCTGCCACGTTTCCCCATTGCTAAGTGAGAGATAAATCCCACGGGAAATCACGGCGAGAACAATAGAGGGGTCGAAGGGATCAACGGCCATGTCGAGAACCGGCCCTCTCCCCACCGGAATCGAGAGGACAGACTTCGCCTCCAAGGTCTTAGGATCCCACCGATAAATCCCCTGGGAGGCTCCAATCAAAATCGAGTCTTCATAGGCTCGCATGATCGTCCGATAGTCTTGGTCCACAATCCTCAGCTCCACACGATCCCAGCCTTGTGTGTCACCGGCCAGAGCCTGGGACCCCCAAAGCAAGAGCGCCACTCTGATCCACTTCAATTTTTTCATCTCAATTACTCTATCGATCGCTGGAGGCCCAATGTTGCGTGGCCCAACAAAAAAATTTCAAGGCAGGTTTATTGAGGCGGCATTTCGATGCAAATTAGGGGAACTCTAAAGGCCGGTCCGTTCTCCTTTGAAGAGATTCCAGCTCCTGAGATAATCCAAAGCTCGGCGAACCTGAACATCGGCTAGCATTGGATTCTCTTCGACTTTCTGCGCATTCCCTTGTGTTTCAATATGGCCCTGCAGATTCTCCTCACGAAGGGATGGGGGGATGGAATTTTGAACGATCTCCCCGGCTTCTACCACGATGTCGGGGGTAATCCCTTTGGCCTGAATCGATCGGCCGTTGGGGGTATAATAAAGAGCCGTGGTGAGTCGAAGCCCAGAACCATCGGCCAGCTGAAAGATCGTTTGGACAGAGCCTTTCCCAAAGGTCTGTGTTCCCAGAACAACGGCCCGTTTGTGATCTTGAAGGGCTCCCGCCACAATCTCGGAGGCTGAAGCGCTTCCCGAGTTCACCAAAACAACCATCGGGAAACCGACGTAGCTCCCTTGAGGTTGAGCCTCGAAGCGAGTCTCACTCCCTTCTTGTCGACCCCGAGTATAAACAATGAGCCCCGACTCCAAGAAAAGATCGGAGACGCCCACTGCCTGATCCATCAATCCGCCAGGATTATTCCTCAGGTCAAGGATCAATCCGCGAACTCCCCCCTCCTCCTTGGCAAGCCTCTTCATATTCTCTTCTAGATCGGCCGTGGTCCTAGCGTGAAAACTCGCAATCCGGATGTAAGGATAACCGGCCTCTAAGACCTCCGCCCGAACACTGGGGATACGAATCACCGCTCGAGCCACCGTGATCTCCATCGGCTGATCTACCCCTTCTCTCAAGATGAAGAGCTTCACACGGGTCCCCTTCGGCCCCCGAAGCTTCTCCACGGCATCAAATAATGTCATATTCTGTGTCGACTCCTCATCAATCCTCAAGACCTTATCCCCAGCCTCAATTCCCGCCTCAAAAGCGGGGGTTCCCTCAATGGGGGAGATGACGGTTAAGATCCCATCCCGAATGGCGATCTCGATTCCTAATCCTTCAAAGCTCCCCTTAATGGCAATCTCCATGTCCTCGTTAGACTTCGGCGGCAGAAAAGAGGAGTGAGGATCCAGATCGGAGATCATTCCTTGAATGGCCCCATAGATGAGCTTCTCGTCATCGACCTCTTCCACATAATGGTCTTTAACCTTCTTGAGCACATCGGAAAAAATCTCGAGCCTCTCGTATGTTTCTCGAGTGACCGCCTCCACATGTTGCTGCCACCCCACGTACAAGAGACAAGTGAGAGCTAAAACCACCGCTATCGCATAACTGAACTTCCGCCGATCCATTTTATTTCTCCTCCTTGATAAAAAACCTAACGACCCAACCAGTCCAACGGATCCGTTGCTTTTCCGTTGAAACGAATCTCAAAATAAAGATAGGCCCCCTTTATAGAACCTGTATCTCCAACAAGTCCCACCACCTCCCCTTTCGACACCGTGTCCCCAACCTGTTTCAAAATCTCAGAGAGATGGGAGGAAACGGTATGATAACCTCCGCCGTGATCAATAATCAAGGCCTTGCCATAACCATCGAGCCAATCAGCGTAGATCACTTGCCCCGCATGAATCGCGCGGACCTCAGCCCCCATCGCCGCAGCAATATCGATCCCACTGCGAAAATACGGCTGCTGCAACCCCGGCTCGAACGCTTGACCGAAAGTGCCAATGATCTTTCCTGCAGCCGGCAGTTCCAATCCCCCTTTGCGGTCCGCAAACGTCGGAGAGAGCCTCTTCTTAAGATTCGCCTCCACTTCCTGAATCAACGTTTCGATATCCTTTGAGGATTGTTCCAATTCGACAATGGCCTTGCGAGAAAGTTCCTTTTGGCGACGAAGGGAAGCCAAGAAACTCAATTTCTTCCCTCTCTCTTTGGCCAAAAGATCCTGAAGCCCTCGCATCTCGTTAAATAAAACGGTGAGCTGCTCATTCTGCGTCTGCAGCGCTTGCTCCTGATTCTGGAGCTCAATTAGCGAAAGGGAGAGTTGTTCAAGCGTCTTGAGATCCTGCGCGATGATGGCTTGAGAGAACTCCAGACGACGGGCCGCTGAAGAGAGGGAATCGGCAGAAAAAAGGACCCGCAAGATTCCACCGCGCGTCGCTTTGTAAAAAGAGCGGACCCGAAGCATGCTCCTTCCCCGAAGGTCCTGAATGTTCGTTTGCAGAATTTCAATATTCTCTTCCGTTTGGTTTTTCTCTTCATTCAATCGATCCCAATTCTTTTGCAAAGTGGCCAGTTCCCGCTCATTGGTCTCAATCTGTTTGTCGATCTTCGTGAGATTCCCCAAGAGAGAGCGTTCCTTCTGCTCCAGCTGCTTCACCTCCCCCTTCTTTTTCTGAAGATTTTCTTGGATTTCTTTCAATCGACTCCGATTGGCCTCTAATGCCTTGAGTTCTTCTGCGGGCTCTGTTTGCGGATCGGCCCACGTCCCAGAGAGGGACCCGCCGACGCAAAAGAGAAAGAGCAGGGCAAACGCTACCTTTTGAGGAAACGGCCTATGGAGAAAAAGCTTCCAAAACATCCGACAATGGCTCCCAGGGCCATGAGCCCTAAAAGAGTAGGTAAAGAAAGAAACGAGAACTGTGGAAAACCTAGGGCTAAAGCCCAAGAAATCCCAAACCGCATTAAAACAAACTGGTAGAGCCCCCACGCTAAACCGAGAGCGATGGCGGCTCCTCCTACTCCCAAAACAACCCCTTCAAAAAGAAATGGGATACGAATGAAGAAACGAGTTGCCCCCACCAGTTGCATGATCTCGATCTCTTCCCTCCGTGTAAAAACCGACAAACGGATTGTGTTGGCAATGATCAGGAGGCAGGCGAAACAGAGTGCAATGGCTAGGCCAATCCATCCCCAACGAAACCAGGTGAGAACATCGAGAAATCGCTCTGTCCACCCTTGGCCATAGTGCACTTCTTCCACTTCCGGCAAATCGAGGAATCGTCCTGCCAATTGTTGGACTTGGGCGGGTGTAGGATTCGGATTTTTAAGCGAGATCTCGAAATAAGCAGGCAGAGGATTCTCCGGGAGGTTTTCTAAAAGAGAGGCTTTGTCTCCTAACTCCCGTTTGAATTGAACGAGGGCCTCTTCTTTAGAAACGTGTTGAATCTTATCGATCTCGCTCCATCGTCTCCAACCCCCCTCCAATCGTTGGACATCGTCAGGGAGAAGTCCCTCTTTCAAAAAGATCGTGACCGATACTTTTTTCCCCCATTGGACGGCGGCTCCCTCGAGGTTCTGATAAAGGATCCCGAAGATCACAACGATCAGGAAGGCAAGCCCAATGGTAGCGAGCCCCATGCTGTGGAGCAAAAACCGATGCCTAAAATGCAACAACGACTGGCGAAAAAGGTAGAAAAATTGAAATAAGAATTTTTTCATTGGATAAAACTATTTTGGATGATTTTTCCTGCTTGTAAAGTGATCGTAGGATGGGGAAAACGCCCCATCAGATATCGATTATGAGTCGCAAAAAGAACGATGGTTCCACTGGCGCGAGCCTCCTCCAGATATCGCACCACCTCTTCACTAATCTCAGGATCCAGATTCCCTGTGGGTTCATCGGCAAGGATGACGCGCGGCTCACGAACGATCGCTCGGGCAATGGCAAGCCGCTGTTGTTCCCCACCGGAGAGTTGATACGGATAACGTTTCGCCTTATCCGCGAGCCCCACCCTTCCAAGGGCGTTTTCAACCTTTTGGCGAATCTCCTGGGGCGAAGTCCCCAACACTTGCAGAACGAAAGAGACATTCCCATAAATCGTTTGATGGGGCAAAAGCTTAAAATCCTGGAAGATAAACCCCACCTGACGTCGCAACAACGCCAGCCGCCTCCCTTTAAGGCGCGAGACATTCTGCCCTTCAATGAGAACTTGTCCTTGGGTTGGCTTTTCAGCGCCAAAGAGAAGTTTAAGCAGTGTTGTCTTCCCCGAGCCACTCGGGCCAGTCAAATAAACAAAATTCCCTGGAGGGAGCTCAAAATTCACGTCTTCTAGCGCCACGACACTGGGTTTGTAAACTTTGGAAAGGTGAAACACTTGAACCACATTCACAGTGTATCATTCTCCACAAAAAATTTAAAGATGATCCTTAATTCCTGTTGCAGCTTTATGCCATCATTCCATTACAACTAGCTCGTCATCCCCGCGAAAGCGGGGAACCAGAATTGGATTCCCACTTTCGTGGGAATGACATGCATTCCCGTTTGCACGGGAATAACGGCCGACCCCAAGAAAGCGTTTGTTGCTTCAGCGGATTAAAAAAACTTGCGGTTTGGGGGAGAATTTGCTTTATTGAGTGGGCACAAAGGGGGGCAAAATGGGCCAAAATAACGATCCGACAAAGGGTGTTTTTCTTTGTCTGTTTGTCTGTTTGTTTGTTTGTCTGTCTGTCTGGGCCGCCGGTTTAGCACAGGCTCACGGGATTCAGTATCACCACTCCGATCATCTCGGTTCTACCGGAATTGTTACCGACAACAATAGAGAAGTGGTGGAACAAACCCTTTATTCCCCTTTTGGAGAACTCCTCCAAGAAGTTGTCATTGCGAGGGACCCCGCCTTGGCGGGGGACCGAAGCAATCTCCCAACAAACCACCTCTTTACCTCCCAAGAGCTCGACCACGAATCCAACCTCCACTATTACGGCGCCCGGTATGACGATTCGATCCTCTCCCGATTCTTAAGCCGCGATCCCATTTTGTCAGAACCTCCTTATGCCTATGTGCGCAACAATCCCATTCGATGGTTCGATTCGACCGGTCAGAGCCCTGAGGATCCAGTTCTAAAGCTCACGCGAGAGATTTGCCAGTTGGCAAGGAATGCTCAGGCCGGTGTCCCTGGAGCGGAGGAGCAATTGCAAGCCGCCCGCCACGCCTTGGAGCGAGCATTGGATCCACACCTGGAGATTGGTGAGGTTCCTCCCGAACCGATGCTTGAGAGTGAGATGCCGTTCAGTGGGACGTCGTTGGATCATGCTCAATACTTGGCAGATCAGATTCACTCCATGTTGTCTCAGCCCACCATTCCAGAAGCGTTGGCAGGAATCCCAGAACGCTTGGCTGAGTTGCAAAATCTTATCTCGGATGGAGCAATCACGAACGATGGAGTGATTGAATTGATAAGGCTTAAGAATATTGCCTGGTGGTTTGTGGGGATGCCTGGAGACAGTGGGATGATCTCTGTGGATTCAATCGACCCACTCCCTGGCTTTGGTATTTCAGAGGATCTGGCTGGCATGCCTCCGTTGACCTCGCTCGATAACGATCCGTTACTTGAACAATTACCGGGGCATGGAATGACTCCATCGATCCCCACACGAAATATCACCCCTTCCACCCCAACGATGCCGGGAACGCTGCCCTTCCCCGTCACTGAGCTCCCCTCGTGGGGTCAACTGATTTATGCATCGGGAGTCTTACTCGCTCCCATCCTCGGCCCTGAAATCCTGCCGCAGCCATCGGCTGTCCTTGCCCCCGCTGTTCCGTAATCAACGAAAATGAAAGTGGAGTCAGGGATCAACGTTGGACAGCGTGTGGTCGAGGAAGTGACGGCCGATCGGCTTTAATCTTTCTGAAGCATTTTGTTAATATGAGTGTACAGAAAGACTCTCTGAACAGCTTCTTGGATGTCCAAAAGAAATTCGCGATCCCCCCTCTTAGACATAAATCAGACTCCGTCGGATACTCTCTGCAATCTCCTTGATTCGAATACTTGCAACGCCTTCTGGGGTCAGAATGTCCAGTTTTTCCCCTAGTTTTTCTTCTAAATAATCTATCATTTGAAAAAACTTAAACCCGATAGGCCGATCCAATTCCACCAACAGATCCACATCACTTCCCTCGCGAGCCGTGCCAGTGGCATAGGAACCAAAGAGGGCCAGTTTTTGCACTCCATACGCGCTTTTCAGTTGGGGCTGGATTTTTTTAAGGATCTCAAGGATTTTACTTTTTGTCAGCATACTTGGGACTACTTTATCAAACGTTCTATCATGATGTAAATAGCCGTATTGATTCAGCACATCGCCTCCTATATCAACGAGATTGTGTGGACGTTGAGGATGGATCCGAAGGGATCTCTTCAGGATATCACGGCATTTATTGAGCCTGCACGAGTTGAAAATCGGTGCGACGGCGTGCCACATCCACTTTTGCAACCTGCACCGTCACCGAATCCCCCAGTCGAAATGTTTTTCCTGTCCGACGCCCTTTCAAAATTTGATGTTCTTCCACAAAATAATAGCGATCATTAGGTAACGTGCTAATGTGGGCAAGCCCTTCCACAAAAAGATCGTTTAACTCCACAAAAATTCCAAAGGAGACAACCCCGCTCACATATCCGGGATAAACCTCGCCCAGTCTGTCAACCATAAATTGGACCTTTTTGAGATCGACGATCTCTCGTTCGGCCTCCACCGCAATTCGTTCGCGGCGGGAGGTGTGTTTCGCAATCTCGGGGAGCTGTTTTTTCCAATGCTCTTTCTTCTTCTCACTCATTCGTGAAGAACCAAAAACTTCGCGAAGCAAACGATGCACAATCAGATCGGGGTAACGTCGAATGGGGGATGTAAAATGGGCATAATACTGCGCTGCCAGGCCAAAATGCCCCGAATTCTCTTCGCTATAGCGCGCCTGCTTCATGGTGCGAAGCATTAAGAGATTAACCGTTCGCTCATAGGGCTTCCCTTCCACGGATGAAACAATTTTTTGAAATAACTTGGGCTCTAACTTTTTCGTCCTCTTCAAATCAGTTTGTATTCCAATCGCTCCTAAGAAGAGAGAGAAATTCTTGACCTTGAGCGGATCGGGCTCTTCGTGAATGCGATAGAGAAAAGGGAGACCCAATTTTGACATGTGCCAAGCCACTGTTTCATTGGCCGCCAACATGAACTCCTCGATGATCCGATGGGCCACATTGCGCTCCGCACGAATAATGTTCTCAGGCTTTCCCTCAATGTCGAGCAAAATCTCAGGCTCGGGAAGATCGAAATCGATGCTCCCCCTCTCGACCCTTCGAGCCCGAAGCCGTGTAAAGAGCCTCTCCATGAGTTCAAAATTCGGGATCAAACTAGGATAGCGGTTGCGAGTCTCTGGATCTTTATCGACTAAAATTTTGCGAACCTCGGTGTAAGTCATTCGCGCTCGGCTGTGAATGACACTCGGATAAATCTGGTAGTGGGCAACTCCTCCTCGTGCGTCAAAAAGCATCTCTGTCGTCATCGTGAGTCGATCGACATCGGGTTTAAGGCTGCAAATCCCTGTGGAGAGCGGGGTTGGAAGCATGTGGATCGCTCGATCCGGGAAGTAGACGCTGGTGCCGCGTTGATAAGCCTCTTCGTCCAAGGCGGTTCCGGGACGGACATAGTGACTCACATCGGCAATCGAAACCCACAAACGGATGTTATCGCCAGTCTGTTGAACGGCCACCGCATCATCAAAATCACGGGCGTTCTCGCCGTCGATCGTCACAAAGGGGATCGAACGGAGATCTTTTCGCCCTTGGACCTCTGTCTCCGAAAGCGCATCTGAGATTGCCTCAGCCTCGCTTAAGGCCCTTGGAGAAAACTCCATGGGGAGGCCGTGCTCATGAGCGACCACCGCCACCTCCACATCGGGGTTATTGATATCCCCAAGGATCGAGAGAATCTCCCCCTGAGCCTCTTTTGTTCCATCGGGGTATTGAGTGATCTCAACGGTCACGATATCGCCCATTTGAGGCGAGTGGCGCTGCTCTCTTCCAAGCCAGATGGGGTCAGGGAACCGTTCATCTAAGGGGATCACAGAAGCCCGTCGGCCCTTTTGTTCGTAGCGTCCTACAATGGTTTTGTGCACTCGAGATAGGATACGAACGATCCGCCCCTCTCGCCGCCCTCCCTGGCGTGTTCGCTCAATGGTGGCTAAAACCTGATCCTCATGCCAAGCCCCTCCCAAAGCAGGGGAACGAATAAAGACATCTTCACCGTCAGGGCCTTCCGGACAAACAAAGCCGTAGCCATCGCGGTGGCGTTCCAGAACACCTGTTACTTTCTCCCCTCCAGGGGCTTTTTTAAACTGTTTTCTTGACATGGTTCTTAAAAGACTCTACTTTCTAACCCACCTTCTTTAATGCCGAGGTGGCGGAATTGGCAGACGCTCTAGCCTCAGGAGCTAGTGGTCGAAAGGCCGTAGGGGTTCAACTCCCCTCCTCGGCAAATTAGCTCACCTAAATACTCGAAATCCCATCAAAAATCAATTGGATTTTAGCGAGGGGTGCTATTGAGCAAACGAATAGAGGGAAATTCCGTCTCGGCATGAAAATGGGTGAGGCGTTCGAATTCACGATAGCGGGAAAGAATTTGCTCGGCATTAAGACTGAGCATACGATTGAAACTAAAATCCTCCACGTTGAAGGAGGCTAAAACGGACCCAAAAACCACCGCTTTTCGAAGAGAGGTGGACGTCACCTGTCCTACAGAACTCAAGTATCCCATGAAGCCTCCCGCAAAGGTGTCCCCGGCTCCTGTTGGATCGTAAATTTTCTCCAGCGGATAAGCAGGGGCTGAAAAAACCTCCTCCTTAGAAAAGAGCAACGATCCATATTCCCCCTGCTTAATAACCAACCACTCCGGGCCCAAAGTCAGTATCTTTCGAGCGGCACGCACGAGATTAGCCTCTTGAGCGTATTGACGGGCCTCCCCTTCATTCATAAAAACGATATCGACGCGACGAAAAAGATCGGTAAGAACAGAGGGCTTTCCTTGGATCCAAAAATTCATCGTGTCACAAGCAACCAGCTCGGGGTCTTTAACTTGCTCTAAGACCTGGATCTGAAGCTCGGGATCGATGTTTGCCAAGAAAACATAAGGGGTGGAACGGTGAGACTTCGGAATTTCGGGCCGAAATTTTTCAAAAACATTGAGTTGCGTCTCTAAGGTTTGAGCCGCGTTCAGATCATATCCGTACTTTCCTTGCCAGAAGAAGGTTTTTCCGCTTTGACGTTGAACGCCAGAAACATCCACTCCTCTATTCCGGAGAAGATCCAATGTTGTTTCTGGAAAATCTTCCCCTACCACGGCAACCATCTTAAGCTCAGAAAAAAAACTTGAGGCGATTGAAAAATAAGTAGCCGATCCCCCTAAGGCTCGTTCTACTTTTCCAAAAGGGGTTTCTACCGAGTCAAATGCCATGGATCCAACAACCAGTATCGGTTTCATTTAAAACTCCTCACTTTTTAAAGAGATTTTCAAAACGTTGAGGCCCCATCGAATCCTTCTTTCCCTCTCCCCTCTTGGGATTCAGCGCGCCCCGAAAATAATCACAGAAATTAGCCCTCTCCTTATCGCTCACCCACTCCGCCTGAGATTCCCGACACTGGTGATGAGCTTTCTCATCGTAGAATTCACATTGGAAACAGCAATGAAGATCCGCTCCGCAACGATCACAAACATCCCTTCTCCCAATCGACTTTTGAGGGATCTCCCCACTACAAGCATAACATGGAGTCATTTCTCTCCCTTTTCCTGATGGTCCACATTGACTTCTCAAAAAGCTTTTGATAAGGAGTCAGTGACAGTTGGGAATATTGGCATAAAACCCCCTTTAAGGCAAGAAGGAGAAATCTATGAATTATGAATTCGGAAGCATCCCGGGAATGTTCTGGAAACAGGTTGAGAAGAGTCCCAAAAAGCCCGCTTTCAAATATAAAAAGGGGGATGGTTGGACTGACGTCACTTGGGAGGAGGCCGGAAAGATTGTTAAAGAGATGGCTTCAGGACTCCTTGAGTTGGGGCTGAAACCCGGAGAAAAAGTCGCCATCCTTTCGGCAACACGGTACGAATGGATTCTTGTGGACATGGCGATTCTCTCTTGCGGCGGCGTTTCGATTCCAATTTACCCCAGCAATACTCCGGAACAAGCTGCCTACGTCATTCAAGATTCGGAGTCTCGATTCGCTTTTGTCGAAAATAAGGACCAACTCGAAAAAATTGTTAGCACTAAAAATCAACTCCCGGATCTAGAAAAAGTTATTGTAATCGTTCCGAATGGCGCCACTCTACTCAATTGGGTGATAACATTGCGTCAGCTCCAAGAAAAAGGGGCTGCTCAAATTTCAAAGAACAGTTCCGAGATGCATGCCCGCACCCAATCGATTGATCCTCAACAAGAGGCAACCTACGTCTACACCTCGGGGACGACAGGCCCCCCCAAAGGAGTGGTCCAAACGCATCTGAATCACATCGCCATGGCGACCAATCTCAGCAAATCGGTCCCCATCCATAAAGAGGATATTCAGTTAATTTTCCTCCCACTGGCTCATTCCTTTGCTCGAGCTTTGGAATTTCATCATATCTATGGAGGATACCAACTCGCTTTTGCGGAGAGTATCGAAAAGGTGGTGCAAAACCTTCAAGAGGTGCGCCCCCACATGATGGGAAGTGTCCCCCGGATCTTTGAAAAGGCTCACACCGCGATCCTCAGCAAAATTAGCGCGGGGTCTCCCTTAAAGAAAGCGATCTTCAACTGGGCCTATGCCGTGGGGAAAGAGGTCAGTGAATGTCGACAAAATAAAAAAGTCCCCTCGATTCTCACTCAGATTAAGCATATCCTTGCGCACAAGCTTGTTTTCTCAAAAATCCACCAAACCTTTGGAGGACGGATCCGCTTCTTCATCTCGGGGGGAGCGCCTCTATCGAAAGAGATCGCTCTGTTCTTCCACGCTCTAGGGATGCAAATCCTGGAAGGCTACGGGCTGACCGAAACCTGCCCTGCAACCCATGTAAATCGTCTGGACAACTACAAATTCGGCACCGTCGGCCCTGCCATTCCGGAGGTGGAGGTCAAGATCGCCTCGGATGGAGAGATCCTGGTCAAAGGCCCCAATATTGCCAAAGGGTACTTTAAGAAACTGGAGGCAACTCGCGAGGCATGGGATCCCGATGGATGGTTCCATACAGGCGACATCGGCGAGATCGATAAAGATGGGTTCCTTAAAATCACGGATCGCAAAAAGGACCTCATTGTGACCGCCGGGGGTAAAAACGTGGCGCCTCAGAATATTGAAAATCTATTGAAGACCGATCCTTATATTAGCCAAGTGATGGTCTACGGCGATCGTAAACCGTATCTCACAGCGCTGATCACGCTGGACGAAGCTCAGGTCAAGAAGTTTGCTCACGACAAAGGGATCCAAAATGGAAAGGATTTCGAGGAGCTTGCCAAACATCCCGAGGTCTTAAGGTTAGTGGAAGGAATTGTTCAAAATAAGAACAAAGAGCTCGCTTCTTACGAGTCGATCAAGAAGTTTAAGATCCTTCCCGCAGACTTCACACAAGAGACAGGGGAACTCACTCCAACTCTAAAGGTAAAAAGAAAAGTGGTTTCGGAGAAGTATAAAGATTTGATTGAGAGAATGTATCAGGCTTAGCTTTTCTTCAAAAGGGTGTCTCTAAGAAATCGGTCGTCTTTGCGGAGATAATCGATATTATAGTGAAGCCCGCGGCTTTCCTGTCGCTGCATGGCGGATCGGACAATCAGATCCGCTACCTGGCTTAAGTTGCGAAGTTCGATGAGATCCCCCGTGACGGTAAAGTTCCAATAATATTCGTCGATCTCTTTCATGAGATTGTCTATCCGGTGACGCGCCCGCATCAGACGCTTGTTGGAACGAACGATCCCAACATAATTCCATAGCGTTCGACGGATCTCATCCCAATTGTGAGCAATAACCACCTCTTCATCGCTGTCACGCGCCCCCCCTGGATTCCAAGGCGGAACATCTGGAAGCGCCTCCTGGGCGATATCCTTATCATACTCTCCTCGAATCTCTTCAGCGATCCGATGGGCAAAAACGATGGCCTCTAAAAGGGAGTTGCTCGCCAATCGGTTCGCTCCATGGAGCCCCGTGCAAGCAACCTCCCCACACGCAAACAACCTTGGAGTCGTCGTTTCCCCCTTAAGATTGGTAACCACGCCGCCACAAGCATAGTGAGCCGCAGGAACCACCGGAACAGGCTCCTGGACCATATCGATTCCCAGAGAAAGGCATTTCTCATAAATATTGGGAAACCTCTTCTTAATAAATTCGGGGTTCAGGTGAGTCACATCGAGATAAACACAATCATTGCCAGTCCGCTTAATTTCATGATCGATGGCACGGGCCACAATATCCCGGGGAGCCAGCTCTTTCATCGGATGATGGCGCTCCATGAAAGCCTCTCCATGGGCCAGTCGAAGAATCCCTCCCTCTCCTCGAACCGCCTCCGAGATCAAAAAAGATTTTGCATGCGGATGATAAAGACAGGTGGGATGAAATTGAATAAATTCCATGTTGGCAATATCGGCGCCGGCGCGGTAAGCCATCGCCACACCATCCCCTGTGGCAACATCCGGATTACTGGTGTAGAGATAAACCTTCCCTAATCCCCCCGTTGCTAACACCGTGAAATGACTCAGAAAGGTGTCAATCTGACCCGTCCCGCGATTGAGAATGTAAGCTCCAACGCCACGGTTGATTCCTCTGCCTAAACCGAATTTCTCCGTTGTAATGAGATCGACCGCAATGTGATTTTCAAAAATCCGAATTCGAGGCGCTTTCTCCACCGCCTCGACCAAAGCGCGTTGGATCTCGCGTCCCGTAAAATCCTCCGCATGAAGGATCCGGCGTTGTGAATGTCCCCCCTCTCGCCCTAAATCGTAAGCGACCTCCTCTGCATTACGACTAAAAGAGACTCCGATCTCTATCAGCTCACGGACCCGGATCGGCCCTTCTTCAACAACCGATTGAACCACCTCTTCGTGACAAAGGCCATCTCCCGCTCGAAGGGTATCTTGGATGTGAGATTCAAAGGTGTCCTCCTTGCTAAAAACGGAGGCAATTCCTCCTTGAGCAAAGTAGGTGCTCGAAAGAAAGCGATCCTCTTTCATGACAACAATGACATCACAGAATTGGGCCAACTTGAGCGCTGCGCTCAATCCCCCAATCCCGCCTCCAATCACCAACACCGAACTCCGATACTCCATACCTTTATCTTTCGTTCACCGGAATGTTTTTTAGCGAACGTCGCGAGATTTTTGGCTGATTCGGTTTCTCTTGCTTGGCCTCGCGGGTGGCATGGGGCGGGGGACCCCCAGGCGCGCGGACTATGGAGCACGCCTGGGGGAAGCCCCATGACAGGACCCGCGAGGCCAAGCAATGAACGAATTGACAAAAAATCTATCTATTTCGTATACTTATGTCAATGTTTTCACTCCGCGCATTTTGCTTCCTTCTTGGAGTAGGGTTAGGTATCCATGGGTTCGCTTTGGCAGAATCGCTCTATAGCTACACCGATGAACAAGGGGTCCTCCACATCTCCAATCTCCCAACAGATCCCCGTTACCGGCTGTTGCCCCCAGGAACTCTCTCTAAAAAATTCGGACGCCGATGGTCCCCCTCTCCCTCCCATTTCCGATCCGAGATTGAGATCGCTTCCTCCCTCTATGACATCCCCAAAGCTCTTGTCAAAGCCGTGATTAAAGTGGAGTCCGATTTCGACCCCTATGCGATCTCCACAAAAGGGGCCATGGGGTTGATGCAGCTGATGCCCGACACCGCTATTGCGATGAGTGTCAATGATGTCTATAATCCTCGAGAGAACATCCTGGGTGGAACCCGTTATTTGCGACATCTCATGAACCGATTTGAGGAGGATCTGGCGCTGACGTTAGCCGCCTATCATGCGGGGGAAACGCGCGTCTCAATCTACGGAACGATTCCACCAATTCCTCAAACGCATGATTATGTGGATCAAGTGCTTTATTATTATCAATACTACTTAGGGGAAGATTAAGCGAATGGCTGTAAAAAACAAAACGTGGCTCAACCTTCCGAACACCGTCAGTTTGATTCGCGTGGCTTTGATCCCCATTCTAGTTTTGATGCTCATCGAAATCAAAGTCACTTCTCATCCCGATAGGAACGCCTTTTGGAGCTATATCACAGCAACCCTTTTTGCTCTACTGGCCTTAACAGACACACTCGATGGTTATCTTGCCAGAAAATATCAACAGGTGACCGCGTTCGGAAAGCTGATCGATCCTGTTGCCGATAAACTTCTTTTTACCGCAGCTTTGGTGATGCTGATTCCTTTAGAGAGAATCCCCGCTTGGATGGTGGTCGTTCTGTTAGGTCGGGATCTCGCTGTAACCGGTTTAAGGCTGGTGGCCGCCTCCGAGGGGAAAGAGATCCCTGTCTCAGGATTTGGAAAATCTAAAACCACATTTACGGCGATCGCCACCACGGCTTTGATGGCTCATCATCACCCCTGGAACCTTTTTTCCATGCATCTATTGGGGATGCTCGTCCTTTGGATTGCTTTAATCCTTTCGGTGGGATCCGGAATCGATTACAGCCGTCAGTTTTATCGTGTCATGACAGAACCACATGGGGGGAAAAGATGAAACTTAAGATAGGATCCAAAGCCCCTGATTTTAATCTTCCTGGCGCTGACGGGAAAAGTTACACTCTGGATAGTTTTAAGGATAAGGCCATCTTGGCGATCGTCTTTAGCTGTAACCATTGCCCCTATGTGCAAGCCTATGAGTCACGAATGATGGACATCCAAAGAGACTACGCGGACCGCGACACGCAACTCGTCGCGATCAACTCCAACGAAACAAAAAATTATCCCGAAGATAGCTTTGAAAAAATGGCCCGTCGAGCGAAAGAGAAAAGATATAACTTTCCGTATTTAAGGGATGAGGATCAATCCGTAGCCCATGCTTACGATGCCGCCTGCACTCCAGAATTTTTTGTTTTTGACAAGAAACGACAACTTCAATACCACGGCCGCCTCGATGATAATCATGAAAATCCAGCCCAAGTGACAAAACGCTATCTTCGAGACGCCTTCGAGGCTTTGCTCATGGGAAAGATGCCTCCCTTACAAGAAGTTCATCCCATCGGCTGCTCCATCAAATGGAGCCGTTAGCCTTAGTGGGAGCCCATCCCAAAAACAAGGTATGCGACGCCGGCGCCGAGTCGGTCTGATCCAGCATCGGCAAGCGGGGCGCCGATGAGAATATCATCAACGCCATCGCCATTCACATCCCCTGCAGAAGCGAGCCCCACCCCAGCATGGTCATCATGGGCGTCATTCCCAATCAGCTTCACATCCGCCTGAGAAAGATCAATGACGCCTGAGGAAAACTGGGACCTTCCCCAGATGAGATAAGCCGCTCCTCCACTTCCATTGATCAAATAATTCATGGGAGCGCCTATTAGGAAATCAGAGAAACCATCCTCATTCACGTCCCCAGCCTCTGAAACGCCAACTCCTGCCCAGTCATTGGCCGATTCTCCAACAAATTTTACCGTTGGGAAAAAGGAATCTGATAGGCTGGTGTGGATCCTTGCCTCACTTCGAGTTTTTGCGGCAATCTCCATTCCAGGGATCAGATAAGCGGCTCCAGAATTCTCTCCGCCAGCGTTATTCCCATAAGCCCCGATGAGGATGTCGTCATACCCATCCCCATCGACATCCCCCGCAGTGGATACTCCATAAGCCAAATCGGAGGCCTGCTCTCCATTCCACCGAACAGCCGCTTGAGAAAGGGGGAAATCGTTAGTAAGATTCGTTCCTCCAAAAATGAGATAGACAAGCCCCCTTTGAGATTCGTTGATCTCATCTCTCATGCCGGCAGCCCCAATCAAGAGGTCACTAAAACCATCGCCATTCACATCCCCTGCCTGGCTCACAGACACACCGACTAAATCCTGGGAGCTCTCGGCCGAAAATTTCACGTCGGCCTCTTGGGTAGTATAAAAATTGGAATTCAAAGGCCCCCAGAAAAGATAGGCAGCCCCTGAAAGATCTCCCACGGTATCTTCTAAAGGGCTTCCGATAAGCACATCGTGATAACCATCCCCATTCACATCCCC
>JACQOV010000094.1 GCA_016202395.1 Deltaproteobacteria bacterium
GTCAAGGCATTATAACTATCTGTTCTTAAAAGATTTTTAGTATCTCCTCGATGTGACCATCCACTTTGACCTTGGGATAAATCTTATTAATCTTCCCTTCAGGATTGATAACGAAAGTAGTTCGCTCAATTCCCATGTAGGTCTTGCCATACATGCTTTTCTCTTTATAAACACCGTACTCCTTGGACACTTTGGCCTCTTTGTCAGCCAACAAAGTAAAGGGAAGACGGTACTTCTTGGCGAACTTTTGATGGGAGATCTCATCGTCTGGAGAAACTCCAAGGATCTCCACCCCTTTTTTGCTGAACTGACTGTGATTGTCGCGAAAATCACAGGCCTCTTTGGTGCAGCCGGGAGTATCGTCTTTCGGATAAAAATAAAGGATCACTGTTTTTCCTTTAAAATCCTCAAGTCGATACTTTTTTCCTGTGGAATCGGGAAGTGTGAAACTGGGAGCTTTTGTTCCTTCTTGAACCATGGCCTTTTCCCTCCTTCTTTTCTTCTATAACAAAGTCCACCCCCATTCGTCAATTGATTATTGATTCACTGGGGTATTTTCCCCTAAACGAACGTTACGAATTTTTTGGGGGCTCCCGTCTAGGCGAAGAAAAAGCGTCCTCGGAAAGACCCACGGGTCCTGTCATGGGGCTTCCCCCAGGCGTGCTCCACGGTCCGCGCGCCTGGGGGGCCCCCGCTCCATCCCACCCGTGGGTCTTTCCGAGGCGGCTTGTGCTGTCTGAGCCCGAAGGGCGAGTTCACAAGCCGAGCGATCTGAGCCTTAAGACGGGTCAAAAAAATCGTGAGAGAGTGAGGGGAAAATACCCCAGTGAATCAGTATAGTTTTGACAATGGTTACGGGATCGAATAGGCTCCATTTTCATGAAATCATCTCGCACTCCTAAAATTGTGGGGGTGACAGGATCGATTGGGAGTGGTAAATCAACGGTGGCCCACATGTTCGAGAAGTTAGGGGCCTACCGAATCGATGCCGATGAGATTGCAGCAGAGGTTTTGAGACCAGCGACAAAAGTTTTTAGTCAAGTTAAAAAATCATTTGGTTCTCGAATACTCACCGCCGATAAGAAATCGATCGACCGCCATAAATTAGCCGAGGTCGTTTTTCGTGATTCAGAGGCGAGAGAGAAACTGAACGCTCTGACTCACCCCGCTATCGTTGAAAAGATGATGAAGAGGGTTGAAGAAGCCTCAAAAAAACAATCGGTGATCGTTCTCGATATCCCTCTTTTGCTGGAGAGGGGCTCTAGCCTTGAGCTTCAGCCCACTGTTGTCGTGTATTCAGATCTTGAGATTCGAAGGAATCGAATCCAGGAAAAGACGGGCTGGAGCCCTGAGCATATCGAACAGCGGATGGCGGCACAACGCCCTCTCTTAGAAAAAGTAAGTGAGGCTCAGTTCGTGATCAACAATTCGGGTTCTCTTGGAGCGACTCAAAAACAGGTCCAGGCTCTTTGGCCTCATTTACGAGGGCAATAGGTGTTTAACGCCGAGTTGCCTTTTTGAGACGCTTGGCCAGAGTTGAAACGATCATGGGAGAGAGTCGACCGTAACGATCCACAAGTTTAACAAAAGCGCTTCCCACCACAACCCCATCGGCGATTTGGGATACTTCGCTTACCTGCTCTGGCTTGGAAAGGCCAAAGCCGATAGCGACCGGTTGAGGAGAGAGTTTCTTCACCTGTCTTAAGAACGGGATGACACCGGCAGGCAGTGTTTGACGGGAGCCAGTAACCCCTTTGAGAGACACGGTGTAAAGGAAACCGGTTGTGGCTTTTGCTAAAGCCTCAATCCTCTCTGGAGGGCTGGTAGGGGCCACTAGCATCACCAAGGCAAGCCCGTTTTCAGCGCATTTTTTGTGGAGGGTCGCGGATTCTTCCAGTGTAAGATCGGGGATAATGAGGCCATCGACCTCGACCTCCGCGATCGTCTTCAAGAAGCGATCCAATCCTTGACTCAAGATTGGATTGCAATAACTCATGAGAAGGAGGGGGGTCACAATCTTTCTTCTTAATCGATAAACCAGTTCAGGAATGGAATCGATAGAGAATCCTTTTTCCAAAGCCAGTTGAGAGGATCGCTGAATGACAGGACCATCGGCCAAAGGATCTGAAAATGGGATCCCCAATTCGATGAGATCGGCTCCTGCTTCACTAAGACTTAAAACTAAACGCTCCGTCATGGCAAGATCGGGATGGCCTGCCGTGAGAAATGCAATCAAAGCGGCCTCATTGCGATTCTTCGTCGCTGTGAAAGCAAGATCAATTCTTTGAAGCCCCTTCATTTTTTCTCCTCAAGCGCCGCCACCGATTGAACGTCCTTATCCCCTCTCCCGGAGAGATTGACCACCACGACCGATTCCTCCTTGAACTGTCGAGCCCTCTTTTTGAGATAGGCCACAGCATGAGCGGTTTCCAACGCGGGAATAATCCCCTCCATCTCTGCTAGATAGTGGAGCCCTTCTAAGGCTTCGCTGTCGGTCACGTTGTCGACCTCCATACGCCCTTCGTCTTTAAGAAAACTCAATTCGGGCCCTACACCCGGGTAATCGAGCCCTGCAGAAATAGAATGGGCGGGGTGAATTTGGCCCGAGGAATCTTGTAAAACGTAGCTTCGAGTCCCGTGAAGGATTCCAGGCCGGCCCCGCTCTAGTGAGGCTCCATGCTTTCCGCTGTGAAGTCCAAGCCCCCCCGCTTCCACTCCGATCATCCGGACCTGTTTGTCTTCAATAAAGGGGTAGAAAAGTCCCATCGCGTTGCTCCCCCCTCCCACGCAAGCCATTAAGGCATCGGGAAGTTTCCCCTCTTTTTTGACGATCTGTTTTCGGACCTCTTTTCCAATCACTGACTGAAAATCTCGCACCATCATCGGATAAGGATGCGGCCCTGCCACACTCCCAATAAGATAGTAAGTGGTGTCGACGTTAGTAACCCAATCGCGGATCGCTTCGTTCATCGCATCCTTGAGCGTTCGGGTTCCAGATTGGACGGAATGCACCTTGGCCCCCAGGAGTTTCATCCGAAAGACATTCAATGCTTGTCGATGGATATCCTCTTCCCCCATGTAGATTTCACAACGAATGCCAAAAAGCGCTGCGACGGTGGCCGTTGCAACCCCATGCTGCCCTGCCCCCGTTTCAGCGATAATCCGTTTCTTTCGCATCTTCTGAGCGAGAAGGGCTTGACCCACCGTGTTGTTGATCTTGTGGGCTCCGGTATGACAAAGGTCTTCCCTTTTGAGATAGACTCGAAGCCGAAGTTCTTGAGAGAGTCGCTGCGCAAAGTAAAGAGGGGTCGGCCGGCCTGCATATTCCTGCAAGTAATAGTGAAACTCTTTCTTAAAAATGGCGCTTTTTGCAACTTGCCGATAGGCCTCTTCCAACTCCGTCAGAGGAGCCATGAGAGTCTCGGGGACAAACTTTCCCCCGTACGGTCCAAAATGCCCTTTTTCATCCGGCCATCGATATTGTTTCATGCTTCTTTGCCTCAGGGCACCTCTAAAAACTATCTTCTACTGCAAAATCATGCTCTGGCCTGCGACTGCGTCGGATTTCACAAAAAGTCCTCAACGTACCTTCCAGGTACGTTTCCGGGCTTTTTGCTCATCCTCCTTGTCTCGGCTCAGATCATGATTTTTCGTCACGAACATAGTTTTTAGAGGTGCCCTTCCTTTACAA
>JACQOV010000090.1 GCA_016202395.1 Deltaproteobacteria bacterium
CCTCAGAACACGTTACATGTTGTTCCCGCAACATCTATGAGTCGAGGAGGTATTCGATTAGAGTATGAGGGTTCAGGTAGACCTTGGGACATCAACACGGGGAGTAGCTCGAGCGCTTTGTATGGGAAGCTTGGGTTTGACTATGGTGGGGATACGAGGATGGTGTTAACGAATGACGGTCGAGTAGGAATTGGTTCTGTGGCCGATCCTGGGAACGCACTGCATGTGGTTCCTGGACCGAATGAAGGGAGTCGAGGAGGGATTCGTTTGGAGTATGAGGGTTCAGGTAGACCTTGGGACATCAACACGGGGAGTAGCTCGAGCGCTTTGTATGGGAAGCTGGGGTTTGACTATGGTGGGGATACAAGAATGATATTAACAAGTACAGGGAACTTAGGCATTGGTAATCCAACCGGTGATCCAGAAAATCTTTTACACGTGAAAGGAACTCGAGCAGGAAATCGGGCTGGAATTCGGATTGAGTATAGCGGAGGGAGCGGCCCTTGGGATCTCAACACGGGGGATAGTTCGAGCGCTTTATATGGGAATCTGGGGTTTGACTATGGTGGCGATTCGAAGATGGTGTTAACAAGTACGGGAAATTTAGGCGTTGGAACGCCAGATCCAACTGAAAGACTGGTTGTTGCGGGCAATGTTCAAGCGGACAGCTATCTTTGCAACAGCTCGCGGGAGTTGAAGAAGGATGTTGCGAGTCTCACAGAAAAGGATTATTCGAAAGTTCTCGAAACCATCAACCAACTCGAAGTCGTTCGTTATCGTTACAAAGAAGACTCCGCCGAAGACAAACTCCACATCGGCTTGATCGCCGAGGATTCTCCCAAAGACATCCTTTCCCAAGACGGCAAATCCGTGAGCCTCTACGATTCCGTTGGCTATCTCCTCGCCAGCACCAAAGCTTTGATCCAACAAAACGAAGGGCTCGCAAAAGAGCTGACGGCATTGAAGGGAGAAATCCAAGCCATCAGAGCTTCCAGATAACCCCCTCTCACTCCCCCTTATTCTAAGGGGGAGTATAAGAGAGTAGCTCTCCCTTATCCTAAAGGAGAGGATAAGGAGGAGTATTAACGCTTGACATTATTAACGTAACGCGTTACTATCAAAGAGTATCTCAATGATTCAGTCTTTTGCTTGCAAGGAGACAAAGAAGGTCTTCAACCGTGAGTATTCGAGGAAGTTCCCATCGGATATTCATCGCCGGGCGATGAGGAAGCTATGGGTGCTCCATGCAGTAAAGGAACTCAAGGAGTTGCGTATTCCACCTGCGAATCGCCTAGAGGCTCTGCAAGGGGAGCGGGAAGGTCAGCACAGCATTCGCATTAACGATCAGTGGCGCATCTGCTTTAGGTGGGACCGAGGGAATGCGCATGATGTGGAAATTATCGATTACCATTAGGAGGGAGTTAGCATGGCCAAGCGAAAGATTTCACCGATTCATCCTGGGGAGATTCTGTTGGAGGAGTTCTTAACCCCGATGAGGATTAGTCAGTATCGGCTCGCAAAAGATATTCACGTTCCGGCCCGCCGTATCAATGAAATCGTCCACGGGAAAAGAGCGATTACCGCAGACACGGCCCTCCGATTAGGTCGCTATTTTAGTATGTCTCCTGAATTCTGGACGAACCTTCAAGCCCATCATGATATCGAGGTGGAAAAAGAAAGGATCGCTGAGGATTTGGAGGAGAAGGTTCGGATTCGCGCCGCCTAACGAGTTCGCTAAAGGGCTGGTTCAATTGAAGAGTGAGCTTCAGGGGGTCGTCTTATTTGAGAAATTTGCCTTTTATGATAGATTCATAGGTGGGAGGTTATCGTATGGCGGGAGTTAAACAACAGGCAATCCAGATGATCCAAGCGCTTCCTGAAGAAGTAACCATGGATGACGTTATGGCAGAGCTGTATTTCAAAATGCAGGTGGATGAAGGATTAAAGGAACTCGATGAGGGGAAGGGGATCCCTCATGAGGAAGTTGAGAAGCGGATGGCTCGATGGCTCAAAGAATAAGGTGGTCACCCCGTGCTGCCAACAATTTTGAAGCGATCTGTGATTACATCGCTAAAGACTCTGAATATTATGCCGTCCTTTTTGCGAAGAGAATTAATAAGATTGTAAAATCCATTACTCTTTTTCCTCAGTCAGGAAGAATCGTGCCAGAATATGGAAATGAGAATCTCCGAGAGAAGATCTATGAGAATTATAGGATCGTTTATCGTCTTGAGGGGAATTTCATTGAAATTGTGGCTATTTGTCATGGAATGAATCCTCTGGAAAATATTTTGTAGAAACTATAGGGATCCGTTCGGAACCAGCACCAAAGAACTGGCTGGGCTGAAGGGAGAAATCCAGGCCATCAGAGCTTCCAGATAACCCCCACTGTCTGGTTGTGGATTGACAAGTACTTCCAGCCATTGTTATCTTGAAACCATGGAAGATTTTGGCTATTCAGAAAGAGTTCGGGGGATTTTCGAGCGGGCGGCGTTTGTGAACGACGTTGGGATTGAGTTGCAAGGCTTGGGGGAAGGATGGTGTGAAACCTCGCTCAAACTCCTTCCAAAGCACTTACAGCAAGACAATGTGGTTCATGCGGGAGTAGTGGCAACGATGGCCGATCATACGGCAGGGGCGGCGGCGGGGACTCTCATCCAGGATGACCAGATCGTTTTGACCGCTGAATTTAAGATCAATCTCCTTCGACCCGGCCGTGGTGGGAAGCTTCGGTGTCATTCGAAGGTATTAAAGCCGGGAAGGATGTTCACCGTGGTGGAATCGGACGTTTTTTGCAATTGGGATGGGGAAGAGAAGAGGGTGGCCAAGGCGTTAGTGACTCTGGCGGTTGTTAGCAAAGATAGGAGGTCATAGAGATGGAATTCGCTCCCGATGTGGCGATGTTGACTTGGAAGAACGAATCTTTAACACTCGGCCAATTTAAGAATAAAAAAATCTGGTTGGCCTTCTTCCGTTATGCGGCCTGTCCCCTTTGCAATCTGCGGATTCATGAGATGATCCAGCGTTATGACGAGCTTAAGAAGAAAGGGGTGCAGATCCTCGCCGTTTTTCAATCGAGCCCCGAGTCGATTGCCGAGTACGTAGGGAAACAGAGCCCTCCTTTCCCTCTGATTGCCGATCCCAAAGAGAGGCTCTATCAGATTTTTGGCCTCAAAAAAGGGTGGTGGGCTTTTGTTCATCCGGGAAACACCCCTTTGTTGGCTAAAGCGATCTGGAAACGATTGGGAGGAATGAAGCCGGAAGGGACGGTGAATCGGATCCCTGGGGATTTCTTGATGAACCCGGGGCTTCGAGTCTCCCGCGTTTACCATGGGAACAAGGTGGGAGATCACATCCCGTGGTCGGAAGTGGAACAATTCGTCAAAGAGCCTTAGGAGGTTGTTGAAAAATCCATGTTTTGGCAGGCTGTTCAAAAAGCTCCAGCTGCGAGGCGGCCGACCGAGGCCGAGTGAGGCGTACTTGGTTAGTACGCCGCAACGAGTGCCGAGGGAGGCCAACGAAGCAGATGGACTTTTTCAACAGCCTGTTAGGTGTTCTCAATGGCCTGAACTCGTTCTAGGGTTGTAGGATGACTGTAATAGTAGAAGCTGTAGAGAGGATGTGGGGTTAAGTTTGAGAGGTTTTCTTTGGAAAGTTTCACGAGGGAAGAGGCCATGCTCGCTTTATCTCCAACCACCTCCACCGAAAAGCGATCTGCCTCATACTCATGCTTCCGTGAGAGATAATTGGAAAGCGGGGTTAGAAAAAAGGTAAAGTGGCCTCCGAAAAGGGAGAAGAGGACCAGCGCTTTGTAGGGAGCTAGAGAACCGGCTCGGAAGGCTCCATAAAGAGGTTCCCATTCGATCGCAAGCGAGAGGATCCAAAACCCGATCCCCTCAATGACAAAACTGAGAATCAGATGCTTCTGGATGTGCCGTTTTTTATTATGCCCCATCTCATGCCCTAGAACCGCCACGATCTCCGACTCTGAAAGCTGCGATTGCAAGGTGTCGAAAAGGACGATACGACGAAACCGACCGATCCCTGCGAAGTAGGCATTCGAGTGGGAGGACCTTTTCGAACCGTCGATGGTGAAGATTCCTGAGAGTTTGAATCGGATTTTTTGAGCCAGTTCCAGGATTCTATTTTTAAGCTCTCCATTAGGAAGAGGCGTGAATTTATTGAAAAGGGGGGCCAGGAACGTCGGATAAACCGCCGCGACAAAAAGCTCAAACCCAAAAACCGAGAGGAAAGCCCAGAGCCACCACAGAGGCCCGCTCACTTCGTAAAGCCAGAAAATTAAAAAGAGGATCGGGAGGCCAAAGGCGGCTCCTAAAGCCAGCATCTTGAGTTGGTCGAGAAAAAAGAGCTTGGCCGTCATTTTATTGAACCCGAATTTTTTCTCGATCACAAAGTTGGAGTAGAGTGAAACGGGAATGCCGGTGAGTAGAAGGATGAATCCTATCGCGAGACAGTAGGCCACGGAAAAAATAAGGGTTGAGGAGTCCAGATAGGAAGAGAGAAAACCGTCTAGGGCGGAAAAGCCTCCCCAAAGGATCACAGCCCAAAGGAAGGGGACCTTTAGCCAACGGATCACTACTCCAAACCACGATCTTTCAAGCGTGTAGCGGATGCTTTTCTGATAGCGCTCCCCATCCATCTTGTCTTTAAAGTAAGCGGGGATCTTCCCTTGATGCTTTCGGGTGTGCGCCATGTTGAGAAACGTCAGGGCCGTTTCAGCGACCTGGTGGGTGAAATAGAGCGCCACGAATATCCAAAAAAAGGTGCTGGATGTCATAGCTTTCTAGGAAGATCGGCTCGCTTGCAAGGTTGCGGTAAAACCGTTGTCCGAGTCCCCCGGCTCCGCCGCCAATTGGAAAGCCTGGACGAGTTCATAAATCTGTGTCGCGTCCGTGATGTCCTCTGTGAAGACAACCCCGTTGGTCATGTCAAAGTCGATGGTAAAGGTCCAAGAGTTAGCCAAGACCTCCGATTCTGTGAGCTGGATGTCTTCTGTTGTGAGATCGGCGCTAAAGATCGGGATTGTTTGGTTCCCCAGGCCATCCTCGCTTCCCGCATAGTCCACAACCGTATCGTATTGGATGGGGGCGCTGGGACGCGTTGTGAGTGTGCAGCCCTCCGTTGCCGTGCACCATTTAAAATCGGTGTCCGTAGAGGCCTTGTAAAGGAGATCCCCCTTTTTAAAATCGGTTCCATCGATATCCCCGTAAACAGTTCGAATCGTGTGGGTTCCCACGAGGCCCGCGGCGACCCCATCTACTTCGGCCAGCGTGAAGGTGGTATCGATATAGCCGAAGTAGATCTCGATCGCGCGAGCATAGGCTCGATCGTCTTCGGGAAAAGCGGCCCCTTCGCAACAGACGATCGTCCCTGCAACCGTGAGTTGCTGGCCGAGATCAAAGCTGAGGAGGTCTTCTTGAGGGAAGGAGGTGATTGGAGAGGGATCGGTGATCTCTCCCACGATAGGGCCCAGGCTGTAACCGCTGCCGTTGATGCCGACCTGAATCCCAGCATAGTAGACGACCCCTGTGACGCTGTTGGGTGTTAAGCAGCCGTCCGCACTCACACCACAATCCTCTGTTTCTAGACTTTGCCGAAGGATACTGGGAGGGCTTCCTGAGGTTAGGTCTGAGCTTTTAAGGGTTGTATTGGCCGAAATTCTTTTCGACGCATCATCGATGCTACAGGCCCATACGCTTAAAGCTATTAGGCAAGAGACGGAGATAGTTTTTTTCATGGGGACCTCCTGGTATATTTGTGAGGGGTATTATACAATAAATCTCTCGAAATAAAAAAGAGGAGGAATCGATGCCGTCTTTTGATGTTGTGAGTGAGGTGGATAAGCAAGAGTTAAGCAACGCCTTGAATCAGACTCGTAAAGAGCTCCAGATTCGCTATGATCTCAAGCAAACAAAGAGCGAGATTCAGGAAGATCCTAAGCAAAACGAACTTCTTGTGGTCAGTGACAACGAGTTTACACTGAAGCAGGTAACCGATGTTTTGATGGAGAGGATGGCTAAGCGAGGGATCCCTCTAAAAAATATTCGCCTGGGGGATGTGGATTCTGGATCGTTGGGGCGTGTGAAGCGGAAGGTCGCGATTCAGCAAGGGATTCCTCAGGAGACTGCCAAGCAGATCGTCAAGCGAGTCAAAGAGAGTGGAATGAAACTTCAAGGGGCCATCCAAGGCGACAAGATCCGGATTTCCGGCAAGAAGAGAGACGATCTTCAAGAAATGATCGCCGTCTTCCGGAAAGAGGATCTGGGAATCGCCCTTCAATTCAACAATTTTTTGGATTAAGAACGAGGTCACGCTATTTAAGAATTCAATTTGTCATTCCCGTGCAAACGGGAATCCAGAACGTCATTCCCCTGAAAAGGGGGATCCAGTAGTTTTATCATGTCTAAACAACCCGCGGTCTATATTCTTGCTAGCAAGCGAAACGGCACCCTTTACATCGGGGTCACGAGCGATCTTCCCAAACGTGTTTGGGAGCATAGAAACGATGAAGTCGAGGGTTTCACGAAGAGATACGGAGTTCATCGCTTGGTTTATTACGAGTTGCATGAGGACATGGAGTCGGCTATTCGTAGGGAAAAACAGGTAAAGAAATGGAATAGGGCCTGGAAGTTGGAATGGATCGAGAAGCAGAATCCTGAGTGGAGAGATTTGTGGGAGGAGATTCTTTGGAGCAGGGGTTTTTGAAGAGTTCAGAAGAGGGGCTGGATCCCCGCTTTCGCGGGGATGACGGTGGACGCAGGAATGACGATGAACGTGGGGATGACAATGAACGCGGAATGGCAAAATTCACCCGCTCATTTTGGAGAAGAGACATCGAAATCTTTGTTTGAGAGGGGTTAAGCTGCTGAGTATTTCTTGAACCATTTGTCAGATTCCTCAACGATGGTGTTCCAAAAGGCGGGTTGGAGGGACCAGTGCCCCCAGCCTTGGAGCTCCACATAACGTTTGAGCCCGCCGAGCCGTTCATACGATTTTCGTGTCAGATGGGGCGGAAGGATTTTGTCTTTCTCTTGATTAAAGACGATGACGGGGACTGTATTCTTTTCGAGGGGGACCGCAGGGGGTGTGTGTGTTTGGCTGAAGAGATGACGCAGGCTCACCTTTTTTGCAATCATCGGATCGTTTTTCCAAAGATCGACGAAAGTGAAGTCTCGAGGATCGAGGAGATCCTCAAACTTGAGAAATCGCTCTATAGAGATACGGAAATGCCCCAGGATCGGCTCTGTCCACTGGAGGAGCCGATAGAGGAGTTTGAGACGGACCGATCGATCGATGGCCTGCGTTGCCTCTGACAGATCCCAAAGGTTAATGCAGGCGATGGCTTGAACCTTCGCCCCAGCCGCGGCTGCGTAGTAGGTGAGGGCCCCTCCTAAACTCCCTCCCATCATAAATCGGGGGCCACTAAAATTTTGCCTGGTCCATTCTACGGTGTCGAGGATATTCTGAACCGCCTCTGAAACGGTGTAATCCCCACGCCGTCCTCCCGAGAATCCATTCCCTTTTTGGTCCGGCAGCACCACCGTGTAACCGAGTCGATAGAACCGCATCGCTGGGATCACAAAGAGCCGGCAATAACTCGCCATCCCATGGTTGTAGATTAAAACGGGGCTCGATTTTTCTTTTTGAGGGTAGACGTCCAAATGGATATCGACCCCCGCGGAGCGAATTGGAGTGGTGGTTCGAAGGCTGTCTTCGTATTTTTCCATCGTCTAATACAAACGTCATTATTAAAGTGACATCTCTACAAACGCAAGAAATGTCTGTTAGACAAGGCGCCCGACGAGGCCCGAGTGAGGCGTACTTTGTAGGTACGCCGCAACGAGTGGCCGAGGAGGGCAACGCAGTATAACAGCATTTATTGCGTTTGTACTAGATGGTTTTTTCGGGATTGAGTAATCGATCTGGATCAAGTTGAGACTTAATCTGTCGAAGGACCTGAATACCAAGCTCTGTTTTCTCCTGTTTCATCCAAGGGCGATGATCGTACCCCACGCCATGATGATGACTCACCGTTCCGCCGTTCTCCATGATCGTGTCGGTCGCGAGTTTTTTGATCTCATCCCATTGCCGGAGCTCTTCATTTTTTCTTTGCACCGCGATGAGCGTAAAATAGAGAGAGGCTCCATCGGCGTAAGCGTGCGAGAGATGGCAACCGACGGTCACTTTTTCTCCGGTCTTCTTTTCTCTCTCTTGAAAACCGGCTCCCATCCGCCCATGCAATCGCTCCAGCCCTGACCACAACGCGGCGGTCTCTAGGGTGTCGATAAAGAAGGAGTGATCCATAAAATCGTCGCGCAAATAAGGGAGGGCAAAGCGATTTTGAAGCCATTTCATCCCAATCTTTTCACTGAGCCCCTTGGAAAGAACGGCCGCTCCATTTTTCTGAAGCGATTCTCGAATGAGGGACTCCTGTCGAAGCGACTCCTCCCGGTTTCCCTCTGTGGTCAGGAGAAGAAGGGACGGGGCGCTCCCCGCTTTTTTCACCCGGAGCCAGAGAGAGAAGGCCGCCTCTTTCCAGCCTGACATCGGTTGCATCTTCCGGAAAAGGGCGGTTTCCGTGGGGTCAGAAAGGCGAAGGATGCTGGGGTGAAGTCCAGCCTGGATCATTTTTCGAACGGCATGGACTCCGACTCCGAAATCGTTGAAGAAGGCCCCCACGAATCGCTGAGTTTGTGGAAGAGGAGCGATCTTTACCGTGATCTCCGTAAGGATGCCGTAGATCCCCTCGGATCCGACCCAGATCTCTTTCAAAGAAGGGCCTGCGGCCGAGGCTGGCACGGCCCGTGTTTCCATGGCGCCGCGAGGGGTTTGGGCCTTGAGCGAGACCACGAGTTTGTCGATTCGGCCGTATTTTGTGGAGTTTTGGCCTGCAGAGCGTGTGGCCACCCAACCTCCCAAGGTCGAAAATTCAAACGATTGAGGAAAATGGCCCAACGTGTACCCTCTTTCGTGGAGCGCGGCTTCCAGTTCGGGGCCAAGGATTCCGGGTTGAAATGTGGCTGTCCGAGAGATTTCGTCTAACGAGAGGAGCTTATTGAGTTTTCGTAAGCTAATGACAAGGATCGGTTTGTCAGAGGGTCCCACACATTCCGTCCCCCCCACCACCCCACTTCCTCCCCCAAAAGGGATCAAGGTAATCCCAAAGAGAGAAGCGTCTTCAAAGAGAAATTGGAGGTCCCGTTCGTCCTGGAGGAATAGAACTCCATCGGGATAGCGATCGATTTTGCCCGCTCGAATCCGGACAAGATCCCGATAGCTTTTTCCAACAGTGTGGATAACACGCTGCGCTTTGTCCACGGAGAGCCCTTTATTGGACCAGCGATCGATAAAATCTCTTTGGAGCTTGGATTCTGGAACGGCGTGTTGCCCGATGTCGATGGCTGTGGTTTTTGTGGGGAGATCCGAAAGGCGAAATTCTTGAACCAGGGCCTTTAGCGCATGCTCTGTTGTGGCTCGATCGTAAACGATATCTTCATAGCCCCAACCCCAATACCGCGCTTTTCGTGAGTTTCCAGTCGATGACACAAGATCTTTTTATCGCATTGGATTACGTCGGTCAAGCGGCTCCGAGCGTTAAAAACCGATCGGAGGAATTTTGGGGGAAGACCAATGCAGGTTTTCCTCAGAAGACCGGTGAGAGAATTTTGTGGGAGATCCCTGGGGATGGCCCAACGATCCAAACCTCAATTCGCCGGTTTCAATGGGAATCGACGTCTTTAGGGAAATGGTAAACAGAAAAGCTCCCACGGCCCAAATGCCAGCGCACACCTGAATCTCAATCAGCGAGGGGGTGTATTCCACAATATCTCCGAGGGGTGAAGGGATAAATCCAGGGATGATCAATCCCATCCCCTTTTCGATCCAAATACCAACAATAGCCAACACGCATGCCATGTTGAGATACCCCCTGTTCTCCCTCAGTTCTGGAATGGAGAAAATCAGGGTGGCGATCACATTAAATGCGACAGCGGTCCAAATGTAAGGCACGAGGAGATTGTGTCCATCAAGACCTAAAAATAAATATCTTGCCGAACTCGAGTGAGCGGAGTCCGTGTAGAATTCCTTGAATATTTCACAACCCAAAAGAAATAGGTTGATAATAAGCGCCACCGTTGTAATCCTTTTTAGGATTACGTAAGCCTCGTCTTTAACAGGGAAAGAGGCGGTTTTTTGCATAATCTGGAGGGTGAGCAATATCAGAGAAGGGCCAACGGCGAAGGCAGAGGCCAAAAAACGAGGAGCCAGGATAGCTGTGTTCCAAAAGGGCCGGCCGCCAAGACCGCAGTATAAAAAAGCGGTAACGGTGTGGATGCTGATGGCCCAGAAGATCGAGATGTAGACGAATGGCTTGTAATAATTATCATCGGGAGGCTCCCCCATGTACTTTTTGTACAACAGATAACTTGGGATGTGCAGGCTGAGCAACAAATAGACATTTAAAACAATGACATCCCAAGACAGAATGGAGAGTGGCCAATTCATCTTGCCGATAAAGGGGATAATGTGCCACAGCCGATCAGGTCTCCCCATATCCACCATCACAAATAAAAGACACATAATGACGGCGGCAATAGCAAGAAACTCCCCAACGAAAACAATCTCCTTTACCGCTTTTATTTTGTAAATGTAGGCAGGTATCACTAGCATGACCGCTGCGGCCGCCAGTCCCACAATATAGGTGAAGTTTGCGATGTAGGCTCCCCATGAAACCTGATCGGTCATGTTGGTGACAATCAACCCTTTTTCCATTTGCTGGAGATAGCCGTTAATCCCTATCAAGATCATTATGCCCAAAAAAGTCAGCCACAGGAAATAGATTCTTGGGCCGCTCGTCACTTGTTTAAAGAGATCTTTCCAAAGCTGGATGTAGTTTCCCATAATTTTTCCTCAATCAAAAAAGTAATAGAATCTGGGTTGTGTTCCCAATTCTTCCTTAAGCACGTAAATCCTTTTATTTTGGATAATGCCATAGACGTCGCTGTTCTTGTCTAAAATATTTCCGAATTTTCGGGATCCCGTGGGACAGATTTCCACGCAAGCGGGAAGTTTGCCCACACGAGTCCGATGGAGACAGAAGGTGCATTTTTCCATCACCCCTTTGGATCGGATACGATTGGAAAGATAACCCTGGTCGGGGTTGATATCGTCCGGATCGATTTGGGGGGTGGCAAAATTGAAGCGCCTTGCTTCGTAGGGGCAAGCGGCCTCGCAATAACGACATCCAATGCACCAGTCTTGGTCGATCACCACGATGCCATCTTTTTGTTGCCAGGTGGCCCCCACCGGACAAACCTTGACACAGGGGGGCTTGCGACATTGGTGACATTGCACAGGCATATAAAATTTGCCTTCCGCTGGCACCTCCTCATGATCATAATAGATATTTGCCTTTTCCAAATCGAAGGACCCCTTTGGCAATTCCAATACCTTGATATATTGTATCTGTGGATCGCGGGATTGATTGTTTTCCTTCACGCAGGCATAAACACAGCGACGACAACCAATGCACTTGGACAAGTTTAAGCAATAGACAAACTCAACCCCTTCCATCGGTTGAGGATCGGTAATCTTAACGTCCACGCCGTAACGCTCTTTTGTTTTTGCTTCAATGCTTGCAAAAATCTCTTTTTTTTCTGCCTTGGTGAGTTCCTTATAATGTTTTCTGAAAAATTCTTCCCAGGATAATGCTTGGGCCGCTTTGGCGGGAGAGAGCGCGGCGATCCCGACCACGGAGGCCAGACCTTTAAGAAAAGTGCGCTTGGACAAAAGGGTTCTCAACTTTTTTTCTGCAAGCTTTTCTAATCTTTTCAGGGCGTCTTTTTTCATTTTCTTAATCCTGCTCCTTTTTGCTTTTTGGCAAATCTGGAGGCGGCTCGGGTTTTAAAGGCTTGAATTTGGGATCATGAGCATTATGACAATAGGCGCATGAATAAACGTTTCGGACGCCGTTCCAGCTACCGATCGTTTTCCCATGGAAATTTCTTTTCCAATCCCGTAGTTGGGTGCCGTGGCATTCGCCGCATAAAAGAAACGATTCATTAAAACTTATTTTCCTGCCGGAGCTCAGTCTGAGTTTATTATAATTTTTTTCCATATGACAGGCTAAACACCAGCGATTGGGATCATCCGTTTTTGGGGGATGTTTGCTGATAGTTTCGTGTTCTTCTGTGAGAATGCGCGGAGTACTGTTGTAATTCTTCGGTCCGACATGGCACTCGTCGCATCGATACATTTCAATTTCTGATGTTCTCTTGATGGGGATTTGATTGTCGTCCAGGAAAGGACGGTCGGTTCCGCTTTCTTGAGAATTCTCTTGTTCCGCAGATAGAATCGGTAAGGGGAGGGGTAGGAAAAAACCAAGAAATAGGATGCAGAAAAGCACTTTAGAAAACGGCATGTTAGAGGCGTAATGGGTCGATTTTAAAGGAGCTTTTTGCATAACCTTCTCTCTTAAAGGCTATACTAAACTGCATGAAGGAAGTATGACGTCGGTCATCTTGCAAACTGATCTAGATCATAGCTGTAGAGGATGGGGTCAGTTTTAAGTTTTTAAGTAACGCTGACCCCATCCTCTTAATCGTTACTTAAAAACTTAAAACTGACCCCATCCGGCGAAGATTAACCGACGCCGAGTTGGAGTTTAGCGGCCTCGCTCATCATTCCCATATTCCATGGAGGATCCCAAACCACTTCGACTTTAGCAGAGGTGACCCCTTCCACGGTGGCAATTTTATTTTCCACTTCGGGTGGAAGGGACTGGGCGACGGGACAAGCGGGGGAGGTGAGCGTCATCCGGATGAGAGCCTCCCCTGATTCATTCACGTGAATCTCATAGATCAATCCCAATTCATGGATGTTGACGGGGATCTCCGGGTCGTAGCAGGTTTGTAGAGTTTCGATGATGGCTTGTTTTGTTTTTTCGATGTCAGTCATAGAATTCTCACCTCTCCGTTCATGGTGAGCGTGTCGAACCATGAACGGGCAATTTAACCGTTCGTCCTTCGACAAGCTCAGGATGAACGGTCTTTACTCCTCCGGTTTCTCGGTGGAAACGGTCTCTTTTTTCCCTTCGAGCGCCGCATTCAGAGTGTGCCAAGCCAGCGTGGCGCATTTCACACGCATCGGAAATTCTCGAACCCCTGCAAACACAATCAATTTTCCCATGTCGGAAGGGGGTGGAATGTTCAGATCGCAGGTGACCATCTCCTGAAATTTTTTGGAGAGGCTCTGAGTTTGCTTTATGGTTTTTCCATTAATAATTGTTGTCATGAGGGAACCGGAGGCCTTCGAGATGGCGCATCCGGATCCTTCGAACCCAATCTCTTGGATCGTCTCGCCGTGGACTCTGAGATAAACTGTAATCTTATCGCCACAAAGAGGGTTATAGCCCTCCGCCGTTTGGTTGGCGCCAGCGGGTCTGTGGAAGTTCTGGGGATTCCGATTGTGGTCGAGAATCACCTGCTGGTAGAGTTCAGAGAGTTCCGACATTATCCAAAAACCTCCCATACTTTTTTGAGTGCCTTCACCAAAGCCTCGATCTCTTCAAAAGTGTTGTAGACGCCAAAGGAGGCTCGGGCGGTGGCGGGGACTCCAAAATGTTGCATCACCGGCATCGCGCAGTGATGGCCGGTCCGAATCGCAACCCCTTCTTGGTCCACAATCGTCCCGATATCGTGAGGATGGATTCCTTCCATCACAAAATTGAGGACCGCCGCTTTTTCTCGGGCCGTGCCGATCAGTCGCAGCCTAGGGACTTGCGAGAGCGACTTTGTGGCCTCTTTCAGGAGCGCTTCCTCGTGTTGGCCCATGTTTTCAATTCCGATCGATTGAATAAAATCGATGGCCGCTCCAAGGCCGATCACTCCTGCAATATCCGGTGTCCCCGCCTCAAATTTGTAAGGGATGACGTTGTAGAGAGTCTTTTCAAAGGTCACCGCGCTAATCATGTCGCCGCCGCCTTGATAAGGAGGCATCTCTTCCAGGAGTTTTGCTTTGCCGTAGAGAACTCCTATCCCGGTGGGGCCGTACATTTTGTGTCCAGAAAACGCATAAAATTCGCAATCGAGATCTTGAACATCGATCTTGAGATGCGCAACGGCTTGAGCGCCGTCGACAAGCACTGGGATGCCATGGCGGTGAGCTCTCTCGATGATCTTTTTGATAGGGTTGATGGTCCCGAGGGCGTTTGAAACATGGGCGATGGCAACCAGCTTTGTCTTTTTGGAAAGGAGTTTTTTGAACTCGTCGAGGATCAACTCGCCGGCATCATTCATCGGAATGACACGGAGCCTCGCCCCTTTTTCTTGGCAGAGGATTTGCCAAGGGACGATGTTGGAGTGGTGCTCCATTTCAGAGAGGACGATTTCATCGTCTTTCTTTACTTGAACTCGCCCAAAGGTTTGAGCCACCAGATTGATCGCCTCTGTCGTGCCACGGACAAAGAGGATTTCACGAACCTCTCGAGCGTTGATAAAATGTTTCACCTGGGTCCGCGTCTCTTCAAACTCCGCAGTGGCAAGCTCGCTCAAATAATGGACACCTCGATGGATATTGGCGTTTTCTGTTCTGTAATACCGCTCCAACGCATCGATCACCCCTTGGGGCTTCTGAGTGGTTGCCGCATTGTCTAGATAAACTAAAGTTTTTCCATGGACTTTCTGCTTTAAGATCGGGAAATCCTCTCGCACCCGGTCGACATCGAACGGAATTGCCGGTCTCATCGAAGCTCCTCCTCGGCGTGGCCGAGTCGTTGCAACAGGAGTATCTCGAGATAGGTTTCTAGCGGGCCATAAGCCAATCGTTGAATCATGTCGCTTGCGAAAGCGTACGTCAACAGGGTGCGCGCCTCGGCCTCTCCCATTCCACGAGATCGGAGATAAAAGAGTTGATTCTCGTCCAAACGACCGATCGTGGCGCCATGATTGCATCTCACATCGTCCGCATGAATTTCAAGCAAAGGTTTGGTGTTCATCTTGGCATCGTCTGAGAGAAGAAGATTCTTATTCGTTTGCTGAGCCCGAATCTTTTGGGCATTAGGGCGGACGACGATTCTTCCATTGAACACCCCGTTCGATTTGCCGTCTAAGATCCCCTTGTAAAGTTCATCGCTCGTCGAATGCGGCTTGGCGTGATCGATGAGGGTTTGGTTGTCGACATGTTGGTTATCGCTCGCCATGGTGAGGCCATTCAATGTGACCTCGCTCCCTTCGGCATCCAGAAGAGCGCGAACATCATTCCGTGTGATTTTCCCTCCGAGTGAGATGACATGGGAACTCGCGCGGCTATCTCGGTTCTGATGAATGAAAAGGGTGGAGAGGTGAAAAGCCTCTGCGCTCTCTTCTTGGATCTTGCACGAATGAATCCTTGCGTTTTCTCCAAGAACGATTTCTGTCACCGCGTTGGTCCAATAGGAACCATCCCCAATGTAGGTTTCCACGATGCGCGCTTCCGAACCCTCCTCAGCGATAACGAGCGTTCGGGGATGGGAGACCGCCGCCGCGCCATTGGACTGAGAGAAATAGACGAGATGGATCGGATGTTCGAGCGTTATCCCTTTGGGGAGGTAGAGGAAGGCCCCCTCTTGGAAGAAGGCGGTGTTGATGGCAATGAAAGGGTTGTTTTGATCTTTCGCATATCGCGAAAGATAGGGTTCGACCCGTTTAGGATTGTTTTGTAAAATCGTTGCCAGATTGTCAACGATCACTCCCTGGGGAAGAGGCTCTGTCGAAGAAAGTTTTGGGCAATGGTATCCATTCACAAAAACGCGCCGAATGGCATGAATGCCTGAAAAGGTGAGGTGCTTTCTTTTTTCAAAAGGGACTAAAAGTTCTTTTCTTTCGGCTAATCGAAAAGGGGCGCCCACGATCGGCTCAACGTCGGTGTACTTCCATTCTTCTTGCTCGGAGGTGGGGTAGGGGAGTTGAGCGAGACTCTGGAAGGCCTCTTTCCGGATCCGATCGATCCAAGAATTGCCAGTTACTTTGAAATCTCTCTCTAATTGTTGGGTCAGTGGTTCCATTCTCGCACCCAGGTGTAACCTTTCTCCTCGAGTTGGGTCGCCAAATCTTTTCCTCCTGAGGTGACGATCTTTCCGTCGGAAAGAACATGGACATAATCCGGAACGATGTAGTTTAAAAGCCTCTGATAATGGGTGATGAGGAGGATCGCATTCTCTTTTTTCCTTAAGCTGTTAACCCCTTCGGCAACCACTTTCAACGCATCGATATCGAGCCCCGAGTCCGTTTCATCCAAAACCGCAAGCTTGGGGTCCAAAACGGCCATCTGAACGATCTCATTTTTCTTCTTTTCTCCTCCGGAGAATCCGACGTTGACGGGCCGATTCAAAAGGGACTCCTCGATTTTAAGAAGTTTGAGTTTCTCTCGAACACAGCTCAAAAAATCGATGGCATCGAGTTCCTCCAAGCCGCGGTATTTTCGGACCGCATTCAAGGCCGCTTTTAAGAAATAAGAATTGGTGATCCCTGGAATGTCCACCGGATATTGAAACGCGAGGAAGATCCCTTCGCGAGCCCGTTGTTCCGGGGACATCTCTAGCAAGTTTTTCCCATTAAAGAGAATCTCCCCTTGAGTGACCGCGTAAGTGGCTCTTCCCGCTAACACGTTGGCCAACGTGCTTTTGCCGGAGGCGTTCGGGCCCATAATCGCGTGAACCTCTCCCGCATTCATTTTCAGGTGGATCCCTTTCAAAATCTCTTTTCCATCGACCTGGGCATGAAGATTTCGGATTTCTAACATCGTCTCCTCCATTTATCCTACCGCTCCTTCTAAGCTCACCCCCAATAACTTCTGGGCCTCCACCGCAAACTCCATCGGGAGCTCTTTAAAAACCGTTTTGCAAAAGCCATTGACAACGAGATTCACGGCGTCTTCTTGAGAAAGCCCTCGACTCCGGCAGTAGAAGAGCTGATCCTCGCTGATTTTAGAGGTGGAGGCCTCGTGTTCGAGTTGTGAAGAGCTGTTATTCACTTCCACATAGGGGAAGGTGTGCGCGCCGCATTTGTCACCCAGCAAGAGAGAGTCGCACTGAGAGTAGTTTCGAGCCCCCGCGGCTCGCTTTAAGATTCGGACCAACCCTCGGTAGGTGTTCTGGCCGTGTCCTCCAGAGATCCCTTTGGAGATAATGGTGCTCCGAGTGTTTTTCCCGATGTGGATCATCTTGGTTCCGGTGTCGGCTTGTTGATAGTGGTTGGCGAGCGCCACCGAGTAAAATGCCCCTACCGAGTTGTCTCCGGCCAAAATACAACCGGGATATTTCCAGGTGATGGCAGAGCCCGTTTCCACTTGCGTCCAAGAGATTTTGGAGTTTTTCCCCGCGCATTTTCCGCGTTTAGTAACAAAATTGTAGATTCCCCCTTTCCCATTTTTATCGCCAGGGTACCAGTTTTGAATCGTGGAGTATTTGATCTCGGCGTTATCGAGGGCAATGAGCTCCACCACCGCGGCATGGAGTTGATTCTCATCCCGCATCGGAGCGGTGCAACCTTCCAGGTAGCTCACGTAGCTCCCCTCGTCGGCGATAATGAGGGTTCGCTCGAACTGTCCCGTATTGGCAGCATTGATCCGAAAGTAAGTCGAGAGCTCCATCGGAGAGCGAACCCCTTTCGGGACGTAGCAGAAGGAACCGTCGCTGAAGACGGCGGAGTTTAAAGAGGCGAAGAAGTTGTCGTTGTGGGGGACCACCGTTCCAAGATATTTCTTCACAAGATCGGGATGTTTTTGAACCGCCTCAGAGAAAGAACAGAAGATAATCCCCAGCTCCGCAAGTTTCTCTTTGAATGTGGTTGCAACGGAAACGCTATCAAATACCGCATCGACAGCCACTCCAGAGAAACGCTTTTGCTCTTCGATTGAGATCCCTAATTTTTCAAAAGTTTTTCGAATCTCTGGATCCACTTCATCGAGGCTCTTGAGCTCCTGCCTCTTTTTAGGGGCGGAATAGTAGGTGATGGCTTGATAGTCGATGGGGCCGTAATGGACGTTGGCCCACTTCGGTTCCTTTAGGGTGAGCCAATGTCGATAAGCGCGCAGCCTCCATTCCAACATCCACTCGGGCTCGCCCTTCTTTTCAGAGAGGAGCTGAATGATCTTTTCATCGAGGCCTGAGGGGATCCTTTCTTCCTCAATATCGGTGACAAAGCCCCACTGGTACTCCTCTTCGGTGATCTCTTTTAAAGTTTTTGCCTCTTCTTGCATAGTTCTTTCTCCGATCTCTTTTCAACTCGCGTTGCTCATCGCGAGGTTTTCGATCGTCATCTCCACCAGTAGCTCATGGAGTTTCCGATTGAGCTCATAAAAAGGATCTTTGATCAAACAGTCGTTCCATTGAGGGCAGGTAATTTTTGCGTCGCGAAAGCATTCCGCCACCGCCAACGGCCCCTCAAAGATTTGAGCAATATCGGCCACCGTGATGTCGGAGGCCTTTTTGGCTAGAACGTAGCCTCCGTTCACGCCATAGAGCGATTTAAGGAAGCCCCTTCGAGACAGCTCTTGCATCACTTTTGCGAGAAGGGGATAGGGGATGTGATAAATTTCGGCCACTTCACGCGTGTTGATGTGTCTTGCTTTTTCTTTCTCTTTCAAGCACATGTGTTCTAAGGCTAGAAGGGCGTATTCCGTTTTTCGATTCAGGTGTAACATGAGCGGACCTCCATAATGGGGCTGCTTTTCAATATAAGACTATAAAAGTCCTATATTAAAGTCAAGTTCTAGAAAGGGCTTTTTGGATTAAAGCCAAAGCCTCTGCGGGGAGTTTGAGTTGAAGGGCCACTTGATGACCACGGGGGGTCATCTTTTTCCAGGTTTTCTGTAAAATCTCGATCACCTTTTCTTCGTTGTGCTTCTTTGAGAAGTCAGCAAAATAGTATTCCAAAAAAACCAAACAGATCGCATCTTCCAAAAGCTGAACTTCCGGATCGCCTTTAAGCCCTTTCTTCCAAAGTAGATCTTGCACTCGCTGGGTGGTTTTCTCGTCATATCCCACCTCGCGAAGAATCTCACCGGCCTTTTTCGCGTGGAGACCAAAGAGGGTGGTTCGCCATTGATGGTAGCCTTTTCGATCCATCGGGAATTGGCCTCGAGGGATCTTCCAGCGACAGATGTGTTGGCAGCGAGCTGCCAAGCGCAAGGGCTCGGAGGCGTTGGGCTCCAACCGTTCCAGCCACCCCGACATGCGTTGAGCGTAGAGCCATTCCTTAGGCCATTCTTTCCCTTGAAAGATCTCTTTGTTGGGATCTTCGCGGTTGGCCGCATCGAATTTTTCGAGCGCCGCTTTGTATCGTTTCTCGTCAACCATCATGAGTGATAATGGTATCAGGCTTAAAGCGTTCGTTCAATGATTTAAGGCGGAGATAATTTTTAGAAACCACTTGAAATCACTATGTAAGATATTGCTTGTTATTAATGTTTATGTTAATATGTAACAATGTCGCTTGCGGTCATTCAACAACATGCTGAGGAGAAAGGGGTTTCTTTCGAAGAATCCGCGCAGATTTTTATGCAGGCGATTGTGCTCAAGCACCTTGCCCTCCCCACAGCTCGGTTGATAGGAGGGGGAGCATTGGTTTTTGGGCATGGCAATCCTCGCTTCTCAGAGGATGTCGATTTAACGCAAGTCTCCGACCCCAGACAGCTCGAAACAGGGCTTCGAAACGCAGCGGCCGAACTAGAAAAATGGTTTGGAAAATCGGTTACACTTTCCTCTCCTAAGTCCGATCGACGAACATGGCGCCTCCTCTGTCGATTATCTCCCGCTCGGACTCTCCGTCTCCATGTAGATTCTCAGCCTTACCCTGCCTATACGGTGCATGCCGTGGTTATACAGTTCCCATCCATTCCAAGTTTTGTTTGCGAATCGATAGGGCTTGAGGAGATCATGGCAGAGAAAATGATCGCCGTTGCGAATCGACGTTACCTCGGAGGGAGAGATCTTTTTGATCTTTGGTTCCATTGGCTTCGTCAAGATCATTGGGAAGAAATGCTCCCTACGATTCGTAGCCTTGTTATTAAAAAGCTAAAGGACCGCTCGATAACCCCTGAATTATGGATTCGCAATTTATCGGAACGTTTATCTCCAGGAAAATCTCTAAAACGAGCAGAGGAAGAATGGAGACGCTATCTTCCTGTGGAATTTCAGAAGAAGCTTGTTCATCAAGAGATTCTAAAGGCTTGCTATCGATTGCCAGAGGTATTTTCGGAATGATGTTAATCGATTTCATTCAGTTTTTGAGAGAGATCTCTCGAAAACACCACAAAAGGATTTTCTTGCTTCGAGAAATTGTAGCGCTTACAGGAGAATCTCCCGCCTCGATCGGGATGACTCTTCTTCGAGCTCAGAAAAAGGGGCTTGTTACGCGAGTCAAAAAATACTGGATCAACCAAATGGACCCGCCTCAACTTGAGGAATTGGCTTTTACCCTAGCTTCCCCGTCGTATATCTCTTTTGAGAGCGCTCTTTATCGACATCAAATTCTTTCTCAATCTCCTCGAGGCGGACTCACTGTTGCGACGCGGTCAAGGCCGCGATGCATTACGACCTCGCTAGGGACCCTTCAGTTGATTCATCTGAAGCCCGCTTTGTTCTTTGGCTACGATTCGAATCGAGTCGCTCTCCCCGAGAAAGCGTGGTTAGACCTTTTATATATTCGAGGTCTTCAAGGCCGCAAGGGAGTGATCTCCGAGAAGTTTTATTTAGAGCATCTTAATCAAAAGCGTCTGGTTCGTTTTGAAAAAAAGTTTCCCGCTTGGGTTCGCCAGCTTCGTAAATCTTTAAAAGATGTTTGAAATCATTGTGTTTTGTGGTATCTCAAGGTCCTGCCAACAGTTTATTTGAATTTTGATAAGTTCTGTGGTAGTTAAAGCATATGGAACCTATTCGAAAACCGATCCAAAAGATCGCCTTAATTTCTGCTAAGCCTAGATTTCCTGAACAAATTGGTCAGATTGTTATGTGTGAAAATGCTTTGCCCTTAATTGGAACAATCCTTAGAAATCATGGATATGATGTTGAGGTATACATAGAACGAATTGCACCTATAAAATGGGATCGAGTCCTTAATTCTGATCTTGTGGGTTTTTCAGCGGTTACTTGTACGGCCAATCGAACTTATGAAATGGCACAACACATTCGAACGTGTAGAAAAATCAATTTGGTTCTAGGAGGCCCTCATGCTTCGATGTTACCTAATGATGCTCTGACTCACTTTGACTATGTTGTTAGGGATGAAGGAGAAGAAACCATAATAGAATTACTGGATGCTTTAAATCAGGATGGTGATTTATCAAAAATCGGCGGCCTCTCTTATAGAAATAGTCAACCGAGACCTGTTCATAATCCTAGTAGAAGATATCTAGAAAAATTTGAGACGATCCCTGATCTTACTTTAGTCGATGGGTATGAAAAAATAACTAGTTTGAAATTATTTTCACTAAGGAAACACCATACCCACTTTTTAGAAACTTCTAGAG
>JACQOV010000096.1 GCA_016202395.1 Deltaproteobacteria bacterium
AAAAACAGGATCTGAGCCGAGACAAGGAAGATGAACAAAAAGCCCGCAAACGTAGCCAAAGTGCTACGTTGAGGACTTTTTGTGAAATCTGACGCAGTCGCAGGCCAGAGCCTGTTTTTACAGTAGAAGATAGTTTTTAGAGGTGCCCTATAGTTCACGAAGGTTAAAACTGCATCGTGAGGCCGGCCCCACCTGCAAAGGTTTGGCCGTCGTAATCGTAATCGCCGATGGGATCGTTTTCTTCTTTCAACGCTACACGCGAAGGGAGATAAACGTATTGCGCAAAGAGATCGAAGCTTAAAGGATGCAGAATCGTTTGGCTAAAATTCTCAAAAGTAAAACCGGCCCCTAATGAAAAAATATGCTTGTCATTATCGAGATAATTGAGTTCTGCAGAAGTGGGATCGGGGGCAGGGCTCGGATGAAAGGCGTAACCGCCACGAAGAGCGATTTTCGCTTTGGGCCCATCCACCCCAATGTACTCCACCCCAAGTTTGGGATTCAAAGTGTCACTAAAATTGGGATCCACAAACGGGGGAAGATTCGTTTCTCCCGAAGTTCCACCAAACAAAGAAACGTTATCAACCCCTTGCAAAGCCTGGTTGGGGAACTCCGACCATTGGCGCCAAACGAGCCCTCCGAGCAAAAGCCATCGATCGCTCCAAGGATAAGCCGCGCCGAGAGCCACCTCCCGTGGAACCCAAAAGATGGAGGCCTCCGTGAGTGAATCGGCATTGAAGAACGATTGGGTGGTTTGCTCACCGGTGTCGGGATCGGTGGTGGTGCTCTGGATATTGATATCGCCAGGGACTGCAAAGGTCACACTCAACGATTCACGGTACAAAAAACCGATCCGAACATCGGGGAGAGAATCATCGAGCTTGGCCATTTCAAAAAGGAGTCCTAAGGCTGGGGCCGCTTGATTCTGGCTCTCGAGATCAAACGCCACATCGGCCCTCTGTTCTTCGATGTCAGCCTCGATGAACTGCCCCTCTCCTTCATTCGTCGCCAGTAATCCGACCGTGATCCCCAGCGCTAAGTAACGAGTGACATCGACAGAAAATGCGGGGAAGACGCTAACCTGATGAAAATCGGTATGGTAGATCACGAATCGGGGCTCGGTCACAGGAAGAATGCGAACACGGCTTAAGGTTTGATCCGGAATAAAAGCTCCCACTCCCACAGTCCACTTCCTCCCCAAAAAGTGGAAGGGGAAGGCAAGAGCCCCTTGGATCCCCCTTAAATTTTCTGTATCGACGGAAGCTCCATTAAATTCGAGATCGGCAGTAAGATAAAGATAAGAGGCGCTCAGAGTGACCTCCGAAAAATGATTCGCCCCCGCAGGATTGTACCAAAGGGTGGAGGCATCCTCGGGAGAGGCTTCTACGGCCCCAGCCAATGCCGTCGAGCGCGGCCCAAAACCAACGGTGTAGAGGGTTTGAAACGCACTCACCCCTGTTGGCATGAAAAAAAGGATGAGCAAAATTTGAGCCAATTTCTTCATCAAATTCGAATCACAAAACTAATTCCAAACGAATAAAAATTTCCCTCAGATTCGATTCCAGCTGCCCCTGGATTGGCAACGGAGACTGTGGAGTCCTTGCTTGTCGTCACAGAATCCAATAAGTGGTACTGAAAAAAAAGATCCATTGACAAAGGGTTCTCGCCGATCGCTTCTAAAAATTTAAAACCAAAGCCACTGGCAAAGATCTGCCGATCTCCGTCTAAAAGATTGGTCTCCCCAGTCTGCGGTGGCACTGGGGAAGGATCAAAGGCATAGCCCCCTCGCAATGTAAAATGGACATCCCCCGATTGAAGGAGTGGATATTCTAAACCGATGCGCCCTACGATCTTGTCGTCAAACTCTGGCGTTTGTGGGACCACCACCTCAATCCCTTCAAAGGTGAGCGAGAGAGCATCCGAAGGGAAGTCAGACCAGAAAACGTAGTCGGCCTGAGTGGCAATGGTTAAACGGTCTAGCAAACGATACGAAACCCCCAACGCCGCCCGAGCCGGCTCAAAGAAGGTAATGCCTCGAATATCCACATCGAGAAGCGCCCCCGCGAAATCGGCCTGAAAGGGGATGGCGGTCTCCATCTCAGAGGCATCGCGATAACTCGCCCCAACACGCCATCGTCGCCACTTCGGAAAACTCTCCCCTGGATTAAAGAGGACTCCAGCAATGGGGGCCACCTCCGCAGGGGTGTCATTCACAACGCGTCGATCCACAGCCCCTTGCAATGGACTCGTTTCAATGGTGGTGGTCGCTAGATAATTAATGAAAAAATTCGCCCCCGCAGCGAGTGAAAAAAACGGGACCGGTTTGTAAGCGAGGGCAAAATCGAACGAAAACTTTTGCCCCGCATTCTGAAACCGAACAAAATGGGGCTCGGTTTGCGGATAGAAAGTGGCATTAAAAAAATGCTGGGTCGGGACAAAAACCCCTAGTCCAACGAAAAGTTTATCCTCTAACGGAGGCCCCATCGGAATAGCTCCGACGGCGCCGATATTGAGCCCACTAATATTTTCGGCATCGACCTCTTCTCCATTGAACTTGAGGTTAAAGGGAGAGAAAACGTAGCCCACAGCCACTTTGGCATCCGGCCCCGCCGTGAGACCGGCCGCATTGTAGTAGATGGCTCCGCTGTCATCGGCCAGCCCCGCCATCGCCCCCGCCATCGCGGATCCGCGCGAACCAAACCCGACCATCTCCCATGTGCCTGCGTAAAGCTGAATTGGGATCGTAATAGAGAAGAAGGCAATTCTCACCCCTAATTTTTTTCCTAGCATGATCCTCAATCCCTCAATCCAACGTTGAGCTTATGGTCAAATTCACTAAATCCACGACCGAGACCGTATCTGACTGCGAATTCGTCACATACGCCAGCAACGCATCCGAAGAGAAAACGACCTCCTCCGGAAAAAGCCCAATCGTGATCCCATCCACTTCCGTGGTGGAGGTGTCCGCATCCACCAGAGCCAAAGTATCGGCATTAAATAAAAAGAGCTTCCCTTCACGATCCACAATCACACCGGGCGTAAAAGCCCCTTCTCCACGATCCAGCGTTGTGGCGCCTACGACCACAGCGCGGGGGAGTCCTCCGGGATTCAAGGGAGGGAGCGCCGTTTCATCGACCGCAAAGGCAGCAACATCGATGATCGTGACATTGCCTGACGCGGGGTCTGGGATAAAAGCCCGATTAGTGGTCGTTTGCAAGGTAACCGAAAATCCTCCTCGAGGAAGAGCCAGCGCGGTGAGAGCCTCCACCCCATTCTCATCTCGAGTGATCCGAACAAGCGAACTCGTCCCATGATCCATGATATACACGGGAAAGGCCCCATCGGTTAATGTGAAGCCGGTTGGGGCCTCTCCGGTGGCATCGGCCCGATCCAAAGAGATCGTTTCTTGAATGGAAAAAGAGGTTAAGTCGATTTCAAGCAGAGCGAGGGAATCAGAGAGAAGGATATAGGCCAACAGTCCATCGGCCGAGACCACCATCTGTTCCGGAGTCCCACCGAGATTGAGTTCACTCACAGAGCTATCGAGGGCAATCGACGTCGAGGTGATCTGAACCGCGCGAAGATAACCGACATTGTCTTGAACCATCACCGTAAAAAGTCGAGCGCCGTCCGAAGAGAGGACCAGATCGCGAATGCGAGGAGTGGTGGTGGAGGTCGAGAGGGTTAAGGAGAGGGGGTTCCCTGTGAGACTCAGCGGTTCTCCCGTAGAGAGATCCACGACACTCACGGTGCCAGTGTCACTGTTGGCCAGGTACAAAACCTGTCCACTCCCACTGGTGAGATTCGCCCCGATCGCAATTTCTGTAGGCCCCGAGTAATTCCCAGTAGTTTCGGAGGTGGTGGAGCCATCACCGCACCCACACGTTACAAGAAGCAGGACGGCCATCTTTTCAGCCATTTTCACAACAAATCTCCTCATGGAATCGTAGCAATGACCGTAAAACGCGTACCGCTCGCTGGATCGTTATCGATCACAGAGATTGAATCGTCATTCAAATTCCCCACATAAACCCTCTGCCCGTTGGGCGAGATCGCCATCGCCTGAGGATTATCCCCAACCGTGATCTCGCGTTCCAACTCTCGAGTGGCGCGATCCAAAACAGCCACCTCATCCGTCTCTGAACAGGCAACGAAAATCTCTCCGCTCGCCACAGCCACAATCCCATCCGGATTGTCACAGCTTGAGGGAAGAGCGATGAGATCCACCACGCGGAGATTCGCCGTGTCGATCACCACAACACTATCGGGATCTCGGTTGCCGAGGTAAGCCTCATTCACTCCATCGATGGGGCTCACCGCGATTCCACGAGAATTGATAGCTGTAGAGCCGGTCTCGATTTCGATCGGATTGGTTCCATCGGCAGAGGCATCGGTATCGACCTCCGTCAGAGAATTGAGATCGATCACATGAATAAAATTGGAAAGCTGATCGGTCACAAAGGCTCGCGCTCCATCTCTGGAGAGAGCAATCCCTGCAGGGCGCGAGCCGAGTTCTCCTTCCACCAAAGTAATAGTGGCAACGACGGAAAGGCTCGAGGCATCGACGATGCTGATACTTCCAGAACCAAGGTTGCTGACCAACACGTGGGTGGTTGCTGCGTTGAAAGCCACCGCAAAGGGATCCTCCTCTAGAGCGATCTCGGTCTGAATCGATCCCGAGGCAAGATCGATCACTAAAAGACGGTCCGCGGTCCTCTCGGTCACAAAAGCACGGGTCCCATCGGCATTGGTCGCGATCTCTCCTAAAAGGTGTCGGCGTCCTGAAGTTTCATCCCCGAGTCGGGTCTCAATGCGGCTCGCGACGGCATTGGAAGTAGCATCGACCGTAACCACTTGCCCCCCACAATACTGCACGGCGAGGTCCCCACTGGAAACCAACAGATTCCCATTCGTGGGAAGGGTTGCCATCCCCACCGGATCCTGAACATTTTGCGGAACGGTGTCACACTCCGGCGTGAAGGTACACCCCAAAAGAGGGGCGAACAGGATCCCCACCAGTCCTAACCCTAAGGTTTTAATAGATTTCGGCTGTCTCATAAACCTCAAAACCAAGGATATATAGCACATCCTCTTTTGGAACTCCAAGCATACTTTTGGGTTGAAATCCCACTCAATAGCAGCTAAATTGTCATGGAAACATGCCGAAGAAGACGTTAAAAAGCTTCGCGGTGGAGTGGCTTCAGGTTTTGGATGAACAGGGGAACTGCGATGAAATGCTTCGCCCCGCGCTTTCCGATGCCCAACTCCAAAAGCTTTACGAATGGATGATTTTAATCCGCACTTTCGATGAAAAAGCCTTCAATCTCCAGCGCCAAGGGCGTCTGGGAACCTATGCTCCAGTCCATGGGCACGAGGCAACCCAAGTGGGAAGCGCCTTTGCCCTGCAACCCTCGGACTGGGTCTTTGCCTCTTACCGAGATGGCGCTGTGTATGGGGTTCGAGGCCTGCCTCTAGCGATGATCTTCCAATACTGGGCTGGAGACGAACGGGGGATGCAGATTCCCAAAGGAGAAAACGATTTTCCGATGACCATCCAGGTGGGAACTCAAATCCCGCTAGCCGTTGGCGCCGCCTACGCGGCTAAACTTCGAAAAGAGGCCATCGCTGTTGCCGTTTATTTCGGGGATGGGGCCACCTCAAAGGGGGATTTCCATGAAGGGCTCAATTTTGCCGGCGTTCACCGGCTTCCGATCGTTTTCATCTGCGAGAACAATCACTACGCGATCTCTGTCCCTTTGAAATACCAAACCGGATCGGACACACTCGCCCAAAAAGCGATCGCCTACGGTTTTACAGGGATTCAGGTGGACGGAAATGATGCATTGGGGGTCTACCGTGCGACCTTGGAGGCGCTAGAGAAAGCGCGAAAAGGGGAGGGACCTACCCTCATTGAATGTTTTACGTACCGGATGGGAGACCATACCACCGCTGATGACGCGAGCCGCTATCGGTCTGCAGAAGAGGTTCAAATTTGGCAAAAAAAGGATCCGGTCGAACGATTCGAAAAATATCTGGAATCCAAAGGGATCTGGAATAAAAGCTACGAAGAAAAGGTTCGCTCGAAGGCCCAAGAGGAGGTAGCTCAAGTCGTTCGGGAATTTGAGTCCTTGCCGCCACCCGATCCGGAAGATATGATTCGATATACCTTTGACACGTTGCCACCGGACCTCGCAAAACAGATGGAAAACTTAAAGTCATCCTGATGGCGATACTGAATCTTGTACAATCGATTAATTTAGCGCTCCGACAGGAGATGGAACGAGACCCTCGAGTCGTGCTTCTGGGAGAAGATATTGGGAAAAATGGCGGCGTCTTTCGTGTCACGGAAGGACTCCAACAGAAATTCGGAGAAGCGCGTGTTATCGATTCCCCACTCTCCGAATCAGGGATCGTCGGATTCTCCATAGGCATGTCGGTCTACGGACTGGTCCCGGTGGCGGAGATCCAGTTTATGGGGTTCCTCTACGGAGCGATGGAACAGATTCTCTCCCACGCAAGCCGGATCCGGATGCGATCCCGCGGAAGATTCCATTGCCCACTCGTGATCCGAACCCCTTACGGAGGCGGGATCCATGCCCCAGAGCTCCACTCGGAGAGCACCGAGGCCTTTTTTGTTCATGCTCCTGGAATTAAAGTGGTAGTCCCCTCCACACCATATCAGGCTAAAGGACTCTTGATCTCTGCCATTCGAGATCCCGATCCCGTACTTTTCTTGGAGCCTTCCAGGGTGTACCGTTCCATCAAAGAAGAGGTCCCCGAAGAGGAGTACACCCTCCCTTTAGGAGAGGCGCGGATCGTCATGGAAGGGGAGGATGTGACGCTCGTCAGTTGGGGGGCGATGCTGCTGACAACCCTGAATGCCGCCAAGCAGGCTCAAGAAAAAGGGGTGCACGCGGAGGTGATCGATCTGCGAACGCTTTATCCACTCGATACTAAAACGGTTGTGGAATCGGTGAAAAAAACAAAAAGGGCGGTCATTGTTCATGAGGCCCCCAAAACGGGTGGCTTGGGAGCCGAGATTATCGCTCGAATTAATGAAGAGGCTCTGCTACACTTAGAGGCGCCAGTGGAACGGGTCACCGGTTACGACACTGCCATTCCACTTTCCCAACTGGAGTCCTATTATCTGCCGAGTGTGAACCGCATCATTCATGCTATAGAGAAGGTGAGGAGCTTTTGATCTATGATTCAAGAATTTAAATTTCCGGATGTGGGGGAGGGGATTGCGGAAGGAGAGATCGTAAAATGGCTTGTCAAAGAAGGGGACACGGTTAAAGAGGATCAAGAACTGGTTGAGATCGAGACCGACAAAGCCCTTGTGACGATGCCGTCCCCTTACGCAGGAAAAGTTGTGCAACTCTTTGGGAAGCCCGGCACGATCATTAAAGTCGGCGACGTCCTGGCTACCCTCGACCCCCTCGCAACTCCTCCAGCCACAAAATCCACAGAAAAAAGGAAGGATGCTGGAACCGTGGTGGGGAACCTGGAGGGGGAAGAGATCCTCCTTACCCCGGAGATTCAAGCCACACCGGCCGTCCGAGCGCTGGCCAAGGAGCTCGGTGTTGATCTCTCCCTATTGAAAGGATCCGGGCCGGGGGGACGCATTGAACGTGAAGATGTGGAAAAAGCGGCAACGCAAGGGACCGATCCAGGGAAAGACGCGTTTGGCCCCGTAGAGAAAATGCCGTTCCGGGGGGTGCGACGAACCATCGCAAAAAATGTGATGGAAACGGTTCGGCATGTGGCCGCTGTCACTTTCATGCAAGAAGCGGACATCACAGAACTGGGGAAAGAACGGGCTAAAGGAAAGAAGGAGAGGCTCACCTATCTCCCTTTTATGATCCAAGCCGTCATCCCAGCGCTCAAGGCCCATCCCAAATTCAACGCTTCGCTCAATGAGGAATTGGGAATCCTCTCCCTCAAGAAATACTACCACATCGGCATCGCCGTCGACACCCCAGAAGGACTCATGGTTTTTCCTATCAAAGAGGCCGATAAAAAGTCCCTCTCCGATCTGGCTCAAGAGCTGGAGGTTCTAGCGGAAAAGGCAAGATCCCGAACCATCGATCTAGCGGAGCTCAAAGGAAGCACCTTCACCATCACCAATTACGGCGCCATCGGTGGCAGCTACGGCACACCGATTATTCATTATCCCGAGGTAGCGATTCTGGGAATGGGGAAAATTGAAGATAAACCGGCTGTTCGCGAGGGCCAGATCGTCATCCGAAAAATCCTCCCTCTCTCTTTAACCTTCGATCACCGTGTCGTCGACGGGGCCGAATCCGCCCGTTTTCTGAATGACGTTATTCAGCGCCTTTTGATTTCCTCCCAATAAAGCGGTCGGTGGCGACCTGCTGGGTGATGGAGAGAACGTTGTTCACAAGCCAGTAGATGACCAATCCGGAAGGAAATCCCCAAAAGAGGAAGGTAAAGATGATCGGCATAAAAAGCATCATCTGAGCCTGACGGGGATCGAGGCTGGTGGGGGAGAGCCTCTGCTGCAACCACATCGTTCCCCCCATGATGAGAGGGAGGAGACGGATCGGAATCGTCCAGCCAAAGAGACTCAACGACCAAAGATTTTCTGGGGAAGAAAGATCGTTAATCCACGCCACAAACGGGGCATGGCGAAGCTCAATCGATTCTAGCAACACACGGTAAAGCGCAAAAAAGACCGGGATCTGCAATAAAATCGGGAGACATCCGCCAAAGGGGTTCACCCGATGGCGCTTGTAGAGATCCATCATCTCTTGATTCAACCGCATCCGATCTTTCCCATACTTCTCCTTGATCCGATCCATCTCCGGCTTGAGCATCTGAAGCTTTTTCATCGATTGGGTGCTCTTATGGGTCAAAGGGGCAAAGAGGATCTTGATTAAGATTGTGAGCAAGATGATGATAACGCCATAATTTCCAATCAGATGATCATGGCTCCAGATCATGAAGAGGGCGAGCGGCTTCGCCAGAAATCCAAACCATCCGAAATCGATCGCTCTCTCCAGATCGAAACCAAATCGGCCGAGCTCGCGCAACCCTTTCGGCCCCAGATAGAGCTTCCACTGCTGCATTAAAGCCCCTTCGACCCCCACCGATGGGCCGAATGAGGTCGATGTCACCCCCACGACCGTCTGATGCGTCCCTGGGTTGAAGTACTCTCGATTCATTCGAAGCGCGCCGTTCTCTTTCGTCACCGGGATGAAGGCGGAGAGAAAATACCGATCGACATAACCGATCCAATGGATCTCCCCTTTCAGTTCCTTGGAAACTTTAAGCTTTTCTCCTCTCTCATGGAGCACCTCTCTTCCAATCATCGCAGTCGCTCCGCTAAAACCAGAGCGCTGATCTTGCTTGCCGTTGCTCCCCCCATACCACATCAAGGAGACATCCCCAGCGAGCGCCCCTTTCGTGGGGTGCGCTTCCACCGTCAAATCGATGCCGTAACTTCCCCCATGAAAAACCCAGCGCTTCTCCACTTTCCCTTGAAGCCCCTCCCAATAAAACGATAAAACCTGCTCCTCCCCTTCGGAAACGGTTAACGCCTTCACTGAAGGACGATAAAAAGCGAATCGGGCCTCCTCCAATCCTCCCACCATCACCTCTGCGGGCAAAAAAGATTCCTGCAGAGCGAGCGAGCTCACCAAATCGACCGGGGGAGCATCCTCCTCAACAGAGGTCCGGTACCTTTTAAGTTCAAAAGAGATGAGTCGAGCCCCGGAGGTAATAAAAACAGCTCGATACAACGGGGTATCGACCACGACCTCTTCCGCTTCTTCCCATCTCGCAGAGGGGCGAGAGAGCTCCTTTATCTCCTCGATCCGAGGTTCAGAAACCGTGGAGGAGGGGGAAATGGGAGGAGGAGCAGGAGGACGTGGAGACAAGAAATACTGGTAGATCACCAAGACCAAAATCGAGAGAACTGCGGCTAGAAGAGCTCTTTTTTCCATGCTTATCCCTTATGAGGCACGGGGTCATATCCTCCAGGGTTCCAAGGATGGCATCGAAGGATGCGCCTGAAGCCTAAAAGAATCCCCCAAAAGAGCCCATGCCGTTGAATGGTCTCTTCCATGTAGTGAGAGCAAGAAGGGAAAAATCGGCAACCCCCTCCCCACCATGGAGAGAGGAACCATCGATAAAATCGAATAAAAAGAATCAATGGACCCCCTCAATTCTTAATCTCAAATGCCTTGTCGAGTTCGTCACGAATCTCTAGATACGATCCTTCCGCAGCCCCTGAACGACACCGAATCACAAGATCAAAGTGTTTTGCCACAGAGCCGCCACCAGAGCCACAACGATGCCGAAACCACTCTCGAATCCGGCGCTTCACACGGTTCCTTTGAACCGCCCCGCCTATAGGTTTCGAAACAGCAATCCCCAGGCGATGGAATTTTCTAGAAGTTTCAAGCCGATAGAGAATAAAATGAGGGACAACCCGTCTCTCCCCCTGACGCAGAACCGCTGCAAAATCGGACTGAAGCGAAAGGCGATGTCCTCTTGTGAACCGAAGCGACATGGATGCGAGTCACTTGTGGCTCACGACCACCACAAGTCGCTTGCGTCCTTTAGCTCGACGTCGTTTTAAAACCTTGCGTCCTCCAGGAGTTCGCATGCGCCGGCGAAACCCATGGACTTTCTTCCTTCTTCTTTTATGTGGTTGAAAAGTTCGTTTCATTTTACCGAGGCGCGATCATAACAACTGATCTGCAAAGCGTCAAGGAACCTTCTGCTTACAGTCTTGCAACACAACAAACACAAGGGTCTCCAAAAAATATCCCCATCAAAAGCGAGGTGCCACCCACATTCCACGAATTCGAAGTGATTGGAAATCAATAGGGCCAAATGTTTGAACGCGACGAGTAATTTTTTTTCTTAACGTCGTTAAAAAAACAAAAATATCTCTTGCTCTAGATCTGGTCAACGGCTTCGGAATTCAACGCAAGATATAGCTCCATTCTGAATTTCTACGGAATAGGGAAATGATCTTCTTGCATCGCACCTCTAAAATCCGCTACATTGTCTCTAAAGGGGGTGGATTTATGGCTGGAGTTTGTGAGTGTCGAGGATGGTTTTTCCCCTCCCCCTGTCTTGTGACATTTCTTGGAAAATATTTCATAACAGTTTGAATAAAAATGGCTTTTTGTTTGTCCACAGCTGTGGATAGCTTGTGGGTAGATTTGCTGTTTAAAGGAAACCGTTGTGTCGAATGATGTTTGGCTTAGCTCATTAGATCATCTGCGTGAACAACTCCCGATTCAAGTCTTTGATACCTGGCTCAAACCGATCCATCTTATCTCAGCGAATGTGAATCATATCGAGTTGGAAGTCCCTAATAAATTTTTCCGAGACTGGGTGAATGAAAACTATCTTACCGCCATCCATGATGCCCTCTTTGAGGTGTCCCAAAAGGAATTTATTATTGAGTTCCGCGTTAGCCAGTCGACGGAACCTCCCCTGCGAAGAGAGCTTCCTGAAATCCGCAAAGAGAAATTCGAGCAGCATCGCCTAATGCAACACAACCTGGTTGCAAAATACACCTTTGAAACCTTCTTGGTGGGATCGAGTAATCAGTTCGCGCATGCGGCCGCATTAGCGGTGGCCAATATGCCTGGCAAAACTTACAACCCCCTTTTTATTTATGGGGGGGTGGGGCTGGGGAAAACACACCTTTTGAATGCGATCGGCCATAAAATATTGCAGCAAAAACCGACGAGTCGCCTCTGTCTAGTTTCTTCTGAGCGATTTACCAATGAGCTGATTAACTCGATCCGATATGAAAAAGCTGCGGACTTCCGAGAGAAGTATCGAACCTCTTGCGATGTCCTGTTAATCGATGATATCCAATTCATCTCCGGAAAAGAGCGGACTCAAGAGGAGTTTTTCCACACTTTCAACACACTCTACGAATCTCATAAACAGATTGTGATTATGGGCGATAAACTCCCTAAAGATATGCCAGGGTTTGAAGAACGGCTTCGTTCTCGATTTGAGTGGGGCCTGGTGGCCGATGTGCAACCTCCAGAGATGGAAACGAAGGTTGCGATTCTAAAAAAGAAAGCAGAAGATGAGGGGATCCCTCTTCCCAATGACGTCGCCATTTATCTTGCTTCCCATGTGGAAACCAACGTTCGAGAATTGGAGGGATCCTTAATCCGGATCGGGGCCTTTGCCTCTTTAACAGGCCGGGAGATTAATCTGGATCTTGCTAAGGAGACGCTACAAAATATCCTACGCACTCAACCGCAACCCTTTACTGTGGAAAAGATACAACGCCAAGTGGCTCATTTTTTTAATATTAGCGTGAACGACCTCAAATCAGACCGGAAGATCCGTTTTATAACAAAACCTCGCCAGATTGCGATGTATCTCTGTAGAACCTTAACTCCAGCCTCATTCCCGGAGATTGGGGAGAAATTTGGCGGAAAAGATCATTCTACAGTGATCCATGCGGTGCGAAAGGTGGAACAAGAGGTCAAAGGGGACCTGCAATTAAAAACAGATATTGAAGCCATTCAGAAAACCATCTAATATAAACAGCTCCTGTGGAAGAAGGGTGTGGATGTTTTGTTGAATTTGGGTCATTGCAAGAAGCCTGGGGATAGATTAAAAATAGATGCACAAGATGAATAATTTAAAAAACAACGCTTTAGATCTTTTATCCACTAATTCACAGAAACTACTACTAATGTATTTCTTATTATATCAACAAGAAGAACATAGAAGGAGGGGATTATGGAATGTATTTTTAATAAAGGGACGCTAATCCAAGGGCTCCAATTAACTCAAAATATTGCGGACAAAAAGAATACCATGCCTATTTTGGGCAATGTAATGATAAAATCACACAAGGAGGAGGTAGAGATCTTCGCAACGAACTTAGAAGTGAGTATTCGAACTAGGATTCCAGCTCAAATTCAACAAGAAGGGGTTCTTTCTCTACAAGCCCAAAAAACTTATGAGGTGGTTCGTGAACTTCCTGGTAGTGAGGTTCATTTAAAAGGAAAGGAGAATTTTTGGGGAGAGATTGAGTCTGGGAAAAGTTTTTTTACTTTAGCGGGATTAGATCCAAAGGACTTTCCTAAGTTGGAGGTTGAACAAAGCGATATCCTTTTTCAAATAGAGGCCTCTTCTCTAAAACATCTTATTGATAAAACAACCTATGCCACCTCTACCGATGAGGCGCGTTATCACTTAAATGGGGTCTTTGTGGAGTTGGATTACAGTAAGAAAAAAGGGATGATTAAAGGGGTGGCCACCGATGGGCATCGGTTGGCTTTGGTGGAGGAGGAGATTGCTTCTGAGGGGCCTTTGCATCTAGAGAAAGGGGTTCTGTTGCCTCGAAAGGGGTTAATGGAGGTAAAAAAGGCCTTTACCGAAAGTGAGGGGAAAATAGAGGTTGGGATTTCTAAGAAGATGGTTTTCTTGCGTCGCGATGGGATGTCGATCTCGATGCGTTTGATTAGCGGGGAGTTTCCTGATTATCGGCAGGTGATTCCTAAAGGTGGAAACCGATTTTTAGTGCTTAAAAAAGAGCCTTTAATCGGGGCCTTAAGGAGAATCTTACTCCTCTCTTCCGACCGCTACCGAGGGGTTCGCCTTAATCTTACGAAACAGGAGGCCATTCTTTCTCTCCATAACCCCGATATTGGGGAGGCTCGGGAGAATTTACCGGCAGAATATACCGGAGATCCTTTGGAAATGGGGTTTAACACCCGTTATCTTTTAGAGGCGGTCTTGGCTTGTGACGAAGAGAATGTCCAGTTCGATTTTAAGGACGAGTTAAGCCCCGTTTTAGTACAAGGGCCCGAGCATAAAAAATCACTCGCTGTCATTATGCCCATGCGGTTCTAAATGAAGGAGTAAAACTCAATGGCAGAGCTTACGGAGAAGGCAGATAAATCAGGATATGATGCTTCTAAAATTAAGGTGTTAGAGGGGCTTTCCGCTGTTCAAAAACGACCCGCGATGTACATCGGGTCCACAGGGTCGGAAGGGCTCCATCACCTTGTTTTTGAGATTATGGACAACTCCATTGATGAGTGTATGGCGGGGTTTTGCTCTTCTATCTCTTTAATGATTCACGTCGATAACAGCATTACGGTGGAAGATAATGGCAGAGGGGTCCCTGTGGGGATGCATCCCACACAGAAGAGGGAGACGGTGGAGGTGCTCCTTACCATGCTGCACTCGGGGGGGAAATTTGATCAAGAGGCCTATAAAGTCTCCGGTGGGTTGCACGGGGTAGGACTCTCCGTGGTGAATGCTCTTTCTCAAGATCTAGAGATTGAGATTAAGAGGGACGGAAAGGTGTATCAGCAGGAGTATCAGAGAGGGAAACCGGTAACCTCTCTTAAGGAGATTGGTAAAACCAAATCTACCGGGACAAAAGTTTGGTTCAAACCCGATTCCAAAATCTTCGAGGTCACCGAATATAGTTACGACATCCTCTCTCAACGATTAAGAGAGCTCGCCTTTTTAAATGCGGGGCTCTACATCTCCATCGAGGACGAACGGAGTGGCAAGAAGCACGAGTTTCAATATAAAAAAGGGATCAAGGAGTTTGTGGAGCATCTCAATAAAAACAAAGGGGTCCTCCACCCGAAATTGATCTATGTTCAAGGGGAGAGGGGGACGGTGCAGGTCGAAGCCGCGCTTCAGTATAACGACACGTATACCGAGGCCCTCTACACCTTTGCTAACAACATCAACACCCATGAAGGGGGGACTCACCTCGTGGGATTCCGTTCCGCCTTAACTCGCACCTTAAACCAGTACGCTTCTAAAAATAATCTTTTGGAAAAAGGGGGGTCGGAAAGTTTATCAGGAGATGACGTTCGAGAAGGGTTAACCTGTGTTCTGAGTATTAAACTCACCAATCCTCAATTTGAAGGGCAAACGAAAACAAAGTTGGGGAATAGTGAGGTGAAGGGGATTGTCGAAACGATTGTCAATGAACAATTGGGGGCCTTTTTTGAAGAGAATCCCTCGGTAGGGCGAAAGATTGTGGAAAAGGCCATTGAGGCGTCTCGCGCCCGTGAGGCGGCTCGCAAGGCCCGAGAGCTCGCTCGCCGCAAGAGCGCGCTCGATTCAGGCTCTCTGCCGGGTAAGCTTGCCGATTGTCAAGAGAAGGACCCCGCTTTGAGCGAACTTTATCTTGTTGAAGGCGACTCCGCCGGCGGTTGTTTTTCAGGAGAGACCCAGATTGCATTAACGGATGGAAGAGATTTACCATTAGTTGATCTTGTTCGTGAGTGGGAGTTAGGGAAGCAGAACTACTGCTATACGATCAGGGAGGATGGACATATTGGGGTTGCTCCTATCATGAATGCTCGGCGCACTAAAACAAATACCGAAGCCATCAAAGTCATTCTTGACGACAATTCGGAAATTGTTTGCACTCCAGATCACTTGTTTATGTTGCGTAACGGAAGTTATAAAGAGGCTCATACTCTCCAATCGGGGGACTCTTTAATGCCCTTTCGACGTCAGTATTCCAGAAAGGGAAAACGAATTACCATTGAAGGCTACGAGATGGTTTTTGATCCCGTGGATCTCCGTTGGGTGTTTACCCATATGCTTGCGGATCGGTATAACCTAGAGCAAGGACATTACGCTGCTACGGACGGGACACATCGGCATCACATTAACGGGAACAAACTCAATAATAATCCTAATAATCTCCGCCGACTTACAAAGGAGGAGCATTTAGAGCATCATCGTCGTCTTGCGGACCAAACATTAAGGTCTCCCCAAACGCTTGAAAAATTAAGGTCTCTTCGGAAGACACCAGAATTTAGAGAGAAAATTCGTAGGGCGATGCTAGATCCTCAGATGAGACGTCAACTTTCAGATCGAGCTATCCAGCAGTGGAAAGATGAGACTTACAAAAAGTTTATGACGGAAAAGTTTTTGGCATTCTATCATTCTAATGAAGATTACCGTCAAGAGAGTCTCTCACGGCTTAATATTGCGCAACGAGAGCACTGGGCTTCTTTATCAAATCGTCGAATTCAAGCAAAAAGGACCCAAAAATATTTTGAAAATAACCCTCAAGCCAAGATGCTATTGTCCCAAATAGCTCAGAAACAATGGGAAGACGGGAACCTCCTTCAATGGCGAAGTCAGAGAACGAAGGAACAATGGACACCTGAATTTCGTAAGCGGCGCAAAATAGCCTATAACCAAACCTATCTTCATAAGGGCTTGGGGGTTTTACATGACATTTATACAAAGACGGGGCATTTGGATGAAACTCTTTATAATGCGAAACGCAAAGCTCTAGGAGATCGGAGTTTAGTTCGTTTGAGCACTCTTTGCAATCGATTTTTTGATGGGGATTTAAAACAGATGGAAGAAGCAGTTGCACAATTCAACCATCAGGTGAAAAGGGTAGTTCCCTGCTCTGAGAAAATGGATATGTATGACTTGGAGGTTCCAGGAACGCACAATTTCGCGTTGGCAGGGGGGGTGTTTGTCCATAATAGCGCCAAGCAGGGGAGGGATCGGAAGTTTCAGGCGATTCTTCCATTGCGTGGGAAGATTCTTAATGTGGAGAAGGCGCGGTTTGATAAAATGCTCACCTCGGAAGAGATTCGGCTCCTCATTACGGCCCTAGGCACTGGGATTGGAACCGATGAATTTAATCTCCAAAAACTTCGTTACCACCGCGTCATTCTTATGACCGACGCCGACGTAGATGGAAGCCACATCCGAACGCTCCTTCTCACCTTCTTTTATCGGCAGATGCCTCAGATTATCGAACATGGCTATCTTTATATCGCTCAGCCTCCACTCTACAAAGTGAAAAAAGGGAAAGTGGAACGATATATTAAAGATGAACAGATTTTAAGGGATTATTTGGTGGAGAGTGGGGTGGAGAACATTGCTCTTCATGTGGAGCGGCGCAATAGGCCGTTGGTGGGACAGGAGTTGGCACAGCTTGTGAAAAAGATCATCCGATACGATTTCATTTTGGATCGGATGAATCGGCGAAAAGAAAAGAGGATTATTGACGAAGTCGTTCGGAGTGGCGCTTCCATCGGTTCGCTTCTATCGAAAAAGGACAAAGGGGAGTCCCTTAAAAAGTTTCTGCAGGGGATTGTGAAAGCGGTGGAGAAGGTTTCATCCGATATCAGTCCTATCGATTGCAAGGTGGAGGAAGATGCGGAGCACGCCGGATGGAAAGCCATTTTAGAAAGTCGTCGAGAGGGAGGACGATTTCAAACGATTTTAGATTCTCCTTTTGTTCGTTCTCCCGAGTTTGAGGAACTCGTTCGCCTCCAAGGGGAGTTTACCATTGCTGGAGAACCCCCTTATCGATTACTCGTCGGTTCGGAAGAGAGAAAAATTCAGAGCCTTCATATGCTGATGGAGATCGTAATGAGTGAAGGACACAAGGGGCACTACATCCAGCGCTACAAGGGGTTAGGAGAGATGAACCCAGGGCAGCTGTGGGAAACCACGATGGATCCCGCGAGTCGAGTGCTCTTGCAAGTTCGAATCGACGATGCCTATGAGGCCGATGGGATCTTCACGGTTCTTATGGGGGATGCGGTGGAGCCTCGGCGCGAGTTTATTGAGCAGAACGCCCTCGATGTCGTGAATCTCGACATTTAATGAGAGTATCCTTGAAGGGTTTTCTGGATCTCATTCAAGAGCCAGCGGGGATAGAAGCGGTCGGCAAGCTGATCCCAGAGAGGCCGAGTTTTTTGGATAAATAATTCTCGTTCCCGTGGCGAGAGATCTACCACGGCGATCCCATTCTCTTTCATGACCTCAATGGAGGCATGGTGGTCTTTCCACACCGTTTCAAAAAATCGTGGAGAGTATTGGTTAAAATTCCTTTGTAAGATTTGTTGCAGATTTTTCGGGATGGCTTGCCACAAAGGGAGTGGCATGGCGATCACCGCCGTTTCATAACGCATCTTAATCAACGTTGCGTACTTCGCTTCACTACACCATTGAAGAGCCACACAAGCCAGAGGGGAGGTATAAACCGCGTTCAGAAGCCCTGTTTGCAGCGAGCTCAGGACACTGGGGACGTCCGTGGGGATAGGACTCACCCCGAGCGATTTGAAGATCTCGGTTGGAATGGGGTCTCCAGACCAAACCCACACTTTCTGCTGAGCGAGTTCTTCGGGAGTGCGGAACGGATTCTTCGAGTAGAAATTCATGAAGCCGTTGTCCACCCAAATGAGGAGTTTATAGTTGTGTTTGATGAAAAGTTTGTCGATCGTGGGGCGCATCTTTTGCCGCACAAAATCGACCTGGTTTTCATCTTCAAAGAGAAAAGGAAGTTGAAACGCATCCATTTCAGGGACCATATTGCGGATCCCGTTCACCGTGACCCCAATCATGTGGATTTGGCCCAGGCGCATCTTGCGGACCATATCTGGCTCGTCCCCCACCACTCCTCCAGCGAATGTAACCATCTTAATCCTGTCGTTGCTTTCGGTCTCAATAGCCGAGGCCATCTCTCTCCATAGATTAATCCACGAGGTCCCTTCCGGCGCCAGCGTTGAGAATTTAAAAACCAGCGGAGCGGAGAGCGCAGTCGATCCGACAAACAGGAGTAATACTATGGAAAAACTGAGGATGATTCTTTTGCCCATAAACCCAGGTCCTTTCTACCACGCACGCTTCCCAAAAGCAACCGATTTTATGCACTGTCATCTAAGAATTAAATTTGAAGTTGTCATTATGGGGGCTCCAAAAGTGGCCACAATCGTTATGGCGACTGTCCCCAGAATTCCGGCAAGAACTGCTTTTTTACTATTAATCTTCATAACTCCTCTTTTCCTTTGTTTTTTTGCCTCTACTTGTGTATGATGCTGCGGTAGGGTGCGTAACAAAATGATCTCCTATTGCAGATTCGCCCTATCCGTTGATAAGAATAAGGGTGGCATCTTTCATCTATGCCTACCACTCTAAAAAAAATCGCCCAATCGCTTTTTGAGGTTCGGCGCGAAGATTGGGGAAAGACGTTATGGATGTTCTCCTATATCTTCCTTCTTATCGCGGCCTACGTCATGCTCAAGTCGGTGCGGGACTCGCTTTTTCTGTATGAGCTCGGCCCCGAGAAATTGCCTTATGTTTATATCCTAATTGCGCTGATGGCCGGTTCCATTGCGACCGTTTTCTCTCGCCTATTGGCGACAGCAAAAATCCACCGATTGATCTTCGGAACGAGTCTGTTCCTCATTTCTAACCTGTTCGTTTTCTGGTGGCTACTTCGGTTCGAAGGCGCGTGGCTATTCTACTCGCTCTATGTGTGGGTCAGCATCTTTGGCATTATCACGACCTCTCAATTTTGGTTACTTGCCAATCATCTGTTTAATCCACGAGAGGCCAAAAGAACTTTTGGCATCATCGGAACCGGAGCCACCCTGGGAGGGATCGTTGGAGGGTTCTTAACAAAAACCTTCGTTGAGATAGCCGGAACGACAAATCTTCTTCTCATCGGTGTTGGATTGTTCGCGGCTACACTGGGGTTGCTGTTACCGATCTGGCGTTTGGCGGCAAAAGACTCTACTCAAGCAACACCTCGTTCGGTAGAGAGAGATCATCAAGGGACTCCAGGGTTGATTTCTTCAATTGTTCAATCGAAATACTTAATACTCATAGTCGCCCTTGTAGGACTGACCGCCTTCATTTCCAATCTGATTGACTTCGAATTCAAATCGGTTGTTTCGAATTCTCTTAAGTCTAAAGATCAAATCACCGCATTTTTTGGTGTCTTCTTTGGCTGGCTCGGTATTGCGTCGGTGATTGTCCAGTTTTTCTTTACAGGAAAGATTTTAAAGATTTTGGGGACGACATCGGCAATCCTGTTTCTACCCCTTGCTCTTTTCTTCGGCTCGTTCCTCCTTGCGTTATTCCCGCTCATCTGGGCGGCCTCTTTCTTAAAAGGAAGCGATGGAAGCCTTCGGTACTCCCTCCATAAATCGGGTACAGAGCTTCTGATTCTTCCGATCCCGCTGGCTCTAAAAAAACGGACCAAGATTTTCGTCGATATGTTTGTTGATCGCTTCGCCGATGGATTGAGTGGAGTGCTCCTGCTTCTGCTGGTCTCAGCCTTTGCGCTCACTGTGCAACAGATTAGTTTCATCTTACTGCCCATTATCGGAATCTGGATCTGTCTCAGTTTCATCATAAGAAAACAGTACGTTGGCACTCTTCGAGAAGCGATCCGAAAGAAACAGATCGATACGAAAGCCCTTCACTTCAAAATCTCCGATCAAGCCGCGATCGAATGTATCCTCGACACACTCAATCACCCTGACGAATCTCACGTGCTTTATGGGCTGGAGTTTCTCGAGTCGGTGCAGCTTTCGATTGTGCCGCTGAATCTGAGAAAACTTCTCAAACATCCCTCCGAAGAGATTCGAGTCCACGCGATGCGGCTGCTCATTGCTTCTAAAGATCAAACCCTTTTGCCAGAGATTGAAGGGATGCTTCAAGACGAAAGCAGTGTCGTCAAAACAGAGGCTCTTCAAGGGATCCATGCCTTAAAAAAAGAAGGGGCGATCGATCTCATGAAGTCTTACTTAAAAGATCCCGACCCCAAGATGAAGGTAGCGGCGATTGCTTGCATCGCCCAATGCGGCAGGGAAAGTGAGAAAGAGATCGCTCGAAATGAATGGAAGCAGATGGTGTCGAACCCGGAAGATCATCCTGCTCGTCAGGAAGCCGCAAAAGTGATTGGCCACATTACCGATTGTTCTTTTCACAAGCTGCTTCTGGATCTGTTCAATGAAACCGATAAAAAGGTATTGCTCTTTGCGATCGATAGTGCGGGTCGTACCGGCTGTAAGATATTTGTAAAATCACTCCTACCGTTCCTTAAAGTGCGACCGTTGCGAAAACAGGCACAAGAAGCTTTGGCATCGTGCGCGCGAACCATTCCAGGAACCCTCCATGATGCGATACAAGATCAAAACCTCGATCGTGAAATACGACAACGGATCCCTCAGATTCTTGCCCTGAATCCCTCTCAGTGGACAATCGATCTATTGTTGCACAGTTTATCCCAGAAAGACCGACATCTCTCGTTTATGATCTTGAAGGCTCTCAACAGAATCCGGATGTCGAACCTCTCTTTTCGATTCGATCCAGACAAAGTAAAATCGCGTATCTGCCAAGAAACTCATCACTACTTTGCATTACTGAATACGAAACGCTCTCTCTTATCCTCACCCACAGCGCTCGATAAAGCCGATCCCCTAATCCAGGCTTTAAATGATCACACCGTTTGGTCTGTCGAAAGAATCTTCCGTTTACTTCGACTGATTTATCCAGACGAAGGAATTTTTCATGCCTATCTCCAAATTGTTAGCAACAGCGCTTGGAATCGTGCCACCGCCTTGGAGTATCTCGAAAACATTTTAGACAAAAAGATACGAACGGAAATACTCCACGTTGTCGATGACATCCCCGAAAATGAGAAATTGCAAAAAGCGGCGTCTATCTATAGAATCGAAGGAAAATCCTTTGATGATTCTGTGAAAGAGCTGATTTTTTCTGAAGATTCACACCTTTCAGCTCTCGCTATTTATGGAATAGGGAAGACTTTGCCAGAGGGTTTTTTGTCCGAAGCAGAAAATTTAGTAAACAGTCCTGATCTGCTTGTTCGAGAAACGGCTGTTCACGTAACGAACCGATTAAGAGGGAGCTGACCGATGCTAACAACCATGGAAAAAGTTTTCTTCCTGAAAGAGATCGAGATGTTCAAAAACGTCAAAATCTCAGAATTGACCCACATCGCTGAAATCATGCAAGAGGTCCATTTCAATAAGAACGAAACGATCTTTAAAGAAGAAGAGGTTGGAGATGCGATGTATTTCGTTGTTCAAGGAAAGGTACAGATCTTGAAAGAGGAAAAACCGGTCGCCAGTATTATGAACAACGGAACATTTGGCGATTTTGCCATCCTCGACAACGCGCCTCGCTATTTTACGGCAACCGCGTTCACGGAAACCGATGCCCTTAAAATTGACGCCAGCGACTTCTTCTATCTGGTGGAGGATCATATTGAGATTGCCTTCGGAATCTTCAAGGTTTTGACACGACGGATTATGACAAAAAATATCTATGAGAAGTAAGTGGAAAGTTGCCATTGCGATCCTGTGCTCCTTTGTAACGGCTATTTCTCCTTCGTACGCGAACGATGAAGAGGAAGAAAAAGTAGGCAAAAAGGCCACCGTTTGGGATGTTCTTGCCTTCCCCCGAAAGCTATTTGAACTCTCCTTTTATCCCGCCAAGAAGCTTGTGATTTTCTCCGAGCGTGTCGATCTACCCACTCGGATCACCGATTTCTTCTATAATGACGAAAGGACCGCGGCGTTCCTGCCCAACTTCTCCTTCGACGGAGAGTATGGAACCGGCGGTGGCCTCAGTGTTTTTCACAAAGATCTTTTTCGCCGCGGAAAGCAAGTGAACGCGTCATTTCTGATCGTCAGCGATGAAGATCGAGTGGTGGCATTCCTTTACGAAGACCCCTCGATTCTGCAAGGCCCTTTTCATTACGGAATGCGATTCCTCTTTGCCGAAGACAGCGATGAAGATTTCTTTGTCCGGCGTGAAGGGAGCCAATGGATTACAGGGAATAAAACACGCGAAGACGACGAAACCAGTTTTGAGCTCGATCGGATCGAACCGGGGTTTTTCTTAGGAATTTTTCCCTCCGAAACGATCCGAACCGATCTTTTTTTGACGGCATCGTTCGTTAAAGTCGAGGGAGGAACCGGCGAGGGTGGGCCGATCCCCACAGAGATCGATGGAGTCGGCGATGACAGCGATATTTTGGGAGAAGGGGTTCAACTGATATGGGATCGACGCAATAGTCCTTTTCGACCGACTCAAGGGACCTATTTGAACCTCAAAGGAGGAATTTTTGAGGGATTCCATGGAAAAACATCGAGTGGAAAAGACTACGGTTACACGCAATATCAGATCGATCTGCAGCAATTTATTCCTCTTTTCGCCCCACTTCGAACGCTGGCGATTCGAGGCTATTTAGAAAAGCTCGATCGGCTGAATGATGAAGCGATTCCATTCTATAAATTCCCAATCCTTGATAAAAACCACGCTCTTAGAGGATTCGATCGAAGACGATTCGCTGACGAAGGAGCGCTTCTTTTTAATGTTGAATACCGCTACCCCGTTTGGGACACCTGGGAAGGAGTCATTTTTCTAGACGAAGGGCAGGTTTTTAAGAATTATCGTGACATCACATTGGGTGCATTTCATTACTCCGCCGGCACAGGAGTGAGAATCACAACTAAAGACAGGTTTCTTTTTAATTTGCAAACTGGATTCGGTGATGAAGGAGCCGAGTTTTTGTTACAGCTTGAACAGGAATTTTAACATGGAAACCAAAGCAATCATCGTTGCCATTCTTCTCTGCTTCCTGGTGCAAGCCCCACTCGTCCGGGGTGAACAACCCGAGCCGGATGACGAAGGCGATTACCTCTGGTGGGATGGCGGTTATAACATGCTCGTTCGCCCTGTCGGAAAGCTGTTTGATCTGGGCAGACCCATCAAGACCGTAGGCCGATGGCTGCGCTTGAGAGGACGGGATGAAGCCCTGAACGTGAATGCGCTCGATGAGGTGGAAGATTCCAGCTGGTTTACGAATCGGCATGAAAAATACCGAATGTCGTTAAAAGAACTTCAACGAGGCGCAAATAGCGACTCCACAATCGACACACAAAACGTTTTGGAGATCGTTGCGGGCAAGTCGCTCGGAATCACACCGGGACTCATTGTTAAAGATTCCAAGGGAGATCGTTACCTCTTAAAGTTTGATCCACCCGACTATCCTGGAATGGCGACTTCCGCGGAGATGGTCTCCTCCAGGTTTATGCACGCGGCGGGATACCCTATCCCTGAATACGCGATTGCGACCATCGATCCCACGAGGCTCACAATTAAAGAAGGGGCAAAAATAAAAGGGAGATACAACGTGCCCCGCCCAATGGTTCAGAGCGACGTCGAGGATATCCTTAAGCGAGTCTACGTTCGTAAAGATGGGAAAATACGAGCCTCGGCAAGCAAGTTTTTGGATGGAATTCCCATGGGATCTCCGACTCTTGTGGGAGTCCGCAAAGACGATCCGGACGATACAATCCCTCATCAACATTTGAGAGAATTGAGGGGCTTAAGAATTGTTTCGTCGTTTCTTAATAACACCGACTGCCGTCGTGGAAATTACCTTGATATGTACGTGAACGAAGGGGAACAGTGGCACATCAAGCATTACATTCTCGATCTTTCCTCCACGGTCGGCTCCGGCAATACCGAGCCGAAATCGGCCAAATACGGAAACGAATATGTTGTGGATCCACCCAAAATCTCTCTTTCCTACATCACGCTTGGGTTCTGGATCAAGCCTTGGGAAAATGGGATCGAGGTGCGCTATCCTGAAACAGGAACGTTCGAATCCGAAATATTCCATCCGAAGCGTTGGGTTACTTCGTATCCGAATGCGGGTTTTGTAGAGATGACACCCCGAGATGCGTTCTGGGGAGCCAAGATCGTGACGGCATTTACCGATAACGACATCCGAGCGATCGTCGAAACGGGTCAGTTTTCTAATCCGGAAGCGGAAGAATACGTTGTAAAAACATTTATTGAAAGAAGAGATAAGATTGGGCGCTATTGGTTTGACACCCAACGGATGAACCCCTTGAGCGAGTTTCGAGTGATCCAACAAAAAGGGTCTTCGATGCTTCAATTTAATGACATCGCTATCGATCGAGACATTGCCACATCGATGGAAACTCGTTACCGCTATCAAATCGACAAAGAATCCAAAGTGGTAACGGTAGGACGGTCGATCCCGATCGGATCCGGTGATCCTGAGATCCGAATCTGGACGAGCCGTGATTCGGGAGAGCATTGGGGGAAAAAGATGACAATACGGATAGAAAACGGCTCTGTTGTATCCATCGAACGATAGAAAACCATGCCTTTTTAACTATGGGTGGGGAGAGCATCACTTAGAAACTGATTCTGCTGAAAAACCCTCGTTTGTCATCGCGAGGAGGCCGAAGGCCGACGTGGCGATCCCATGAAATCAAAGGGTTACGAGGAGATTGTTTCGCCCCTTTGAGGCTCGCAATGACAAAAAAGGACTTTTTCAGCAGAATCAAAAACTTAAAACTGACCCCAAATCTTCAACATTCGGATGATTTTGACAATCTTTTCCTTTTCGAGAACCTGATAAACCAAGCGGTGTTGGATGTTAATTCTTCGGGAATAGGCTCCCGCCAAGTCCCCAACCAGTTTTTCATAAGGGGGAGGATTTTGAAAAGGATTTTCTTTCAAAATCTCCATCAGCTTTTCGGTTTTAGGTTTTAGGCCAGATTGAGAGATTTTCTTCGCATCTTTTAAGGCTGGCTTCGTATAGATCCGCTTACTGACATTTTCACGTTGCTGTTACACTGACATTTTCATGAGGCGATCACACCGGAGGCATTGTCTCTTGACAAACATAGAGCCAGCAGAATAGATTGATGGCGGAAAAGAACGATTCAGGCGGTAGAGGACCTTAATAGGGAATGGGGTGAGAGTCCCCAACGGTCCCGCCACTGTGATGAGGTTGCGCTCGCAAGCGCACTCTTTCTCCGATCCACTGGCTTTCTTCATCGGAGCTGGGAAGGGGAGAACGAGGAGCCTCTAAGTCAGGAGACCTACCTGGATCTTTGGATGCTAATAAAACGCCTCTTCGAAGGAAAGGGGGTCTGTAGTGGGTCTTTTTTTATGCCCTTTCCTCTTTTTTGGGAGGAAAGGGTTTTTTATTTATATCTTCTGCTTTTGGCTCCATCAGGGGATGGCCGCGGATTTGGGGGAGATTCGGCGCGATGTGGAGGAGCGGCCTGTGGAAAAGGCGGCTGAAGAGAATGCCGGTTTTGTTACCGTCATTGAGGTCGAGGAGGCCACCGAGCGAGTCGAGACGGTTCCAGACCTTCTCGCGGAATCGGTGGGGGTCCAAATCCATCGCACGAGCGCCTTTGGAGGGTTTAGCACGCTGTCCATCCGAGGCTCGGCGAGCAATCAAGTTGCAATCTATCTGGATGGAGTGCTTCTGAATCCCTCCCACATCGGTATTGTGAATCTGACCGCTTTGCCTTTAGAGAGTTTGGATCGCATTGAGGTTTATCGAGGGTTTAGCCCTGTTTATTTGGGGAGCTCTGCGATTGGAGGAGTGGTGAATCTGGTTACGCGAGAACCGAAACCTGGCGATCTTTCCAATGGGTTGGCCAACGGGTTGGCCAACCAGTTGGGACTGACGTACGGCTCCTTTGAAACGCTGGAGGTCAACGCGGTTCGCTCCAAAGCCAATCTCGCCTGGCAATATCTCGTAGGCGCTCATCACACTCAGAGCCAAGGGGATTTTTCTTTTCTTGATGACAACGGCACCCTCTTTACCACCGAGGATGATCAGGAAGTCATGCGGGACAACAACGACTTTGGGGATTGGGGGATCACTTTGAAGGGGGGATACGATATCGCGCGGGAGAGGAAAATGACGATTCTGAACGACACCTTTTATCGCGATGAAGGGGTTCCTGGGAATGGCTTTGGGGGATCCTTTGAATCCACGCGCCTGCGAACCTTTCGAAATATCACTCATCTCCTTTGGGAAGAGAGAGGGCTGGGGGATACTCCTCTCGATCTGAAAGGGGGGGCTTACTATCTTTTTTATAACGAGCGATTTCTGGATCGAGAGGGGGAGATCGCTTTTGTTCCCCAAGAGACCGACAACCGGATCCAATCGATCGGTGGCAACCTGTTATTTCACTCTCCTATCGGTGAACATCAGGAGGGTTATCTTTTTCTCGAGTTTCGACAGGAGGCATTTAAACCTTTTGACGAGTTTGCCACGCCACAAGCAGGGCCGGAGAGCTCGCGCCATAGCGGGGTCGTGGCCGCCCAAGAGGATCTCTATCTCTTTCGGGATCGGCTCACCCTTTCGCCCGCGATCCGTTATGAACCACTCCGGAGCGATTTTGACTCGGCGGATTCCAAAACAGAGGATTTTATCATCCCTTATATTGGCGCGAAGTTTCGTTGGATAGAGGGGTTGGATCTTCGCGGAAACATCGGCCGTTATTTCCGAGTCCCGACTTTTATTGAGCTCTTTGGCAACTCCGGCGCCATCTTAGGGAACGATCAACTTCGCCCTGAAGAAGGGATCAATCGAGATGTCGGTTTCCGTTGGGATCGCCCCTGGGGCCCTTTTGATTCTTTTGCGTTTGAATACGCCTATTTCGAAAACGACATTGAGGATCTCATCGCTTTTATCCAAAACTCTCAGCAGACTTTGATTGCGATTAACATCGGTTCCGCCGATCTTCAGGGGCACGAATTGTCGCTTCTTTGGGGCCTTTGGAATTTATTCAAATTTTCATTGAATTATACCCGTCAAGAGGCCGTCAATACGAGCTCCTCTTTTTTGAGTGGCAATCGTTTGCCAGGGCGCGCACAGGATGAATTCTATTTTCACGCGGAGGCAAAGTTTCGATACGTGAAGCCGTTCTATGAATTCAATTTTATTGGATCGAATTATTTAGACGAGGGCAATTTGGTTTTGTTAAAGCGCCGATTCATTCACAATATGGGGATTACTTTTTATCCCAAAATTCGTGAGCTCTCTATGACGGCAGAGGTAAAAAATGTGAACGATGAACAGATTGCAGATGTTTTAGGGTTTCCACTGCCCGGGAGAAGTTACTACGGAACGGCACAGTATAAATTTTAAGTAACCCCCTCTATCTCCCCCTTATTTTAAGGGGGAGAAGAAAAGGAGAAAAGAATGAGATTATTCTCGATTTTTATTTGTGGCCTTTTGCTCACACTTTATAACTGCGGTGGAGAGGTCCAAATAGGCGATCCCAATCCGGCCCCTCAGATCGTGGAGCCGATTGCCTTGGTTGTTACCAACGATGGTGGTTTTAAGGTGGCCTCGTTTGCATGGATTGATTTAGGCACACGACAACCGTTTGTGACGGAAGAGGTTTTGAGCACTAGCAGTGGAGATATTTTAGCTCGAGTTCATAATCAGACCGTTTATTTCCTTCATCGCTGTGACAATGTGATTACGATTATCGATTTTGACAATATCGCAGAACCGACGCAATGGTCTTATCCCAAAACAGGGAGTTGTGCTCCTGATTTGGTGGATCTTGTGTTTACTTCGGGTGGGAAAGCTTATGCAAGCTATTTCGCCTCCTCTCCTCAGGAAAGTTTAGCCATTATCGATCTTGAAACGGGGGATCGTACGGGATTCATCGATCTCTCCAGTGTTGTAGATCCGAAGGATACGGATGGTCGTCCGGAGGCGGATCAGATGAGCGTGGTGGGGAATAAGTTATTCCTGACATTACAAGAGTTGGATATTTCCGATCTTCCTAAACCCGTTCGTCCCGGAAAAATCGTTGTCATTGATACGTTGAGTGACACGATTGAAACGGTGATCGAGCTTCAAGGGATGAATCCTTTTAATGAGTTGATTTACGATTCCACAACCGATCGGATCTATGTGAGTGAAGTGGGTGTATGGGGCGTACTCGATGGTGGCATTGAAATTATTAACCCCGATACTTTGGAATCAGAAGGGTTTTGGGTTACGGAAGAGGATCTTGGAGGGGACCTCACCGATTTTGCCGTCGTCTCTTCTTCTAAAGGCTATGCTTTGATCCAAGACATGAACCTCAACACAAAAGTGGTCCCCTTTTCGGATAGTGCCGCACAGGCACCCATCCTGGAGGTTCGTTCGGGTGAGGGTAATTACTTGAGCGTGATTGAACTTAATTCCTTGGGGGAGCTCTATGTAGGGGATCGATCGGTCCGTCACGCAGGAGTTTGGGTGATCAACACAGTAGATGACACTTTTTTGACGGATGAGCCAATCGATGTGGGTTTGCTCCCGGTCGATATTGTTTTTGTGGAGCCGTAGCCTGGGTTCCGCTCCAAAGGAAACATGAGGAATTTGAGCATGAAAGTAATCCGTACTATCTCCATCAGGTTGTGGAAAAATTCTTCTCGACGTCATCCCCGCGGAAGCGGGGATCCAGTTTTTTCGATAAATTGGATTCCCACTTCAATGGGAATGAGATGGATTCCCGTTTTTACGGGGATGACGCTCTGGATTACCGCTTCCGCTGTGTGGGGGATCACGGACGAGATGGGACGCGATGTTGCGGTCCCTTCGA
>JACQOV010000091.1 GCA_016202395.1 Deltaproteobacteria bacterium
GCTGCTTTGCGAAGCCTACAGTGGCCAGCCCGCATTGCTGCGCAAAGCGCTGCTGGCGGGCTAGGCGAGAAATGCTAGCGAGTTCAGAGACCTACCTCCCTTGAGAGGGGTCAAAAATCTTGCGAGTGAAGCGAGAAAAAACATTCCCGTGAACTTTTGCACCAATAGGTCCAAATTTTTTTTGGAGTCGCTCAGGGAATATCCTGACTTAAAAACGAGGGGTGGGCAAGCGCCTCGCGTTTCTGAAAAGACTTTTTTGGGGTATGATCACTCCCTCATGAAAGCTCGATATATATCCCTTCAATCTCTCCTCCCCTGGCCACAAGGGAGACGACCCATCGATTGGAAAAACTGCTTTGAAAGAAAGGCCTCCTTAGAGGTGGAGATTGGTTTTGGAAACGGAGAACATTTGGTGAGATTGGCCCAAAAATGTCCGAATAGAAACTTCGTAGGGATTGAAGCGAGTTGGGAATCGGTTCAAAGAGCGCTCCGCCGAACAGCTCAAGCGCGCATTTTCAACGTGCGCCTGATTTTAGTGGACGCGCGAACCGCTTTCGATCGGCTTTTTAAAGAGAAATCGATCGATCGAATCTATGCTCTCTACCCTTGCCCCTGGCCCAAAAAGCGGCACGTAAAGCATCGTCTCTTTTCCAATGCTTTTCTCAAAGTGCTCAACAGCCGTCTTGTAAAAAACGGGGAAATTCAGATCGTGACCGATCAGAAGCCGTATGTGGAATGGCTCAAAGAGCAAATCCAGAAAACAGGATTGCAAATGAAATGGGGTTCTGCCCCCGCCCGATTCGACACCAAATATGAACGAAAATGGCAAACTCAGGGACAACAGGATTTTTTTGAGATTATTTTGCGAAAAGAAAAACACATCCCTATTCCCACGAAGGAGGATATTTCATTGAAAACCTATCGCCTTAAAAAATTCAACTCCGAACGGTTTCAACCTAAAGAGGTTCGGGGAAAGATCACGATTCAGTTCAAGGAATTTTTATACGATCCCCAACGGAAAAAAGGGATGATTCGCGCTGTGGTGGTGGAAGAGAATCTGCTGCAAAATCTCTGGATTGAAATCGCGCCTGAGGCAAAAGGCTGGCGGATTCGGCCCGCTTCAGGATGCAGCATGATCCCCACGCTCGGTGTTCAACGCGCCCTGGATGCCATCTATCAAGCAGCAACTGTTCCATAGCTCATTCAACCTTCACGACCTTGACTCAGAACGTTAATTGTATTAGAATCTATTACAGATGCCTAAAAGGAAATTATGAGACAAACCATTACCATCAGTATTCCTGAAGAAGTCAAAGAAGAACTTGACGCATTAACTGAACAGGAAGGGATTTCTCGCAGTGATATTGTCCGCGAATCTCTGCGGGATTATCTGTTTTTTCTCAAGTTTCGCAACCTGCGCGCGAAATTAATGGCCAAAGCTGAAGCACGAGGGATCTACACCGACGAAGATGTCTTCGACCGCGTTTCCTAATCCATGAAGCTCCTCCTCGATACCAACGTCTTAATTGCAGCCGTCATTACAAGAGGATTCTGCGCTGAACTCTTTGAGCACTGTGTGCGCTCCCACACATTGATTACGTCGAAATTTATCATTAAAGAATTCCACGAAAAGATGATCTCCAAATTTTACTTCTCTAAAAAGGAAGCCAAAGAAGTAGAAAATTTGATTTTTTCCAGGATGGAGATTGTGAAACCGCTCCCCGTAGAACCCTCGGAATGTCCAGATCCTAACGACACAGAAGTCTTGGGAACAGCTCTCGAAGGGGAATGCCAATTTCTCATTACGGGAGACAAAGCCCTCATAAAATTAGGCCATTTCGAAGGGGTTGAAATCCTATCCCCCAGCCAGTTCTGGAGAAGAGAATCCTTTTCTCAATAATTCTCAACATATCATTAGAAATCTAAAGACTATGAAGAGGTTGAGATACATCGGTAACAGTGGGGGTACCGGAACCTAAACCCAGTAGATTTTGATGAGGTTGGCCACCTTCTTAAAATCAGGATCGCCCGTCACAAGAATAGCGCTGTGATTTAGAGTGGTTACCAAAGCAAAGGCATCTCCAAATGAAATAGGGTATTCCCCCTTAAGTTCTGCAGCTTGATAAACGATCGAACTTGAGGAGGGCGTGGCTATCAAAAACGTGCACTGTCATGGAGATTAAGCAAAATCCTTCTTCCTAAATCTCAACAATGTCCGGCTCAACGAAGGATGACTTGGCAAAATCCCTTCCCATTCAGACACTTTGCGCCGCCCCCTCTCGGGCAAAAGATAAACAATCCCCCCATATTCGAAAACGCGGACACGGGACCCTCCTTTAATGCGAAGTTTCTCTCGCAAAGCCAAGGGCAAGACGATTTGCCCCTTCTCATAGACTTTTAACTCTAATGCCTTAGCCATGATGGTTTAACTTCAAGCACTAAAAGTATAACTTCTGTTAGTTTCTGCCAAGGCCCTGCCACGAGGGAGGAAGTTCTCACTCGCCAGTCGGTTGAACGAAAGTGCTGGGGCCTCTTCCTCCAAAGAAATACCGGATTCCGATGGCTCTGTTAAAGTCGAATTGGGCATCGCGAAGACCCTAAATAATTATAGATTTGGGATCTAATCTTGCATCCAGCGAAGAGGTGAATTCAGTAAAAATTCTTCCAAGGGCATCCCCTGCCCTCCCACCAGCAGCTTTCGATGGGGATGAAAATGGTCCGAAAAAGCCTCCATCCCCGCAAGGACCTCTTTTCTGCGCCCACTTTTCACCTCAATAGCAACGCTTTTCTTTCCATCCCACAATATGAAATCGACTTCCATTCCTCGTTCCCTCCAGTAAAAAACCTCTATATTCGTCCCCACCACGCTATTCAGAAGATGAGCTCCTATCGCCGACTCTACAAGACGCCCCCAGAAATTTCGATCCTGTTGCGCCTCTGCCAAAGAAAGTGGAGACTGAGCCGTGATTAATGCGGTATTCAAAACGCAAAACTTGGGACTCGAAGACCGTTGCCGAACTCGCCGTTGCGAAAACTTCATCAATCCCGTTAGCATCCCGGCGCTAGAAAGCAAATCGAGATAATGGGCTAGAGTGGTCGTATTCCCCACATCCTGCAACTGCCCCAACATTTTTTGATAGGAAAGAATCTGGCCCGAATAATCGCAACCTAATTGGAATAGGCGTCTTAAAAGAGCAGGCTTATCGACCCGAGTCATTAACAAAATGTCACGGGATATCGTCGTCTCAATCAAAGACTCGATGATGTAACGGGACCAACGCTGGCAATCTGCGACTAAACTTGCGCTTCCAGGATACCCACCAAAGTAGATGTACTGTTCTAGCGTCCAACCAAAAGCTTTCCGCATCTCATCGAAAGACCAATGGCTCACAGGAATAATCTCGAATCGGCCTGCTAAACTTTCAGTCAATCCTGTTTGAATATGCAACCGAGCCGATCCCAATAGAACCACCTTCAGGGGGATCTCTCTAGCGGTATCCTCATCCCAAAGACGCTTTACCCCCTCCGACCAATGGGTAATTTTCTGAACCTCATCTAGAACTAAAATCCCCTCTTTTCCTGGCTGAATTTTAAGCCTCCCCAACTCCCACTGCTCTTCCAGCCATTGTCCCCCTGCTATAGGGGGCTCATCCGCAGAAGCATAATGGACAGGGGTATCGAGCTGTGCCATGACTTGCCGCACCAACGTGGTTTTTCCGGTTTGTCGAGGACCGGTCAACACCTGGATAAAACGGCGTGGCTCTTTCAGCCTTAAAAACAAGATGTTACAGGTGGAACGTTTAAATTCCATAATTTTACTCAATATGCTTAGTAAAATTACTCAATTGTATGAGTAATGTCAAGGTTTAGCGGCCGAAGTTTTTTGTTATTTTCACGAAATCTTGAAATCCAGCCATTGACAACGGGGGTTTGATTTGCAACGGTTGGCTTCAAAGTAAGCAAGGGGGGGCATCACATGGGTAGTCGTTTTTGGGGTAACAGTCTGTTTTTTCTCTGTCTGTCTGCGATAGCTGGGACCGCATACGCTGAGGATAGCCCCATTCAATACTTTCATTCCGATCACCTCGGCTCTGCGAGCCTTGTTACCAATCGAAACGCCCGCGTCGTGGAATCCATTGCTTACACCCCTTTTGGCGAAATCTTAACCCCTCACCCCTTCGACTCTGCTCAGGGCATGCCTTCTCCCTCTCCCCAGAGGGGAGAGGAAAGAGGTGAGGGGGCGACTCCTTACCTTTTCACCGGCCAAGAGGTCGACCGCGAATCCGATCTCTACAACTACGGCGCCCGTTTCTACGACCCTGCTCTCGCTCGATTTACCAGCGTCGATCCTATCCTTTCGGAGCCGCCTTACGCCTACGTTTGGAATAACCCAATCGGTCTGACCGACCCTACAGGACGAGCCAGCGAAGGCTCTGTTCAGGCCTTGATGCGACAGATACCTTTCCTCGCAAGGCAGGCGAAAGCGGGTGTAGAGGGAGCTCAAGAACAGCTCGAAGCGGCAAGGGAAGAACTTACAAACAGGATTAACCACCCCCCTCGTGAAATGAGGAACACATCACCTGGTGAATCAATAATTCCTCCAAACGACCCATTTTCAAGCCTCGCACCCAGAGAGAGAGCAATAATGGAACGGCAAAGAGAGATGCTTAACGAGTATCGGAGAGAGTTCGGGAGAGAGCTTCGGGTAGGTGATCTCACAGCCCACATGCAGGAAGCAAGCTCGAGCGAGGATCCGGACCTTGTTCCCTGGCTTTTTGAGGTGCGGTTTATCGTGTACTATTTTGGGGATCTGCACGGTTTGCGAAATCACGGAGGGATTATTGATGAATTCAACATCGTAGAACTCGATGACGGGCCGATGGTGTTTCCGGCAATACCGGGGGCCTCGGCGCCAACGATTATGGGCGGGAACATCTCTACTTTCGGTGTTCGCTATCTGATTTACCAAACCCTAGCAGTAGTGAATCTGCCATGGGATATCGGACGCGAAACCCTTTCCACTTCGTACACCCCGACTTATACCTTTCCTGGCAGCCTCCCTCCCGTTAACGGTGAGATGTTAATCAAGTTCCTGCGAGACTACATCAATCGGCTCAACTCACCCGCGCCAACCTCCTCTACCGCGCAGGGGGCTCCTCCCCCCTTACCTGTGTATGCACTGCCTTAACCGCTAAGCTATCCAGATTTGGTGTTCAACGCGCCCTGGATGCCGTTTACAACGCGGCATTCCCCTATTCGCCAGTCGGTTGAACGAAAGTGCTGGGGCCTCTTCCTCCAAAGAAATACCGGATTCCGATGGCTCCGTTAAAGTCGAATTGGGCGTCGGGAATGAAATCAAAAACAGGGGCCAATTCCACAAAGAGATCCACGGGGGCCTCTTCCAAAAGATATTCTAACCCCACCGGAGCGCGAAGACCCAGCGAATCCTCATCCCCGATGGTAGTGCGAAACCCCGCTCCATAATAGATGGGGAGTTTTCCCGAAGAGAGCTGAAACCACGAGCGATGGATCAAAAAATCGGAATGGACGTACCACAAGTCATCCCGCTCTCCAAACGTCCAACTGGTTGCGGCATCAACCGCCATCGAATCATTGAGCCAATATTTTCCGCTAATGCCGGTAATCTCCCCTCCAAAGATCCCTATCCCCATCTTTTCCTGCCACGCTTGGGCAGAACAAACGAAACTGAGCAGAACAAACATAAAAATAAGCCATTGTCTCTTCATGGTTTGCCTCCTTTTAGATCAACCCTTTGCAAAAGGGATGTGAGAAAGAACAATAAAGGTGCCGGTGCCGTGGCCGATGAGGCGCCCGTTGCCATCGTAGAGATGCATCTCGGCAATGTCGAGTCGTTTTCCTTTCTTGATCAGCTTCCCCACCGAGCGCAGAGAGGTTTTTTGCGCAGGCTCTAGAAAACGGATCGAAAGCTCGGAGGTAGCGACCCAACAGCCGGTCTCCTGAGCCGCAGCCGATGTGAACCAACCGGCGTTATCGATCATCGTTGCGTAAACGCCGCCGTGAATCCCATCCAAGGCATGATCGAAGTTGGGGTTGTAGGGCATATCGAACACCGCGTTCCCCTCCTCCGTATAGGAAAGTGTCATCCCAAAGGTCTTGGCAATTCGGGCGCTATGGTTAAAAACATCCATCAATTGTTTCTGAAGTTCTGTGGCCATAGAGTTTCGTTACCTGGATATAGCACTTTTAACAGGCCTCTTGCAACCCGGATTGTTTTCGATTATCACTATCAGAACTTATGCGAATAGCCGATCGTATCTGGATTTCGGCGATTTTCTTTTTAAGCCTTCAATGGACTTTCTTAAAATTCGGCGGGATCGCTCTGCCTGCTCCATGGAACGCCCTAGCTCCAGGATTGGCGATTTTTGGAGCAGCGTTTATCCTTTCTTGGGCGGCAGAATTGGCCCAATTTGAGATTCCTCAATCGTTAGCCGTGGTTTTTCTGGCTTTAATCGCGGTATTGCCCGAATATGCCGTCGACATGTACTTCGCGTGGGAGGCAGGGAAAGATCCGCAGTATATCCATTATGCCACAGCGAATATGACAGGGGCCAATCGGCTTCTCATCGGTGTGGGTTGGGCCGCTGTGGTTTTTGCCTATTTCTTCAGAACCAAAAAAGGGGAGGTGGCCCTTTCTCAAGCCAACCGTTCCGAACTCTTTGTTCTGACCGTTGCCACGGCCTATTCCTTCATCATCCCGATGAAGGGGACCCTTTCTTGGATCGACTCCATCGTGCTCCTGCTCCTCTTTTCTTGGTACGTCTCCCAAGCCATCCGATCTCATCACGAGGAACCTGAGGTGGAAGGGCCGATTGCGGGGATTGCAAAGTGGCCTCGCGCCTCTCGACTGGGCATCACCCTCTTTTTCTTCCTTTTCTCAGGTTACACCATTTTTATCTCCGCAGAACCGTTCGCCGAGGGGATCTTAGAAGCGGGCCGCCATTGGGGGATTGAGGAATTTATTCTGGTGCAGTGGCTCGCTCCCCTTGCCTCCGAATCCCCTGAGTTTATTGTTGCGATCATCTTTGCGCTGAGAGCCCAAGCGGCATTGAGCCTCTCTACGCTGATCTCTTCTAAAGTAAACCAATGGACATTGTTGATTGGAATGCTCCCCTTGGTCTATAACCTCTCACTCGGCAAGATCGCTCCCATGGTTCTAGACACACGGCAAGCCGAAGAGATCTTTCTAACCTCCGCGCAATCGTTGTTTGCCATCGTGGTGGTGGCTAATCTTCGTTTCTCGATTACCGAAGCGCTTCTCCTTTTTGTTCTTTTTAGCACGCAAGTCTTCTTCACGTCGACAGAGGCGCGCACCGTTTATGCCTTTGTGTATTTAGCGCTTGCCATCGGTTGGGTGTTTATCGTCAAGGATAATCTGAAAGGGCTAAGATCGATGTTCCAAGCGGCCGGCCGCCCTGCAAGAAAACCGTCATCCTGAGCCAAAAGCAAAGAATCCCGTGACTACGGATAGACCTTCATTGGACCCCCATCATTTGTCGAGAAGCGTAAAAACCTAAATAGACAACGACCAAACACAAAATGTTATTCAACAAAATATTCAACACCGCATCTCCGACCTGGCCAATTCTTATCAGTTCCAGTGTTTCCAAAGAGTAATTCGAAAAAGTGGTGAATGCTCCTATAAAACCGACGAATACGGTTAGTTTGAGTTGTGTGGGAAGAGGGAAACGATCAAAAAAGGGCCATAACAAACCCATTAGGAAAGAACCGAACACATTGACAACCAGCGTTCCCCATGGGAAAAAGCCGCTCACGTAGCGTTGCGCCACATCAAAAACCTTATATCGAGTAACGGCCCCCATCGCGCCCCCCACTGCAATCCAGAATAAGGTCACCGTCCCCTCCCACTCATGTTCTGTTCTTTCTCCGGTAAGGGAACAGCATGGACACTTGACGCCGATATTGCTCGTTAGGCAACAACTCCATGGTTGACCCATTTTGGATCGGAGCGGGTCTTGTGTCAAGCATAACCGTGCTGTTTGAACCATTTCCAGGCCGATGTGGCGGCTTCTCGAACGGGACGAGGAGAATAGCCAAGCTCTTTACGAGCCCGCTCACTCGAAAAGTAATGAGGGACGTAAGCAAAGGCGATAGCGGCGGAGTTGATTTCAGGTTCTTTGTGGGTCACTTTCCCCCAAAGATCGCCCATTCGACCAATCCCTCCAAGAACCCAATGGGGCGTGATGCCCAGAGGCTTTCGAGCCCCCGTGATTTCAGCAAACAAAGTGAAGGCTTCAAAATAGGTAAGGTTCTCCCCTCCAAGGATATAGCAACAACCGATTCTCCCCCTTTCGGCCGCGGCAAGGATTCCCCAAGCGACATCGCGGACATCCACGATGTTGTTCCCCTCTGGAGGGGCGAGCCATGCACGTCCTTTAGCCACATGGAGAAGAGCTCGTCCCGACGAGGGCCTCCAATCCCACGGCCCCAGCATCAGAGCAGGATTGACTATGACAGCGTTCAAACCTTTTGCAACCTCTTCTTGGAGGACCTGTTCTGCCTCTCGTTTCGTGATGACATAGGGGGTTAAAACGTTGCGATCATCGGGGGGGCATTCCTCATCGGCTGGATTCTCTTGGGTGCGAATCCCCAAAGCATCGACGCTCGAAACATGAACCATTCGGACGCCGTTTTCTCGCGCGGCTTGAGCCACATGACGAGTCCCTCCCACATTGATCGCCCGAAACTCATCGAGCTGCGTCCAGCCAATCTCTACCTTGGCCGCGGAGTGAACGACAAGATTCACCCCTTGAATCGCTTTTCGAATCGAATCGGCATCTCGAACATCGCCATAAAACTTTTCCACTTGGAGATTTTCAAGAGGTCTAGAATCCGAACTTTTACGTACGAGTAC
>JACQOV010000092.1 GCA_016202395.1 Deltaproteobacteria bacterium
AGTGGAGCAATGGGAGAAGGATGGTCGGACTGGTTTGCAGCGAGCCTTTATGACGATCCTATCATTGGAGAGTACGTCTCGGGAAATAGCTCCAAAGGAATTCGAAGATACGCTTTGGATCGGAATCCTTTGACGTATGGGGATTTATGCCAGGGTCCCAACGGATGTGAAGTGCATGATGATGGGGAGATCTGGTCTGGGATTCTGTGGGATCTACGAGAAAAATTCATTGAGAAGTACGATTATGAGGAAGGGAAAGCTCAAGTGGAGCAATTGGTGATCGATGGGATGAAATTTACCCTTATCAATCCCTCCATGCTTGATGGGAGGGATGCAATTTTAGCGGCAGATGTGGCCGATGGAGGAGAGAGTCAGGATTTGATATGGAAAGCTTTTGCCTGTAAAGGAATGGGAGTTTCCGCTTCTACGCTGGATCATAATGATTCCAGTCCACAGGAGGCTTTTGATCTTCCTGACGGTACGGATTGTCGAGGCCGAGTGGAATTGCCATGGATCGACGAGCTACGAGAGATCTTCGGTTCTATTTTCCGGGATATTATAAAAATAATTCGTCCGGTTTAATCCAAGGATGACATACGAATTTCTTGAACCGCCCGTTGATGGCCTGTTATGGCTTCATCCCAAGTCTCCCATTTTTGGGATTGTAGAGTTAAGTTTCCATCAAAGACCGTGGTTTCAAAGAGGAGGGGGGTTTCCTCTTGCGAGATCCCAACGAAGACCGTAGAGATCAGCGTGTTCCCGATCTTGGTTTTTTGAAGATGCCTCTCAGAACCTAGAAACTCCAGCCACTGTGAAAGATTTTGACAGGGTTTTACCTTTTTCCCTTTAAGAACATATCGCTTCATGTTTTCTCCTTCCCTTGGGATAGTTTCCTTCTCTCTTTTTCTTTATGAGACACCGGACCTTTCAAAAAGGTTCATTATCTCTATCGATGTTTCCAGCCCATTTGTTGCTACCTGGAAAGAAATTTCCTTTCGGGAGGTAAAGATTTTTACGCTCTTGGACATCCTCTGTCCTGTTCTGACGGGTTCTGACGCCCTCTGTCGCTCACTGTCATGTTGAAATGGTGTTTTGGAGGGTTCACAATGAGGAAAGGAGAGAGATGAGAACCGTTCGCACCGAGCCTTTTTATCGGATAGCCGAGATTGTGCCGGAGACCTTTGATGAGAAGAGCCGCACCTTTGAGGTGGTCTTTTCAACCGGGGCCCGAGTTTTGAGAAAGCCCTTTTTTGAGGAGCCTTTTATTGAAGAGTTGAGCCTCGATCCTGAGCATGTCCGACTGGAGAGGTTAAACAACGGGGCTGCATTTCTCGATAGTCATGGGGAGAGAAAAAGGGGACTCTCTGACGTCTTAGGCAAGGTGGTTCGAGGGACCGCCAAGGTTGACGGTCAGAAAGGGATGGCCCAGATTCGGCTCTCCAAAAGGGCCGAGGTGGAACCGATTGCTCAGGACATTCTCGATGGGATTATTTCCAAAGTGAGCATGGGGTATCAGATTTACAAGCTGGAAGAGGTAGGCCGGCAAGGGGAATTAAAGACATTTCGAGCGATCGATTGGGAGCCGTTTGAGATTTCAGCCGTTCCGGTGGCGGCCGATGATGGGGCCGAGATTCGGGCTCCTGTCCCTGATCATAACCGACCCGAATATGACTGTGTGTTGTATGAGGCGAGTCGTTCTCAGACTCTATCTGAAATAGAGAAGAAAGAAGAGGAGGAAAGAATGGAAGGAGTTTCAGGGGTTGATCTTCATAAAGAGAGTTCAAGGCAGGATCCCGAGCCCCAGAAAGAGGAGATGAAGGTCGATGAGAAGAGGGATGAGAAAAAGGATTTGGCTGTTTCAGAAAGAAATCGAGCCCTAGAGATATTGCGTAGTGTTCGAGCCGCCCAGTTATCCGATACCTTTGCCGAGGAGTGGATCCAATCCAATTTAACGCTGGATCAGGTGAGAGCCAAAGTGATCGACAGACTCGCTTTAGCTTCTGAAGAAGCTCCGACGCGGAGTCTTCGGGTGGAAGTGGGAGACGGCCCTCCCGATCATCTCCTTCGAGGAGCTGAGAACGCGCTGCTGCATCGATTTGACTCGGCTCGATATCCTCTGGAGGAGGAGGGGCGCCCCTATCGACATCGGAGGCTTTTGGATTTAGCCCAAGAATTTCTCCAGGTCTCTGGAGTTCGGACCCGTGGGATGAGTGCGAGCGAGATTGCGAGCCTGGCCTTAAAGAAGAGAGGGGGGATGCATACCACGAGCGACTTCCCGTTTCTCCTAGAAAACATCGCCAACAAAACCTTAAGAGATGCCTATGAAGAGGCCCCTCAAACGTTTGAGTCTTTTATTCGACGAGTGCCTGTCTCCGACTTTAAAGAGATCTCTCGGGTCTCTCTCGGGGATGCTCCGTCTTTAGAGAAAGTCAATGAAAAAGGGGAGATCCGATATGGGAGCCTCAGTGAAGCCGCAGAGAAGTATCATATTGAGACCTTTGCTAAAATTATCTCCATCACTCGGAAAACCATCGTGAATGACGATCTGGATGCCTTTACTCGGATCCCGTTTCTCTATGGGATTGCGGGGAGGGATTTGGAATCGGACCTCGTTTGGGACTTGATTACGAGTAATTCCCTGATGGGAGATGGGAAACCCTTGTTTCATAGCAGTCACAAGAACTTAATCAGTCCGGGGACTCCTTTGGAGGTGGACTCTTTAGGAGCGGCGAGGAAGCTTTTGCGCCTTCAGACAGGGCTCGATGGGAGGAAGCTCAATTTGACTCCTTTCGCGGTGATGGTTCCGACCGAATTAGAGACCTTAGCCCAGAAGTTTTTGGTACAGACCACGGTTCCGACAAAATCGGAGGATGCCAATCCCTTTGAGGGGAGATTACAGGTGATTGCCGAGCCTCGGCTGGATGATCACTCCACCCAGGCTTGGTATGTGATTGCGAGTATTCGGCAGATTGACATTGTGGAGCTGGCGACTTTGGATGGGCAGAGGGGCCCCAAGCTCGAGAATGAGAGTGATTTTGATATTGAGGGGATTAAAATCAAGGCGGTCTATGACCTGGGGGCGAAGGTCATTGATTATCGGGGACTGGTCAAAAACGAGGGGGCCTAAGCCTTTCGGCCCCTGTTGAGGATACAAAAGAAGAGGAGATTCAAATGTCTAAGAGTTTTGTTCAAACAGGAGAAGTACTCGATTACGTGAACGTCACGGGGAGGGACCTAACCTCGGGAGAGGTGATCGTCGTAGGTTCTCGGATTGCGGTCGCGGCGGTGGATATTCCAAAAGACTCGGAAGGCTCGGCCGATCTGGTGGGGGTGTTTCGGTTAGCCAAGGAGGTCGCAGCCACGTTCAATCAAGGGGACAAACTTTTCTGGGATCCCGTGAATAATTATCTCACGAAGAACTCGGCCGGGAATATTCCTGCAGGGATGGTTTTTAAGGAGGCCCCCTCTGGAGAGGCGGAAGCCCTTTGTCGTTTAGAGTCCAGTTAAAGTTTAGGGGAGAGAGGGGTTGAGTTTTGAGGCACGAGTCGATCGATTACTTCAGAGCGCTCTTTTTCACCTTGGGCGATCTGTTTCGTATCAGCCTTTAACAGGAGGCATCTTTTTAATTCGAGCGATCTGGGATGAGAGTTTTGAGCAGGTGGATCCCGAGAGCGGAGCTGTGATTGCGAGCAACGCTCCTCGGATGGGAGTGAGATTAAAAGATTTACCTTTCACTCCACGGAAGGAGGACACGGTGGTCCGCGAACAAACTCCTTACCGAGTGATCGATAGTCAAGAGGATGGGCAAGGGGGAGCGACCCTCCTTCTCCATCGGAAGTAGAGGCGAAGGCAAGAGGGAAATGATGCCACACCAGAGGCAGTTGATCCGGAAGAAGGTGGTAGAGATTTTAAAGAATAGAACTCCTGCGGCCTCTCGAGTGGTCGGGAATCCTACAACCCCTCAATGGGCCGATTCTTTGCCTGCGATCTTTGTTTTTCCCCTGTCGGAGTCGGTCGAGGAGTACACCCAAGCCCCTCGAGAGAACAAAAGGACTTTGCAATTAGCCATAGAAATGGTGGCTCGAGCGAATCAAGATGAGCTGCTTTCGGATCAGCTCGATGAGATGGCTCTTAAAGTGGAGGATCTGTTGGGAGTGGACGACACTTTAGGAGGGACGGCCGAGGATATTCTTCTTCGATCGGTCGAGATGAAGTATTTGGGGGAAGGAGACCGCCCCATTGGAGCCATCCGCAACATTTATGAGGTGATCTATTTAACCGCAGTTCCCAAAACAACGGAAGGACAGGATCGGATCACGGATCTCCAAGCGATTCAGACGCAATGGGATATACGGGAAGGAGAAATTCCTTCCGATGGAGTCCTAGAAGCTGAAGACAAGATCATTGTTTCTCCATGAAACGAGGACAGAATGGTAGAGATTTTTCTAAAACCACGCAGTGGCCTTAAAGTGAGGGATCCTAAGACCCATCGGCCTCTTCCTCCGGAAGGGATGAAGGTACGCAAGAGCGTCTATTGGATGAGGAGGCTTCGAGATCGGGATGTGGAGATTATCAAACCCATCCCTTTAAATCCCCATACAGAATCGGTGATTTCTCTCAAGAGATTGGAGAGGCCTTTGAAGAAAGAGAAGGAGAGTTAATGGCCATTTCATTTAACGAGATACCCGGCAATATCCGGGTTCCGTTTGTTTTTATAGAGTTTGATACCTCGAAGGCCCAGCAAGGGCCCTCGATCCAGGAGTACAAGGTTTTAGCCATTGGGCAGAAACTTTCTTCAGGGACCAAGCCTCCGTTGCAGTTGGATCGGATCACCTCCGAGAGTCAGGCGAGAGAGTTTTATGGAGCAGGCTCTATTTTGGCCGGGATGATGGCTTCGTATCTTAAAAACAACAAAGTCACAGAGATAACGGCGATTGCCCAGGAGGATGATCCCGGGTCGGTGGCGGCCCAAGGGAATATCACTTTTACAGGAGCTGCCACAGAATCCGGGACCCTATTTTTCTATGCGGGAGGAAGGCGATACACGGTGGCTATTGACGAGGGGAATCTTGCTTCGGAGGTCGCCAGCCTTCTGCAAGCCGAGATTCAAGAGGACGAGGATCGAAGGGTGGAGACCTCTATCGATCCGGGGACCCCTGAAAAGGTGGATTTTATCGCCCGAAATAAAGGAGCGTTAGGCAATGAAATCGATTTAAGAGTTAATTTCTACACGGGAGAAGAAGCCCCAGAGGGTCTTACGACTACAATGACTCCCCTGTCCGGAGGGACGAGCAACCCGGATCTGTTTGAGGTGATCTCGGTTCTTCCCGAAACCCAGTACAACATTATCATCATGCCCTATAGCGATGCGGCTAATCTCACGGTTTTAGAGACTGAGCTTAAAGATCGATTTGGCCCGATTCGACAGAATGATGGGGTGGCCTTTGTTGGCAAACGGGACACGATGGGGGGGCTCACCACGTTAGGAGAGAGCCGCAATTCTCCGCATGTTTCCATTTTAGGAATCGCTGGGCCGAGTTCTCCTTGGGAGTGGGCAGGAGCGGTAGCGGGACAAGTCGCATTGTCGGCCCAGAACGATCCCGCACGACCTTTTCAGACTTTGGAATTGAGTGGGATTTTACCCCCCTCCGAGAAAGAGCAGCTTCTTTTAGAAGAGAGAAATATGCTTCTTTATGATGGGATCAGTACCTATCGGGTGGACTCGGGAGGGGTGGTTCGGATTGAGAGACTCATTACGACCTATAAGACCAATGCGCATGGAGCCTCCGATATCTCTCTACTCGATGTGAACAGTCTACTCACGTTATCGTACCTTCGATATGATCTGAGAACCCATCTTCTCAATCGTTTCCCTAATTTTAAACTTGCCGATGATGGCACCCGGTTTGGACCGGGACAAGCCATCGTCACTCCTAAGATTGCCAAATCCGAGGTGATCGCGAAAGCCCGGCAGTGGGAGGAGAAGGGATTAGTAGAAAATATTGATCAACTGAAGAGGGATCTCGTTGTAGAGAGAGACGCTGCGAATCCTAATCAGCTCAACATTCTGGTTTCACCCGATTTAATCAATCAATTGATGACCACAGGAGTTCAAATTGGCTTTTTATTGTAATGGAGGAAGTCACTAATGGGTCGAAGAATCGGAGGGATCTTATTCTTAAAGATCAATGGAGAAGGATTCCCCGCCAAAGGAAACTTTACCTATAACCTGGGGGCTCCCAAGAGGGAGGGGATTGTGGGGGCCGATGGCTTCCATGGGTTTAAGGAGATGCCCCAGGTTCCTTTTATTGAAGGAGCCATTACCGATTCTGGAGACCTCAATGTTCAAACTTTACTCAATATTCAGGATGCCACAGCGACTTTAGAGTTAGCCAATGGGAAAGTGATCACATTAAGGGAAGCCTACTATGCGGGGGATGGGAATATCACGACCGAAGAGGGGGAGATTGCCATCCGCTTGGAGGGGGCTTCCGCGGAGGAGATTCAATGAGTTCCATTCATACCGTTCGTGAGAGTCAGACTCAAAACCCGGAGAGTCTTTCTGAAAAAAATAGAGGCTCTGAAGATTCTCCCTATAAAGTGATTGAATTACAAAAGCCAATCTATTTTGGAGGAGAAAAAATATCCAAGATTGAGTTTATTCAGCCGAAGACCAAGCATTTGAAGGGGATTCCGATTGGATCTCCTACGTTTGGAGATTTGTTGGTGGTGGCGAGTCGGGTTTCGGGTCTCCCCCTACAGGTGTTTGAGGAGTTATCGATGCCGGATGGGGCCAAGGTGGTTCAGGTGGTCAACTCTTTTTTAGAGAAATCCCCTCCGACTGGAGAGAGTGTTTAGGGACATTAGCTTTTATATTTCATTTTCAGCCGAGTGAACTCTGGGAGATGGAAGCCGAGGATCTCCTCTTCTGGATGGAGAGAGCGAGAGAGCAGATCGAGGCTTTAAACCCATGACCTCTTCTTAAGGGTTCATTCTAAAGGATAAATCATGGCTCAAGGATTTGCTGTTCAATTACGATTAGAAGCGGTGGATCACCTGAGTCAAGTCTTGCAGTCGGTCTCCCAGAAGATCGATCCTGTCATTCAAAAGATTAAGACGGCCAATAACGCTTTTCATCTCACCCGAGAGAGTACCCAGAGTTTTACAAAGAATCTCTCCGAAGTGGGCAAAAAGTTTCAGTCTTTTGGCAAATGGGCTACCGGTCTCATCACTCTGCCTGTGACCGCAGCTCTGACCGCCTCCTTTGTCTCTTTCACTCGTTATGAGGAGGCCTTAGTGGGAGTGGGGAAGACCACCAATCTCACCGGGGAAGCATTAAAATCCCTGGGCTCTCAGATCAGTCAGCTCTCCGAGAGAATCCCTTTGGGTACGAATAGTCTTTTAGGGATCGCCCAAGCGGCAGGGCAACTGGGAGTGAAGGGGGAGGAGAATCTTCTTAAATTTACAGAGACCCTGGCCCAATTACAGCTTATCTCTGGGCTTTCAGGAGAAGAAGCTGCAACCTCCCTCACCCGGATTCTCAATATTACGGGAGAAGGGGTCCAGAGGATCGACACGTTAGCCTCCGTGGTTGTGGCCTTAAGCAATCAGTTTGCGGCCTCGGAACAAGAGATTGTGGAGATGGCCTCCGAGGTTTCCAAAGCGACCGCCCTTTTTAGAGTTTCCTCTTCCGAGGCCGCCGCCCTCTCCGCCGCATTAAAATCGATTGGGATAGAGGCCGAGGGAGCCAATGCCCTTGGTAAAACATTTCGGAGCCTAGATGCTGCCATTCGAGGAGGAGGGGATCAACTCAAGATCCTCCAAAAGCTAACGGGGCTGACGGGTAAGGAATTAGAGAAGACATTTAAGGAAGATGCACTCCTAGTATTTCAGAAGTTTATCGAAGGATTGGATCACTTTACTCAAGCGGGTGGAAACTCTGCCAAGCTCCTATCGGCTCTTGGCTTAGGTGGAGACCGGGTCGTCAAGGTGCTTCCTTTAATTGCCCATGAAAGCTCTCGATTGGGGAAAGCTTTGAGCGTTGCATCGGAAGAGACTCAAGACGCAACGGCTCTCAACGAAGAGGCGGCCAAAACGTTTGCAACCACCTCTTCACAATTAACTCTCATGAGAAACACATTAACCAACGTAGGCAGAGAATTGGGAGAGCTACTCGCTCCTGCAGTCATCTTTGTAACGGAGAAGATTCGAGGATTGATTGGGTTTTTAAGGGAGCATCCGCTCCTTGCCAAAGTAGCCATCGGTTTTACGGGAATAGCGGCTGCAATAGGCCCTGTGATTGCAGGATTGGGAGTCTTTCTTACTTTGATTCCCTCTCTTATTGCAGGTTTGAGCGCGATCTCTGCGGCGGGGGGTGTTTTGGGTATTACCCTAGGGATTTTCACCAGCCCCATGACGTTAACGATTGCAGCTATCACGGCTTTAACGGTGGCAGGCGTTCTACTCGTAAAGAATTGGGACAAGATTCGTGAAGTCGGGGAATCCGTTGTCGATCATTTAGTCCAAGCCTGGGATCATTTTAAGGAGAGTTTTCAAGGAACATTGGAGTCCGTAAAGAATATGTTTGTGAACACCTGGCGGGGGATTGTTTCCTTTTTCAATAATATTTGGGACCCAGTCCTTGGAACTCTCATGGAGAAGTTTTCCTCTCTCAAAGCATTCTTTCAGGGTTTATGGGGATCTCTCTTGGAAGGGTTTGAGAAAGTCATGGGACCGATGGGGAAAGCTCTTTCCAAGATCGGGGAATTTATTTTCCCTTCGATGGGGGAATCCGTAGGACCCAAAGAACAAGAAGGACTCGGAGAAAGAGGGAGTAGCCTGGGGGAGCGAGGAGTCTTTGGCCCCCGAATCGGCCCCTCCGACTTAAAAACAAAACTCGTTCAACGGACCACAGCCCAACAAGCCTCCGTTCTGGTGGATTTTAGGAATCTCCCTCGAGGGGTGCAGGTGACCCCCGGTTCTGGAGAAGTCCCCCTAAATCTATCCCTCGGTTTTGCGGGAGCTATCGAATGAGTGATTGGGAAAAAAGATTCAGGAGAGCCTATTTTCGAGGGGTTCCCTTTTATGTAGAGACCTCGGAATTAACGACAGGACGTCGGGTCGTCCAACACGAGTTCCCCGATCAGGATATTCCCTATGCCGAGGATTTGGGGAAGAAAGGCCAAGTCTTTCAGATCACCGGCTATGTCTTAGGAGAGGATTATTTTAATACCCGAGATGCTTTAATCCGAGCCTGTGAGAAAGAGGGGCCTGGGACTCTGATTCACCCCTATTTAGGAATTAAAAAAGTCCAATGTGAGAGCTTAAATCTCCGAGAGGATCGCAGGGAAGGGAGAATAGCTACTTTTCAGTTATCGTTCTTAGAGGCGGGAGAGAATCGTTTCCCCTCTGCGATCAAGAATATTTTTAGTGAGATTCTCGATCAGTTTAGAGAAGTCATCACCGATGTGGAGGCTTTCTTTATCGATGGGCTTGATTTAGTGAATTTGCCTGCTTTTGTATTTGACTCGGCCAAGCAAACGGTGGATTCCATCACCACTCTTTTTGAGGAAGCCCTTCAAACGGTCAAAAGTCCTTCGGATAAAGATAAAGTGGCAGAAGTGACTTATAAATTGGAGCGGTTTAAGAGCCAAAGTGAGGGGATGTTGCAAGGTTCACCACAACTCTTTGAGAGCTTCTCCGAGGTGATTGAAGCTCTGGGGGATTTAAGCACCGAGAACACGGAATCTTTGGAGATGTATCTCACTTTGGCTCAAGGAATAAATGAGGTTGAAGAGGAGTTACCCGAGATCTTTGAAAAAACCTCGACTCGATCCAAGGAGAAGAAGAATCGAGACATACTCCTCTCTACGGCTCGAGTTCTCTTTGCTGTGAATGCGGCCCAGAAGTTTATCGACTCCGATTTTAGGAGTTTAGAGGAGGCTCAAGAGAAAAGAGAGGAGATTCAATCGATCCTGATCGAGGAGGCCGAGGAATCAAAAAATGATTCCCTCTATCAGTCTCTTTCTCAACTCCATGCTTCCTTAACAGAGGTATTTCCACAAACCTCTCAAGAGTTATCGCGGATCATCGAATATACGCCTCCCGTCACGATGCCCTCGTTGGTGATTATTTATGATCTGTTTCAGGATCCTGAATTAGAGCAGGATCTCCTTGATCGGAACAAGATCATTCATCCTGGGTTTATTCCGGGAGGAGAGTCTTTGGAGGTCCTGAATGGTTAGGATTCCCACTCTCACGATCTTTTCAGAGCCGGTTGAAGACTCGGTGACGTTATTGGTGGATGGGCAGCTCTATCAGGGATGGAAAGAGGTGGAGATCGCAAAGCACCTGACCTCTCTCTGTGGCTCCTTTTCTTTGTCGCTGACCGATTCCTGGAGCCAAGACGGTAGAGCCTGGCCTCTGAAAGTGGGAGACTTAGTAGAAGTCTACATGGAAGAGAAGAAGGTGATAACGGGTTCTATCGACCGATTCGAGATCGAGGTTGAAGCGAACCATCGAACCCTTACGATATCGGGGAGAGACAAAACGGGAGATCTGGTGGATTGCTCGGAGACCACCGAGCCGGGGGAGTTTCGAGGACTCAATCTATTGCAGCTCGCTCAAAAGTTTTCTTCCCCTTTTGGGATGGAGGTTCGAGCCGAGACAGAGGATTTAGGAGAGCCTTTTAATCCTTTTACGATTCGACAAGGGGAGACCGTCTTTGAGGCTTTAGAGCGAGGGGCCCGAAGGGGTGGGCTGCTTCTCATATCGGATGCGGAGGGGAATCTCGTCATCACTCGGAAGAACTCCAGGCGAGCCTCGACCGAATTAGTCCAAGGGGTGAATATTCTTTCCGCTCAGGCCACTTTTGATCACACGGAGCGGTTCTCCGAATACACCGTCAAGGGGCAATCGGCAGGAACCGATGACTTTTATGGAGAGGAGATTTCGACCCCTTTAGGGAAAGCCGAAGACCGAGGGATTTTGCGTTTTCGCCCCCTCATTCTCATTGCGGAGGGGAGTGTGGATACCTCTCTGGCTCAGAAGCGGGCGGAATGGGAAGCTACGGTTCGAGCGGCGAGATCCGCTCGGGTCATGATTACCACTCCGGGATGGAAGCAGGTGGATGGGAGGTTTTGGGAAATCAATGAGACCACACCGATCCAATGTCCTTGGATAGGAATGGATCAAGAGATGCTCATTGTGTCTACAATTTTTCACAAGAGTCGTGAGAAAGGGACCACGACCACTTTAGAACTGGTGCGTCCCGATGCGTTTGAGCCGGAGCCGGTGATTGAGAAAAAGAGCGATCCTATGGAGAAACTGGGGATTGTTGAAGAGTTATTTCGAGAGGTGGCCTGAATGGAATGGATCTCCCTATTTAATCGAGCGATCGCCCCCTTAAAAAGAAGAGTTTTATTATCGATCAGTCGGGGAATTGTAAAGGAAGTAGATGATAGCAAAAAAATCCAGCTTCTCACCCTTCGACTTTTAGCCAATGAACTCCACTCGAATGTGGAGCGGTTTCAGAATTATGGATTCACCTCGGTTCCCCTCAAAGACTCGGAGGTAGTCGCGGTTTTCCCAGGAGGGAACCGGGAGCATGGAATTGTTATTGCCGTAGAAGACCGAAGGTATCGATTGAAGGGATTGCAATCGGGCGAGGTGGCTCTTTATACCGACGAGGGGGATTCTCTGGTTCTCAAGAGAGACAATCAGATCGAATTAAAAACCAAGAAGTTTATCGTACAAGCTACCGATTCGATGGAAGTGAACACCCAGGAAATAAAACTCAACGCGGCGGCTCAAATCACTTTGAATAGTCCCCTCACCCAAGTTACGGGGGCCCTTTCTTCTGGAATGGGAGTGGAAGGTGGAGCCAGCCAGGCTACCTTTGGAGGCAAAGTGATCGCTCAAGGGGATGTCGAATCTCAGGAAGCAGGGACCACACTAAAAGTGATCAAGAGCGCTTATAACATCCATACGCATCCCGGGGACAGTGGTGGGACGACAGGAGGGCCCAATCCTCCTGTTTAAGAGGGTCCCATGGAGTGAAATCGGAAGAGAGAAATTATGGCCGACATCGGATTATTTTTGAAAGATAACACGATCGACATTGAGATTGAGAAGGAGGACATTCAGCGAGAGGAGGGGTTACGCACCTCTGTTCTCATCTCGCTCTTTACCGACCGTCGTGTGGAAGAGGAAGAGCTTCCTTTGGGACACACCCACAAGAGAGGCTGGTGGGGGGATATGTTCTCTGAAATTGACAAAGATGAAATCGGCTCGAAGCTTTGGTTACTGGAGAGAGGGAAACAAACCTTGGAGACCGAAAGTGATGCGGAAGAGTATGTGAAAGAATCCTTGCAATGGATGATCGAGGATGGTGTGGCTAGCAATATCTCCGTGGAAGCCGAGTTTATCGATCGAGGGGTTTTAGCCATTCGGATGGAGATCGAAAAGCCTCAAGGAGAATCCCAAAGATTTAGTCTTTTATGGGATCTAGAGGAGAATCGGATCGGAGAGGAGATCAATTAATCCATGCCATTAACCCGCCCCAGCATTGGCGATCTCAAGACACGGATTCGATCGGATATCAAGAGTGCTTTGGGAGTCTCCACGGTTCTGCGGAGATCCCTGGTTGATGTTTTAAGCCAGGCCTTAGCGGGGGTGGCTCATACTCAATTGGGCTATATCGATTTTGTGGGGAAGCAGTTGTTTCTGGATCAAGCGGAAGAGGAGTTTTTAGAGCGCTGGGGGAGTATCTATCGGGTGGAGAGGAAAGGGGCGACTTTTACTCAACTGAGCCTCCAATTCTTTGGAGAAAATGGATCGACTATTCCTAATGGCACCGAGCTTCAGAGGTCCGATGGAGTCCTCTACACCACCGATGCTGAAGGAACGATCGGTGCTACAGAGGAAGTTATTATTTCAGCCACGGCTCAAGAGCCTGGGGCTCATACCAATCTCGAAGACGGGGAGAGTTTATCTCTGATATCCCCGATGGTGGGGGTTCAATCCCAGGCCCTCGTAGACTCCACTCTCATCTCTGGGGAAGATGAAGAAAATGATGAAAGCTATCGAGAGAGGATTTTGGATCAGATTCGCAAGCCCCCCAATGGAGGGGATGCGGATGATTATATCCAATGGGCGAGAGCTATTTCGGGAGTGACCCGAGCCTGGGTATTCCCAGGGCATCTAGGATTAGGGACGGTAGGGGTCACTTTTGTTCAGGATGGAGAGGAAGATATTTTCCCGGAGGAGGCCAAAGTCCAGGAGGTCTCCGATTATATTGAAACGGTGCGACCGGTGACGGCGTCTATTTTTGTATTTTCTCCAGGCAAAGCCGTTTTGGATCTCACCCTAAAGCTCAAACCCAATACCGAATCGGTGCGAGAAGCGGTGCAAGCCGAGATCGAGGATTTTTTACTGCGAGAGGCGGCTCCCGGAGGCGCTTATCAAGGCCCCAAGGAGGTGCACACCGGGACTATCCTCTTAAGCCAACTGGATGAAGCCATCAGTGTGGCTGAAGGGGAGGAGGACCATCAGATCGTGAACCTGACCTCCGATTTTGTTGTTCCCACGGGGTATTTAGCTGTCTTAGGGACGATCACCTGGGAGGATTTGTAACTTGGGAGATACGGAACAAGACAAATATCTGGGATTATTAAAGCAGCTCTTTCCGATAGGGAAAGCATGGGATCTCAGTGAAAACTCTAATCTCACGAAACTCCTGGGAGCTTTTGCCCAAGAATTGGGTCGAGTGGATCAAAGAGTCTCCGATCTGATTCGAGAAACCGATCCTCAGAGGACAGAGGAATTGCTCCTCGATTGGGAGCATTTTTTAGGCATTCCCGATGACTGTAGTGAAGAAGAGATTGAAAGTCTCTCTCTAGAGCAGAGGCGACAGCAGATTGTTCAAAAGCTCACGTTTGTGGGAGGCCAAAATATTTCTTACTACATCGATATGGCCAAGGCCTTTGGGTTAGAGGAGGTTGAAATAAAAGAGTATCGCCCTTTTCGAGCAGGGATTAACAGAGCTGGAGATACACTCACGAACGGAGGCTGGGTTTTTACCTTTGAGATGCGGTCGCCTCAAATCCCTGAAACATCGACCTTGGAGTGTACGGTCTTGAAACTCAAACCCGCTCACACCCATGCGATCTTCCATTGGGGAGTGGGAGGATGAAGCGAGATGAAAAGAGGAAGCGATGAAACGCATTGACAGTGAAGGAGCCCTAGACCATCTCTTTACGGAGGGGGATCCGATCCAAGGGAAACCTCCCACGGTCGTTTCTGCGGATTGGTTGAACCATGTTCAGGAGGAGATCGCCCGATTCATTGAGAGCCGAGGAATAGTATTAGACGGCTCTCGACAGGATCAACTCACTCAAGCCATTCTGGATGCCATTGAAGCCGAGCTGGTTCCTACCGAAAACCAATTGAATGCCCATATTCAGGATCAAAGCATTCATTATCCTCAAAGTGATATCGATCATCATAATATTCAGAACCGAGGGAGTAACAGCCATGCTCAGATCGATAGTCACCTCGCGGACGGCAATGTTCATTACCCTCAGACCTCCATCGATCATAATAATCTTCAGAACAGGGGTGTTTATGCTCATAGCCAGATTGATTCTCATATCAACGATGGGAATATTCACTATCCTCCAAGCTCGATAGATCATGGGAATCTGGGAGGCTTGGAGGACGATGATCATCCTCTTTATCCCAATATTTATGAGAATGAGGATATTGAGGGGGAGTGGACCTTTCCCGGCTATGATCCACCGTTACCCAATGCCGCCAACAAGTATGGATTTGTGAAAGGATGGCTAACGGCGAGGTGGGATACGGCGGCTTATCAACCCGATGATTCCTATAACGTCTCGAGTCTCACGACCACGGCCAATTCCCAGTTTACGGTGAATTGGGATGTTCAATATGACTGGTTTGTCCATCCGGTGGTGGCCGGTTGTGAGAGTTCGGGAGTGACCGCTCATGCCCAGCATAGCACCTCAGCCCGCACGGTAAACATTAAACTCTCTGCGACACCGGGTGGGGGTGCCTACGTATTTGTGGTTGCTTGTGGAAATCAGCAGTGGGATTCTTGATGAATAAAGGAGGCACAAGAAGATGAAGATTCGAGTGTTTAGAAAACTGGATGATACCGTGATTTATGATATTCCCACGGCTCGATATCAGAAAGAAGAGATGTGGAACAAATGCCCTGTACCGCCGGCCTTTGGATCTTTAGAGAGGATCGATTTGGAGGACACCGAGATCCCTCGGCCTCAACCCGATGAAGAGTATTATCACGAAATGGTTTATTTTGAGGGGCCGACCCAAAGAGGGAATCTCAAGATCGATAGAGTCTGGGAGAGGTGTTTGATGCCCTTGGTTTTGATCCAGCAGAAGCAGAGGGTTCGGTGGAATCAGGAGATCGATGGCGAACTCTCGAAGAAGGCCCCTAATACCCTCAAAATCCTAGAGCTTCAGAGGGAGAAGGAGAGGAGCCAGAGCTGGACTGAGCCCCAATGGTATGAGCAGGCTCTTCGCAATCTCCATGAAGAAAATAAACTCAAGCCCATGATTCGCAAGAAGCTCCAAGAGAAAATAGAGGCCTTAAAAAAAGAGATTCGGAGAGATGAAAATGGATAAGCCCATGAATGGGCTTCTGCTCAAATGGGGGACGGCCCTCACCGGCATCTTATTCATTGGTGGCATCGTTGCGGCTCATTTTGCAGGGCTAGAGAAGAGTCGGGATTATACCGATGCTCAGATCCTCAAACTCGAAGAAAAGATCGATGCTCAGGGAGAAAACCTTGCTCGGTTAAGGGAAGATATCGCGGTAGTGAAATCCCTGATCGAGGCCCAGTATGAAGGAGGATCGAGATCCAGACAACTACCCCGGTGAAGAGTGAGAACGAATAGGAGGGAACATCTTATGGAAGCACGACAGAGAATAAAAGAGACCTTAGACCCTATCGTCACCACAGTCCTCGAGGATATCCTTATCGTTCTGGTCAATAAACTCATCCCCTTTGGGCAAGGGTACCGGACTGCCATCCTATTAACCTTGCTGCCTATTTTGGCTCTCCTCGATGCTTCTGGCGTGGGTCCCGGGGATCTCCTGAAGCGATTGGCCCCCTATGTCTTAGGCACTGCTATTCCCACAGCCCTGGCCCACCCAAGGAGGCCTCGATCTACTGGGAAATGAGAGCCTCCTGACAAGGGCCCTTTATAGATTTATTTTGGAGGAGTTTTTTTAAGTGGGAGTCGAGGTCTTAAGGGGCTTAACCACAAGAGGGGCTCCCCCTGGAGGGGGAGGGAAGCCCTCTTCATTGTTGATATAGCACCGATTGCAGACGTTAGCCGTGATTTGACGCGAGATCGGCACCTGGATATCCGCAGGTTCCTTTTCACAGAAGTCACAGAGAGGTCTGAGGTCCCTTTCTTGTCGTTTCCTTTTGTCCTTGCCCATAATAGCTTCTCCTTCCCTCGGAACGACTTCTTCATTAAAAAATCCTTAAAAACAGTTGACTTTTTTATCTGAACCTCTATACTACACAAAGTAAGACTTGTATCATATAATGTCTAACAAAGTATAACAACTGGAATACGATATGTCAAGATCCAAGACGAAGGTTCCTCAAGGATTTCGGCTCGATCCCCAAGTCGTTGAAACTATAAGGAAAATGGCCGAGTCCGATCCCGTAACTTTCCAATCCTACTCAAAAGTAGTCGATGCGGCACTTTATCATTTCACAGCTCTCTCTAGGTCTGATCAGAAGCGGGTCATGGTAGAGTATTTGACTAGAAACATCAAAAAGTAGGGCTTAGAAGAAGGGGATATGTAAAACCCGGACAATGGTTTGGCTTTTGTTTGGAAGGGTCTCTCCTTGAGATTTCTTCTGGGTGGCAGGGATAGCGTTCTTAAATCAATCACTTGCCATTTGTTGTGTGCTTTCGTAGAGTTAGCTTGCTAGGGCCGTATGACTTGGTCTTAGATGTTCATTTTGTGCTAGGATAATAGCAAATTCTATTGCAAAAACAGGATCTTAAATCAATGAAGCCCAACCACCCCATCCAAAAAATTGCCCTCGTTTCTCCTAACCCCCGCATTCCTGATGTGTTGAATTCCGCGATTGGATGTGAAAATGCTCTGGTATTAATTGGCACTGTCCTACGAGATCATGGATATGATGTAGAAGTATACGTCGAACGGATAGCTCCTATAGAATGGGAGCGCATTTTTGCAGCGGATCTTGTGGGTTTTTCAGCCGTATCATGCAGTGTAAACCGTGCTGCTGAAATGGCTGCTAAGATTAAAGAAGTTCGGAATGTCCCTACAATTCTTGGTGGACCTCACGCTTCATTGGTTCCTGATGATGCTGTGCAACATTTTGACTATGTTGTCAGAGATGAGGGAGAAGCAACAGTTATAGATTTGATTCATGCATTAAATAGAGGTATGGATCTCAGCAAAGTAAAGGGCATCTCTTATTTCAAAAATGGGAAATCCTATCATAATCCCGCCAGAGAATATTTGCCCGAGTTTGGAACAATCGCTGATCTTTCTTTAATACAAGAGTATAACAAATTAAAACCTTGGAAGTTGTTTTTACAAGGTAAGTATCACATGCACTTTGTCGAGACTTCGAGGGGTTGTCCGTATCCCTGTAAGTTTTGTTGGAGAATTGGCATGAAGACGGTTCGGCATCGCTCTTTTATTAAAGTGGTTGAGGATTTAAAAACTAAGGCGCAATATGTCCGAGGGATACCCAATATTGTAACCGTAGTAGATAGTTATTTTGGCGTCGATAAAAGAAAAACCAAGGAGCTATTGAAAGAGATTATAGCCAGTGGTTTTAAAGGGGAGCTACATGTTTTCGCTAGGTGCGAGGTAGCGGGGGATATCGAATTGATACGTTTAATGAAGAAAGCAGGAGTGAAGTGGATATTTATGGGTATCGAGTCGATAAATGATGAGAACCTGGAATACTTTGATAAAAGACAAACGGTGGACGATGTAACGAAGGCCCTAAAGATTATTCGGAAACATGGTATTTATGTTACGGCAAGTATCATCTTAGGCTCCGATGTTGATACTCAAGATGCTTATATTCGTGCCATGGAATTTTGTAAAAAACACGATGTTACTTGGATTATGTTTAATATTTTGACAGATCTCCCCTATGGTCAGGAAAGAACTATTCCTCAATGGCGCATTTTTCAGAGAAACTGGGATTATTATAATGGGATGTTCGTTAATCATTTTCCTAAAAATATTAGACCTAGCGAGCTTCAGCAACAGTTATATGACGGCTATCGGTCACACCATTCTTTGGCAAACATTTGGCGTAATTTATTTCGTGGCAAGATATCTACCACCTTCTATCTTATATTTCGTGGACTTACGATGAGGCCAATCTATGAGGAAATAAGATCCTATATTCCTCAACTTAAAAAGATAGAGCAGGGCTTATATGACGAGAATGGTTACTTGATTGAGGATAAGCTTGTATCGTTTCGAGAACCGGGGATCGTTCCTTCACCAGTGCCATTACATGGTGAACCTGTTATAGAACCCCTTGTCGGAGTAACAGTGTGAGGATTATATGGTTCGTTTTGTCCGTTGGATTTTAAATCACCCTATATTCGCTCTAATTTTTCTACTCGTTCCCACTCTATATTTTGTAACCAAGATTTCCCATCTCGAAATAAATACTTCTCAAGAGGCTATGTTTGGCCCTGATGATCCCGAGATGCAATATTATAAAGATTTCATTAAAGACTTTGGGAGCGATGAGGTCCTTTTTGTGTTTTTTGAGCAGCCCGATGTGTTCAATATCAATGTTCTCAAAACAATGGACCGGATGACGAAACGCTTTCAATCGATCCAGCATGTGGAGCAAGTCATCAGCCTCACTAATTTTAATATGGTTTATAACCAAGAGGATACTTTAGTTGTTAGCTCCATTGAAGATGAACTTGCTTTACTTAAACAAGAGGACCTTTCAAAAATAAAACAAAGAGTTCTCGAGGATGGGATTTCTTATAAAGTGCCTATTGTTTCTGAGGGGGGTCGCGGGAGTGGGCTTGCATTGCATTTGCAAAAAATAGAGGATCCCCATTATCGCAAAAAGATCGTTCAAGAAGTGCGTCAGATTGTCGCGGAGGAAGAAAAAGAAACAGGGATAAAATTTTATATTGGTGGGAACCCTTTTGCTCAAGTGTCCTTGGATGCGGCTTACTATCGGGACATGAATCTCATTGCCCCATTGATGTTTGTTATGGTTCTAATGGTGTTGTTGTTTATCTTTCGTCGCCCGGTTTATTCTTGTTTGCCACTTTTCATAATTATTGTCAGCGCTATTTGGGCATTTGGATTTATCTCAGCGATGGGTTGGTATGTGACGCCTTTGAGTGAGATTGCTCTTCCCGTTTTGGTAATTTATAGCGTGCTCAATGGAATTCATTTTTTGAATGCCTTTCGGAACCGATTTGCAGAGGAGCCTTCTCGTCGTTCTGCGCTTCTACGGACTGTTGAAAGGATTTGGAAACCTTGTTTTTATGCGAGCGCTACAACGGCGTTGGGGTTCTTATCATTAACGATAAGCTCCGTTGCGATGGTAAGAGATTTGGGTTTTTATTGTGCCTTTGGGATTATTGTGGCATGGACAATGACATTTTTTCTATTGCCCCTGTTTCTGGATAAAATCTCGTGGATGACGGTTCCTCCAAAGATTAAAAAGAGTTCCACCCTTTCGGGATTATTAAATGGAATGACTAAGTTTGCACAGGATCATCGTCCAACAATTTTTATTGCAGTATTGGGAGTTTTGGGATTATTTGCCTATTGGTCGCGGTCAATCACCGTGGATACCAATAGCCTTAAACTTTTTAAAGACGATGCAGAGGTTGTTCAGAGTGAAGCTGCTGCGAGGCAAATTTTTGGTTTATGGTCTCCCATCGAGGTTTCAGTGAAGGTTAAAAATAGTTCCAATTTTTCGAATCCTCGTTTTTTACAGGAAATTGAGAAGTTACAGGTCTATTTGGAAAATCTGCCTTCGATTGAGAAGACAATATCTATTTTGGATATTATAAAGAAAGCAAACCAGGAACTACATAATGGGGAGTCCCTTTACTATTCCATTCCGGATTCTTCCCAAGAAATAGACCGATTGTTAGGATTTATAGATCTTGTGGGTGGACAAAAAGGATTAAGAGCGTACCTCACTGAAGATTATACCCGTACAAGAATAACAGGTAGAACTGCCGTCATGCCTTCCCGGCAGTATGCGGCCCTTTCCGATCAGATTGATCAGTACGTTAAAAAGGAGATCTCCCCTAATCTCGAAGTTCGGCTGACCGGCGATACCGTTGTGAGCCAAGCGTTATTAGCGCGCATATTATTAACAGAGATTCAAAGCTTTGCTCTGGCTTTTGTTCTGATCTTTATTCTCATTGCGTTATCACTCAGGTCTTGGGGATTGGCACTGATTGCTATACCACCAAATATTTTCCCAGTGGTCATCATATCTGGAATAATGGGTAAATTTAACATCGGTTTAGATGTTGGGACGTGCACGGTAGCAAGTATCGTTATTGCTATGGCCGTAGATGACACTATACATTTCCTGCATCGCTTTAAAGAGGAGCTAAAAATCAGTGGAGGATATACCTCAGCTGTTTGGACTACAATGGCAACAGTTGGACCTCCCATAGTTTACACTTCTCTTGTTCTTGCAGCTGGTTTCTGGGTGCTGATTTTCTCATCTTATGTTCCCGCCCTTAATTTTGGTTTTCTTTCGGGGGTTGCTGTTCTTGGCGCTTTGATTGGAGATATCATAATTCTCCCGGCATTGCTTTTGTTATTTCGACCTATAAAGGTAGAGCAGGCCGTTTCGGATGTTGAAACGAACCTGACTCCTAAAGTTTTAGATCTTACAAAGGACTCATGTAATGGCGGAAGAGAGCTTTAGGAATTGGGTGGAGGTTTTATGGTCCGACAGATATCTTTGGTTATACAGAATTTTCTGGGCTACGGGCTTATCTTAGGTTTTATTCTCTTGTCCGTGATCACTTTTAGCGATGCATATCATCGGGAAGGGGAGAAATTTCCTGGTTTCTTGGTTTACTCTAATCTTATTGTTTCTCCCTTGAAACTTTCCTCTTGGAATGCTCAAGAAATCCACTATCCCATGAGAGTCACTTCCATCAATGACATACCAGTCAGCAATTATTCTGATTTGATGGATTTGACCATGACTTTACCCGCGGGACAAGAAGTTCCTTTTACTTTTGATGTTTCTGGAACGACCGTCTCATATCTTTCAAGGATCGCCCTATTTCAAAAGAGGGATCTACTGGCTTTATATGGAGTTTTTTTAGTTAGTGCCTTTGTTTTCTTCCTTTGCGGCTTGATCTTATGGTTTTCCAAGAGCCAGGATGAAAGTGCCAGGCTATTGTTTTTCTTTTGTTTATTAGCCGCATGCACGGTTTTACTTGTATTTGATATGAGTTCTACTCATCGATTTTGGCGCCTTCACCTGGGTTTAATACCGATCCTCTCCGCTTCTTTGGTCCATCTGAGTTTTTATTTTCCGACTCCCCGTTCATTTTTAAAGATGCATCCTTCGGCTCAATGGTATCCATATTTATTTTCGATCTTCATGATGTTACTTCTACAGAGTTTTTTTTATGAAGCTAGGGAATTCTGGCTTTTAGTGGATCAGTTTAACATGGCTCTACTCTTTTTGGCGGGCCTCATTTTTGTGTTGACGATGGGGGTTTTATATCGCGAATTGGAAACTGTTACTGGTAAATTACAAGCGAAGGCATTACTCATTGGGGGGAGCATGCCTTTTGGGATTCCGATCTTAGTTTGGATCTTAGGTAAGACGGGTGATCTCCATGCTTCTTTAAATCTTGCAATGCTCTCAATCGCGGCTTTCCCTATGTCGATTTTTTATACAATTGTAAAACATGACCTCTTTGGTTTGGGTGGAACGGTAAAAAAAATTGCGGCGTTAACTTTTTTGACTGTAGCTTTTTCTTTGGGATACCTTGCGATAGTGTTAATAACAGGGCAACGTCTGGGATTTTCAGAAGAGTTCCAGAATCCCTTGTTAATACTGATTCCTTTTGGGTTATTGGCGATTTTTGTGGGGTTGTTTTATGGATGGGAGACCAGTTTTTTCAAGCGAGCCCTTTTTAGCCGAAGTGAGAAGTATCGTTTATTAATTGAAGGATTGAGTTCTTTGTTATCACAATTTTTAGATAAAGAACAAATAATAAAAATTTTTCAA
>JACQOV010000099.1 GCA_016202395.1 Deltaproteobacteria bacterium
CCCAGGCGCGCGGACTGTGGAGCACGCCTGGGGGAAGCCCCATGACAGGACCCGCGAGGTCAAGCAGTACAGCTATCCAGAGCAAGGTTGATTCTGGATAGAGAGGTGTGTTAGGTTTGGGGCGTTTTTATGCGGGTGATTGCGGGGAAGTACAAAGGTCGTCGTTTATATGCTCCTGCCTCGGCGGGGGTTCGGCCCGCTTTGGACAAGGTAAAGGGGGCCGTCTTTAATATTTTGGCTGGTTGTGTTGAAGGAGGAGCGGCTCTGGATCTTTTTGCGGGGACGGGGAGTGTCGGTTTGGAAGCCTTGAGTCGCGGCGCTCGGCATTGTGTTTTTGTGGAGAACCATCGAGAGGTGGTCAAGGCTTTGCGGCGAAATATTGGATCTTGTGGGGCTCTATCGGAATCGGAGGTCCTTCCGATGCCTGTAGAGAGAGCTTTGCGTAAACTCTCCCAAAGAGGGGAATATTACGATCTTATTTTTGTCGATCCTCCCTATGATCGATCTTGGATTGAAAAGACGCTCCCTTTATTAGGGGGAGGAGACTGGAGCCAGCAGGGGAGCACGATGATTGTGGAACACAGTCCACGAGAATCGGTTGCAGATCGTTACGGTTGTTGGGTGCTCATGGATAAAAGGGCTTATGGGCAAACACGGATTACTTTTTTTAAGCACCACGAAGAGGAGGGGAACCGATGAAAATAGCCGTTTACCCAGGATCTTTTGACCCGCCGACCTATGGTCATGTGAACATCGTCGAAAGAAGCATCCAAGTTTTTGATAAAGTGATTGTAGCGGTGGCTACAAACAGCAGCAAACAAACTACCTTTACCCCGCAGGAGCGGGTGGAGATCTTGCGAACCTTATTTGAGAAGGAGCCACGTGTGGAGGTGGATGGATTTGAAGGGTTGCTGGTGGACTATGTTAAAAAGAAGAAGGCTACAGCGATTCTTCGGGGACTGCGAACCGTGTACGATTTTGAATTTGAATTCCAGATGGCATTGGCCAACAAAAAACTTGACGAGCGGATCGATACCGTCTTTATGATGACCGATGCCAAATACGCTTTTTACAGCTCGAGCATTATCAAAGAGATCGTTCGTCTTGCAGGGGAGACGCGAGGAATGCTACCACCGATTGTGGAAGAACGTTTAAAGAAAAAGATTTATTCTAAGAAAGGGAGATAATGGAATCCACTTCAATATTTTCAGAGCGAGTTCAAAAAATCCAACCTTCGGCGACTTTGGCCGTGGATGCTCGGGCTCGAGAGCTTAAGGCCAGAGGGGTGGATCTCATCTCTTTTGGGGCTGGAGAGCCGGATTTCGACACGCCGGACAACATTAAACAGGCAGCTATTGAAGCCATCCACCAGGGTTTTACCAAATACGCCGATGTGAGTGGAACCCAGGATCTCAAAGAGGCCATCCTCGCCAAGTTTCAAAGAGACTATGGGATTTCTTATCAACCTCAGGAGATTATTGTTTCGTGTGGCGCAAAGCATTCGCTTTATAATATTTTTCAGGTTCTTCTCGACAAAGGGGATGAGGTTTTGCTCCCAGCTCCCTATTGGAGCTCCTATGCCGATATGATTTTGCTCACGGGGGCGAGGGTCAAAGTGATTAGAACCAAAGCCAAAGAGGGCTTTCGACTCCATGGCGATGGTTTGAAGAAGGCTATCGGTACACGAACCAAAATGCTGATCCTAAACTCTCCATCGAATCCCACGGGGGCTTGTCTTCCGAAAGAAGATCTTCAGGAGATTGGGAAGATTGTTCAGGAAAAAGGGATTTGGGTGGTGACCGACGATATTTATGAAAAATTGATTTACGATCGTTTCGAGTGGAGAAGCATTGCTTCTGTTGCTCCGGAGATCCGGGACCATTGTTTGGTGGTGAATGGCGTTTCTAAGGCGTATGCCATGACCGGTTGGCGAATTGGATTCACTGCCGGTCCTGCAGAGGTAATCGGGCAGATGTCAAAGCTCCAGAGCCAGAGCACCTCCAATCCCAACTCCATTGCGATGAAAGCGGCCGTGGAAGCGCTCAATGGCCCTCAAGAAAGTGTGGAGAAAATGCGTCAGGAATTTGAGAAGCGACGAAATTTTGTTGTGGATCGTTTGAGTGCAATTCCTCACATTCAGTGCTTTCGACCTCAAGGGGCTTTCTATGTGTTTCCCGATGTTTCGAAATGGTACGGCCGGGAATATCAAGGGAAAAAGATCGAAAACTCCTCCAGCTTCGCGGAATTTTTAATCGATGCCGTTCAGGTAGCCGTCGTTCCTGGCGTTGCTTTTGGCGAGGATCACTCAATTCGGCTCTCCTACGCTGCCTCCATGGAAAACATCCAAAAAGGGCTTACCCGCCTCCATGACGCCCTGTTAGCCCTCCGTTAGAATAGTGGATACAGGTGTGCGGTTTTGACCTGCTCCGAAATAATTTCGTAAGGCCGAGCATCTCCTATTTCCGAAGAAATAAAAATAGTAAATAATTTCAAGTAGTTAGGCACACACTTTTCCATTAAAGTTTGGCACAAGAATTGCAGGAGTAATGGGTAGATCGGTGTGGAGATGGCATTTAATACGACTTCTTCATGCCATACTCCGCGGGGCGGTTCATTGGGAGCCGCCCTTTTTATTTGGTGGGAGGAATTTTAGCGATTTGTTGGAGTGTTTTTATGAGCGAACGTCGCGAGATTTTTGGGGGGACCCGCCTTGGCGAAAGGGAGCGTCCCTGGATGGATCTGTGGGTCCTGTCCTTCCGTTTCCCCCAGGCGTGCTCCACTGTCCGCGCGCCTGGGGGTCCCCCACGGAAGGCCACCCACAGATCCATCCAGGGCGGCTTGTGCTGTTTGAGCCCGAAGGGCGAGTTCACAAGCCGAGCGACCTGAGCCATAGACGGGTCAAAAATCTCGTGAGTGAAGCGATAAAAACATTCCAGCAAATCGCTAAAATTCCTGTGAGGTTATTTGATGCCGAGGATTTTGTGAGCTTGGGGTTGGATGAGGACTCGAGAGAGATAGTTTTGGCAGAGTTTTTGCCAATGCTCCAGTTGATCCGATGTGGGAGCATGGGTAACCGTTCCAAAAGGGGTGACCGGTTGAAGGACAAAAGGGATTTTTGGATTGACCTTCTTTACCATCTGACAAGCCCTCTCCAGCTCTTCTATGGAAGTTTCAGCGCCGCAAACTACTTTTACAAATAGGTCTTTATCTTGAGCTATTTTCAAAAAGGCCTCCTGTTCTTCCCAGAAGGGACTTTCTCCTCCAACCGAAGAGAGTTTGATGTCCATGGCGATGGTATTCATCCAGAAGAGAATGGGAGCTAATCGTTCCGGTTGAGTTCCACTGGTCTCCAAATAGATTTGAAAGCGGCCATGGATTTGTGGAAGCCACTCTCTGAGAAAACTCGAATGGAGAAGAGGCTCTCCTCCCGTGAGCGACACAGATTGGTGAGAAGGGAATTTTTCGTAGATTCCTTCAACCCAGCTCGTGAGTTCCGGAATAGTGAAAGGATTGGAGCGGAGATCGAAAGTGGATCCATCGATCGAATTAAAGATTTTGCAGGAGGATTGTTTGATGAGGCTTTGGGGCTCATCGCAATAAGCGCAGCGAAGATGACAGCCTCCAAAGCGGATGAAAAGTTGCGGGATTCCAACGTAGGGGCCTTCTCCCTGAAAAGAAGGGAAGATTTCCGTAATGTTGGCTTGAGCGCTCATGGAACCGATCGAACTTTGCAAAGGTCGCGATAAACCCCATCCATCTCTTGAGCAAATTGTTGGAGGGTTTCTTTGGCAAAAGAGACAGAGTCGATGTTGTAGTTACGAAGCCCCGCAGTAGCGACAGGAGTCCCTTGAGTTTCGATATTTACTCCAATGTGGAGCAGTGTTGATAGAGGGGTTGCTGTGGCAATCGATACATTTAATTTTTTACCTCCGTCGTAGAGGTCATTCCCTTTTCGTTGAAGTCGAAGTTTTGGGATGAGAGCTTCGCACCGTTCTTTTAAAATCGTCACAAACAATCGTTGGCGCCAGATCGCCCTTTCGAGATTATCATTGAAAAATTCTCCTAAAAAGTGAAGCATGAGAGGGCTATAGATTACGGCATTGGTCTTCGCGTCTAATAAATCGACAAGGTGATTTTTGGGCACGTTGCACTCTCCGATGAAGGCAATGACGTTATCACCTTCAATGTCCCATTTTTCCAAAGCAAAATGAGAACGGAGCTCTAGCCCCGTGTAGGGGATTCGTTCTTCAATCCATTGTGTTTTGAGGCGATTCATCTTTTAAAGAGTTTGAAAATGGTTTTGGATAGAATGGAGATGCCCTGCTTGCAGAAAGGCCCGCTTGGCCCTTTGACAAGATTCGCAGAGCCCGCACATCTTTTCTCGTCCTTCGTAGCAACTCCAGATCAGATCCAGAGGCGCCTGAATCTGAATCCCAAGTTCCACAATCTGCTTTTTCATAAGGTGTTGCGTGTAACTCAGCACCTGAACCTGGTTGGAGGTCGAATGGCGCAGGGCCTGTGTGATAGCTTTACAATACTCCTCAGTGTTATCTGGGAAGGTTGCTGCTTCTTCGGCGTTAAAACCAGTGACTACGCAATTGGCATGGAGCGATTCCGCGAAGGCTGCGGCAATCTCAATCAATACGCCATTTCGATTTGAAACCCAGACTTTCTTGGCGGTTTCTTGAGTGGTCTTCAAATGATTCAGCTCCTCGGGTTGAATTTGAGGCAGCGCTTCTTTAGAATTCACGAGGGCCCCCTTCCCAATTTCAGCAAGCCAAGGAAGCTCGATCGTTCGGTGAGGAACATTATACCTTTTGCAAACCTTTTGAGCGGACTCCACCTCTTTTGCGGCGCTTCGTTGATGGTAATCAAAAGTGAGTGCGAGTAAAATCTCCCCCTCATCGAGGGCTTTTTTAAAGGAAACCACGGAGTCAAGTCCTCCCGATAAGAGAGCAACCGCTTTAGGCGATGTAAGTGGCTTGAGCATCTTCCGTCTCCCATACAGTCACTTTTTCGATCCGGACCGCCTCTTTTTTGAGCTCTCTGTGAAGTTCTTGATAGATATGGAAAGCCAGGTTTTCAGCCGATGGATTCACTTTATCAAAAGGGGGAACTTCATTAATGAAAGTGTAGTTTAAGCGCTGGATGATTCCTTGTGTGGTTTTTTTAAGTTCCTCAAAATCAATCACCAATCCTTGAGAGTCGAGGGATTCTTTTGAGACCTCGATTTTCACCTTCCAATTGTGGCCGTGCAGAGGTTCCATCTCACCATTGGCGAAGCGAAGCTGGTGAGCTGCAGAGAATGGAAGTTCAATCGCTATAGTATACACAGAGAATCCAGTAGCAAATTTTAACCCCTTTGGAAAGGCGAGGGACTATCTCGCCCACCCCCAGTTTCTAGGTTAGGATATTCCTTGAGCGGCTTCAAGAAATTTTGGGCTTATCGGTGGGAAATGTTCACGGGAATGTCTTTTCTCGCTTCACTCGCAAGATTTTTGTCCCCTCTAACAGAAATCGGCCCTACGGG
>JACQOV010000095.1 GCA_016202395.1 Deltaproteobacteria bacterium
CGTGACAGGCCGGCGTTCTAACCAACTGAACTACCACCCCTTCCAACATTGCATTCACCTGGGCGGAACAGGGATCGAACCTGCGACCTTTGCCTTGTAAGGGCAACGCTCTCCCAATTGAGCTATCCGCCCTACAAACAAAAGACAGCCCAGGAACCAACGGAATCCTGGGCTATCCGTAAACCACTCACCCACAGATGAAAAGATCCAAAACGTCAAATCTTAGCGATTGACCTGATTCTTGAGGTCTTTGCCCGCTTTAAATTTAACGTTTTTCGATGCCTTAATCTTGATCTGTTCCCCTGTCTGAGGATTTCTCCCCATCCGAGCTGCTCTCGAAGAGAGCCCAAAAGTGCCAAAACCGACGAGCGTCACCTTATCTTTTCTTTTAAGGGCTGAAGCTACGGTTCCGGTAAAGGCATTGACGATATTCTCAACGGCTGCCTTTGAAGACTTTGCCTTGGCAGCGACGGCTTGAATCAGCTCTGCTTTATTCACGGATTTTCCCCCTTTTTAGAGTTGTTATGGAATTTAACTGATGTTGCCACTATAATCAACGCGGAAAGCGCTTGTCAAGTGATTTCTCAATATGGATAAGGCTTCCAGGGAATGTGGGCCCTTAAATTAATGGCGAAACGAGGGGGTGCGGTTTTCTTCCTCATCCGTCTGAGGATAAACAGGCTCCTCAACCCCCTCTTTTTCGGGAGTCTCTATCTTCTTCCAAATCTGACTTGGATCCTCCATCGCAAGGGCATGATTCAAAACCTCATCCATGTGTTCCACACAAACAATTTTGAGAGAATTCAATATCTTTGAAGGGATCTCTTTGAGATCCTTCTCATTCTCCTTCGGAATCACCACCGTTTTAATATCCCCTCGATGAGCGGCAAGGAGTTTCTCCTTTAACCCTCCAATGGGAAGGACACGCCCTCTCAAAGTGATCTCTCCCGTCATTGCCAGGCTGTACTTCACAGGGATCTTCAAGAGCGCCGAAGCAATGGAGGTTGCCATGGTAATCCCGGCGGAGGGCCCATCCTTGGGGATTGCCCCTTCGGGAATATGGATATGGATGTCCAATTTTTGATAAAAGTCTTTGTCAAAGCCCAACTCCATGGCACGCGATCGAACGTAGCTCAATGCCGCCTGCGCTGACTCTTGCATAACGTCTCCCAGTTTTCCGGTGACGATCAGCTTTCCTTTTCCAGGCATCACGGTCACCTCTGTTACCAACAGCTCTCCCCCCACCTCTGTCCACGCAAGCCCATTCGTAAGACCGACCTGGTCCTTCTCTTCAATCCTGCCATATCGATACTTAGGAACACCGAGATACTTTGAAACGCTGGTCGAGGTGATCTTGATCTTTCGATCGATCTCCCCTGCCTTAACAACCTCTTTGGCAATCTTTCGGGCGACGGAGGCAAGCTCCCGTTCCAAGTTGCGAACACCCGCTTCCCGCGTGTACTTTCGAATAATAGCTAGCGTTGCCGACCGGATGAACCCGATATTTTCTTTCTTAAGCCCGTGAGCTTCGATCTGTTTCGGAACCAAAAACTTCTCGGCGATATTGAACTTCTCATCCTCGGTGTAACCCGCGATGCGGATAATCTCCATCCGGTCTTTCAAAGGATTGGGGATCGGGTGCAAGGTGTTGGCTGTCGTGATAAACATGACCTCGGAGAGATCGTAATCCAAATCCAGATAATGATCCTGAAACATATGATTCTGCTCGGGGTCTAGAACCTCCAATAGAGCTGCGGAAGGATCTCCTCGAAAATCCATGCTCATTTTGTCGATCTCATCCAAAAGATAAACAGGATTGGCGCTCCCTGCTTTCTTCATCCCTTGGACGATTTTTCCTGGAAGCGCCCCGATGTAGGTTCTCCGATGTCCCCGGATCTCGGCTTCATCGCGAACCCCACCCAACGAAACTCGGACAAACTTTCGACCGGTTGCCCGAGCAATCGATCGAGCCAGAGAGGTCTTTCCAACCCCAGGAGGCCCCACGAAACAAAGAATCGGCCCTTTCATCTTTTTGACGAGAGTCTGAACCGCGAGGTACTCCCCGATCCGTTCTTTGACCTGTTTGAGCCCGTAGTGATCCTCATCCAAAATCTTCTCGGCCTCTTTGAGATCGATCTTTTCCTCAGTTCGTTCTCCCCAAGGAAGGGATAAGATCCAGTCGATGTAGTTGCGAACCACGGTCGCTTCCGCAGACATCGGCGACATCATCTTGAGTTTTTTGATCTCCGATTTGACCTTCTTGGAGGCCTCTGCCGAAAGCTTCTTCTGTTCGGTCTTTTCCTCAAGCCCTTGGATTTCTGTCTTAAACTCATCCTTCTCACCCAACTCTTTCTGGATGGCCTTCATCTGCTCGTTGAGATAGTACTCTTTTTGAGTCTTCTCCATCTGCTTCTTCACCCGAGTTCGGATACGACGCTCCAATTGCAGAATCTCAAGCTCCGATTGGAGAAGTTCATAGATCTTCTCCAGCCGCGACATCGTCCCATCGATCTCCAAAACCTTCTGTTTATCCTCCAATTTCAGGCTGAGATGGGCAATAACGGTGTCAGCCAACCGCGAGGGATTGTCAATGCTGGAGACCGAAACCAGCATGTCGGGCGGGATCTTGGGATTGAGCTTCACGTAAGTTTCAAAAGTGGAAATAACGCTGCGAACCAAGGCTTCGACATCCGGCCCTTGAACAAGCTCCTCTTCAATCTCTTGGATCTGAGCTCCAAGGTAATTGTCAATGGGAACGAACTGAAGAATTCGAGCCCGCCTCTTCCCCTCGACCAACACTTTGACCGTTCCATCCGGGAGACGCAAGAGCTGCAAGATCGTGGCAACCGTTCCCACCAGATAGATATCCTCAGGTTTGGGATCGTTAACCTTGGCATTCTTCTGCGCCACGAGAAGGATATCCTTATCCCCCTTCATCCCCTCTTCGAGGGCCACAACCGACCTCTCACGCCCCACAAACAAGGGAACCACCATGTGCGGGAAGATAATAATATCGCGCAGCGGGATTAAAGGGACTTCCCTTCCCAACCCGACATTCTGCGGATCCTTCTCACCCTCTCCAGTTTTATAAAACATCGCCTTTAAGTCCCCACCTTCTTCTCATAAACGAGTATAGGAGATTTCTTGCCGTAAACCACCTCTTCGTCCACCACCACCTCTTTAACGTCGCTCCGAGAGGGGATATCGTACATCACATCCAACATGACACTTTCCAGGATCGCCCGCAAGCCGCGGGCCCCTGATCCCCGCCGAAGGGCCTCCGAAGCAATGCCCACCACAGCCTCCTCCGTGAATTTAAGCTTTACATCCTCAAAGTCAAGTAGTTTCTGATACTGTTTCATCAAGGCGTTTTTCGGTTTCCTTAAAATGTCGATCAACGCCTGCTCGTCCAACTGATCCAGCGTGGCAATCATAGGGAGACGGCCGATAAACTCAGGGATCAGGCCAAACTTGAGCAAATCCTCCGGCTCCACCTGATGGAGAAGCTCGCTTACTTTTTTATCCTTTTTGCTGTGAATCTCAGCGCCAAAGCCGAGCTGCTTTACTCTCAAACGCTGTTCTATCATTCTATCTAGTCCCTCAAAAGCCCCGCCACAAATAAAAAGAATCCCTGAAGTATTGACCTGAACAAAATCCTGCTGCGGGTGTTTGCGTCCCCCCTTGGGAGGCACACTGGCCATGGTCCCTTCGATAATCTTAAGGAGAGCCTGCTGCACCCCCTCTCCCGACACGTCGCGCGTAATAGAGGGGTTCTCAGACTTTCGAGAGATTTTGTCGATCTCATCGATGTAGACAATCCCCCGTTGCGCCTTTTCAACATCATATTCCGAGTTCTGCAAGAGGTTCAAAATGATGTTCTCCACATCCTCACCGACATATCCCGCCTCGGTCAAACTGGTCGCATCCGCAATCGTAAACGGAACATCCAGAATTCGGGCCAACGTCTGAGCCAATAACGTTTTCCCAGATCCTGTGGGGCCAATCAGCAAGATGTTGCTTTTTTGGAGCTCGACATCATCCAAATGCCCTTTCGAATCGATCCTTTTATAATGGTTATGAACAGCAACGGAGAGAATCTTCTTGGCTCTTTCCTGCCCAATCACATACTGGTCCAAGACTCTTTTAATCTCCGCTGGTCTTGGGATCTTTTTCTTGGCGTTAGAAAATTCTTCTCGCTCGTACTCCTCGGCGATAATGTCATTGCAAAGCTCAATGCACTCATCGCAGATATAAACCGTGGGCCCCGCAATAAGCTTCCTCACCTCCCTTTGACTCTTCCCGCAAAAGGAGCAGTTGAGCTGTCCGTTGTCCTCTCGACGCTTTGTGATCAAGTTAACCTCCGACGACCTTCTTCGGTTTCTCTACTTCACGATGCTCCACCACCTGATCTACAATCCCATATTTCATCGCCTCGCCACCGGTCATATAGAAATCGCGATCAGAATCTTTCATGATCTTATCCAAAGTCTGCCCCGTGTGCTCGCAGAGAATCCGATTCAACTCCTCCTTCATCCGCAAAATCTCTCGAGCTTGGATATCGATATCGGTGGCCTGCCCATGAAAACCGCCACTCGGTTGATGGATCAAAATCCGGGCATGCGGCAACGCAAATCGTTTTCCCCGCGCCCCTGCCGCCAACAGCAATGCCCCCATGCTCGCGGCAAGCCCCATGCACAAGGTCGAAACATCCGGTTTCACATACTGCATGGTGTCATAAATCGCCAACCCCGCCGTCACGATCCCGCCGGGGGAGTTAATGTAGAGGTGAATATCTTTGTCGGGATCCTCCGACTCCAAAAAGAGTATCTGAGCAATCACCAAATTAGCAACGTCATCATTAATGGGGGAGCCTATAAAAACAATCCGATCTTTTAACAGGCGCGAATAGATGTCGTAGGCGCGCTCTCCTCGGTGAGTTTGTTCGACGACCATGGGAATCAGATTCATAAAACCTCCTCATGACTCAGTGCAGCGAGAAATGGAGTCTCTGTTAATTATAGTGCTTCCCTCTCAAAAATCAAGACAACTCTGCAAAAATGTCATCCCCGCGAAAGCAGTGACCCAGTCTTATGGATGTTACTGGATCCCCGTTCTCACGGAGATGACGTTAGGAAATTCTGGATTGTGAAAGGAGGAATTCTAGAACTTTTTGGTGCCGAAGATCCGCACGAACGCCCGCCATAAGACCTTGCTTCTCGTAGACCGGACGAATCTGCTCCACAGGATGTTTCATCTGTGCTGAGAGTTTTTGAAAATGCTGATCGAGATCGCCCTCTTCAATCTCAATCGACTCTTTGCGAGCAATCGCCTCTAACAGAAGAGAAGCTCTCACCCGCTGTTCTGCCTCAGAACGATAATTTGTCCGCGCCGCTTCAGGATCCCAACCGATCTTTTTAGGGTCGATCTTTTGCTGCGCGAATCGTTGCTCCGTATTGTAAACCATCCATTCGAGCTCGGATTCGATCATCGAAACAGGAAGATCAAAGGGGTTCTTCTCAATCAGTTGTCGAACCAACTGATGGCGAAGGTCGGCTTGGGCCTGATGTTCTTCTCGCGCTGTTAATTGAGAGCGAATCTTCGATTGGAGTTGATCCAAGGTCTCAAAATCCCCAACACTCTTTGCAAACTCGTCATTGAGTGAGGGAAGTTCTTTAGTTTTGATCTCCTTAACCGTAACTCGAAAGAGGATCCCCTTTTGAGCAAGCTCTTTCTTGGGATAATTTTCAGGGAACGTCACCTGGATCTCTCGAGCGCCTCCAGAACGCTCCCCCATCAGCTGCTCTTCAAAACCCGGGACAAACTGGTTCGAGCCAATCTCTAAAAGGTAATCGGTGGCGCTTGCCTCGGGGATTTTTTTGCCTTCAAGACTCCCCTCAAAATCGATTCGAACAAAATCCCCTTTTTGAACCCCACGATCTTCCACTAACGGCTTGAGTTGAGCTAAACTATTCTGAACCTTCTCCAGCTCTTTCCGAATCTCCTCTTCACCGACGTGAACCTTCTTATTTTGAAGCTCAAATCCTTTGTACTCCCGAACCTCCACTTGAGGGCGAATCTCAAAACGGGCCACATAATGAAATTCTTCTCCAGGAACAATGTTGATCTTCTCTAAAATCGGCTTGGAGATAGCCTCCAAAGAGAGTTGCTGTAACGCCTGCGGATAGGAACTAGAGAATAATTTCTCGGCCACATCGTGGCGAACCTCATTCCCATAAACTCGCTCGAGCACCGGCCGAGGGATTTTGCCTGGACGGAACCCTTTGACCTTGGCCCGCCTTTGAGCCTTGCGATAGGCATCCTCAAATTCCTTGTCGACCTCGACCTTGGGAACTTGAACGCTAATCCTTTTTTCAATGGAACTGATCTCTTCCAAGTCGATCTTCATAAATTCCTAACCCATTCATGCCGAGGGGGGGAGTTGAACCCCCACGTCTTTCGACACATGGTCCTAAGCCATGCGCGTCTGCCAATTTCGCCACCTCGGCTCACTCTGTCAAGGGCACCTTAAATTTTGCCAACGAGATCTAGGCTTGGCTTGAGGGTCTTTTTGCCGGGCCTCCAACTGGCGGGACAAACCTCCCCCTTGTTCTCCCGGACAAACTTGGCTGCCTGAAGTTTTCTCAAGATCTCTTCAGCGCTCCGACCAATGCTGTTGTCATGGATCTCGATCGCTTTGAGAACGCCATCGGGATCAATAATAAAACTCCCTCGCAATGAAAGCCCTGCCGCTTCGATGTAGGTTCCAAAGAGACGGCAAAGATTTCCCGTCGGATCCGCAATCATCGGATAGCGGATCTTTTGGATCGAGGGGGAACCATCATGCCACGCTTTATGAACGTAGACCGTGTCGGTGCTAACACTAGCCACCTCAGCCCCTTCCTTTTTAAACGAATCGTAGAGCCCCGCGGCCTCTTCCAACTCCGTTGGACAAACAAAAGTAAAATCGGCAGGATAAAAGAGAAGAACCAACCACTTTCCAGAATAATCGGAAAGCTTGAACTTCTTGGTTTGATTATTCTCAAAAACATCGACCTGAAACTCAGGGACTTTTTCGCCTACTTTAACCATGGCTTGTACCTCCTTTATGAAGTTAAAATCTCTAAAAGATTTTCAAATCTACGATCCCATCATTCTAAAGTCAATGGGATCTCCTAAAATGGTCGGGGCGCCCGGATTTGAACCGGGGACCCTCTGCTCCCAAAGCAGATGCGCTACCAGTCTGCGCTACGCCCCGATGAGAAGAGTGTATGTTTAGACGGTTTTCCAATGATAGTGGGATCGTCCTCCCGCGTCAATGCTGGATGGATCACGGACATCCAAATCCTGGTTCCGTAAGCTCGAAGTTTCAGGCGGCTTTTGGGGTACTGTCCACACGGAGTAAAAACCCTAAGGCATGAAGAACAACATAAAGACTTGAAATACTCCACAGTCATGTCAAAGTCCGCAGTCGATCGTCATCCCCGCGGAAGCGGGGATCCAGTTCTTTCAATGGACTGGATTCCCACTTTCGTGGGAATGACATGGGTCCCCGTTTTTACGGGAATGACGGATGGAGTGGCAGAATGATGTGATCCTGCCCTCATATACTCCTTCGACTCTAAATGGCGGATTGTTGCTATGGGAAAATAAAAAATCTCCTTGGAATTTTAAATCAACGACTTATAAAGGAGTGTTACGAGAATTTTTTGAGAAATAGGTCGTTAGTCCGCTTGCGAAGCAATTTTCATAGCTTCTAATTCTTTACGGTCACGCTCGTTACAAATTTCTGCATAAAATTCAGCTCGCTTTTCTGCATACTTCTTCTTATCTACAAAATCTAATTTGGATTTAGACTTTAGCAGTAAGATGGACGAGTATTGGCGCAACAAGAGTACATCCAACCAAAGCAGGATAAAAGATAAGAACAAAGCAACAATAATGATTGGGCAGATACTATTTGCAACTAAATACGTTTGTGCAATATTATATAATGGATAAGAAGAAAACAGTAAAGAAAGGAGAACCACAATAATTAAATGAGCTGATTCAAGAAGACTATCCACATAATCACACCAAATATAATTTTGGATGGGATCCTTCTCAATGCGAGCAATTTTATACAAATTGTCCTCATCTATGCTTCTTAATAGCCATAAGAGAATTCTAAACACAAAAAATAATAAAATTAATTCTACTACAAATAAAGCAATCGTCCCCCAAAGCCATGCTAAGAGATATATCGGCTCGAAGAAATCATCCTTATCTTCATGCCAATAAAGCACCCAAGAAATGGATACAAAAAGGCCTCCAATAAAACTATATACTTCAGAACGTTTGAGTGAATTTAAAGGTAGTAAGGTCATGTTCTAAATTAAAAATTTGGCGCGCCCGGGAGGATTCGAACCTCCGACCCTCTGTTTAGCTTACTATTCCTTAACAGAAAAACCTAGTTTAGCGGCTATCTTTTTTTGAGGAACGTCCAAAGTTAGAAAAAGCAGATCTGAGGACCGAGGGGACAAATAAAGGGCACATGCAAGATGCCACGCATCGGCACCCCGCAAATAACCCTGCTTTAATACTGCGCTGATCTCTGGATTCAAAGGACGATCTGGCAAAACCCACCGAACTGCATCCAGAGACGCGCTTGCGAATTGAATGTCGATGGCTTCTCGAACAAAAACGGATCGTAACTCAGCCTCCAGCAAATTGGAAGAGAAAACGGCATCGAGCTTTTGCAGCGACCGCCTCATCGCTTTTCCACCCCGCTCATTAAAGAGAATCGCCACAATAACAGAGGTATCGATGTAGGCGATTTTCATTTAGTCCCTGGATTGGAGAAATCGTCGCAGAGCCCCAGGCCGCTTGGCCATCGGTCGAATCTCTCCTGGACGAGCTGCAGAAGTCGTAATAATTCCGGAAAGTTCTAACTCACCCAATCGTTTAACGATGCCGTTGTGGGAAGTTAAAGGAACCACCTTGGCTATATCGTGCCCACGTTCTGTAATGATGACGAAGCGATGCTTCTTGACTAGCCGGATTACCTCGCTCAACCTGCTCTTGGCCTGGTAAATAGAATATCTTAAAGGCATAAAGCAAGTATACTTAATCTGGTCAACTTGGTCAAGTCAAAATTGGCGCTCCCGACTGGACGCTTTTAGAACCGCGTGTGCTGAAATTACACTTACAGCCTGAAAATTTTGCATAGGCACTCCATTTTAAGTGCTTTGGGCCCTGATTGCTTCAAAACCATTATTCAGCCGGTTTAAGAGAAACGGCTTCATGTTCTGAATTGCCTTTAACGGATCAATGCAATCAGCCTTTTCTATTTTTGAGATATAAGGGCCGCTTCTTAACGATAATCTGATTATCGGTTCGTAATATTGACCAGTTTGAGGATTTACTGTGGCCAATTGCTCTATTTTGGCTAGTGCCGTATGCCGTTTTGTCAGAATAACTTTATAGAAAACTAATGAAAATAGGCCAACCAAGATAACCAAATTACTGCTATGAGGATCTATACTACAGAACAATGTATGGATTCCGAATGGAATTGGTCCAAACGCATTAATGATCGTTCGATCTTGCACAATGCTTACAATTGGGTAGTTGGGAAATTCTCCTGCTTTAATAAAATTGCGAATAGCATCATATTCATTACCTTGTACTACGCCAGGACTACGTTGTTTGATCCACCACTCAAATGCGATTTTTGCAACTGCCCTCATGCAGAATGGATTGTAAAAAATTGCGAAGTCGAAATGAAGATAAAAGGCCACGTCACTGATATCAGAAGACTGCATGTCTTCCCATGTAGTATTCGGATACTTTTCAGAATAACTTTTCCTAGCCTCTTCAAGTTGATCAATAGGTCCTATAAAGGCAATTTTCTTTTTCTTACCATCAGAAGATATCGCTGTTTTATAGGAGAAAAGTCGTTGTTTAAGATCCTGTGGATTACGAACCTTTATCCGTTGTTTCACATCGCCAAAGTCAGCTTCTAACTCTAGCGCAGGGCGCTTGCCACGTTTCCCAGTAAGCTGAAGAAAGTTGGTAATAGGTGCGAGAGCCTTAATGATGACCTGTTCCACTTTCCCAAAATCATTGTTGCAAGATCGACCAACTGCACCTAACAGTGTTGGCCCCGTTCCTAATCCTTCGGGAATAATATGAGACTCGGAATCAGTTTCCTGGTTTTGACAATAAACACATTTAATCATTGCTCAAGTCCTTAGTCCGGCTCCCTTTTCAGGCTTTGAATCAATTTTGTAAGCATCTGGCAAACAGCCTGAAGATCGTCGCGTAACTCTGTTTTCTGAATCTCAACAATCAATCCCAATTCAAAACCAAGCTCAATCAGCGGCACACATTCGAAGGCTGATCCGCGAGAAATAAAATAAAAATTAGCTTTGTCTTTGGCATGCCAACGTCCGGAGCCTTCGGCAAGATTAAGCGTAATGCTGGTAGCTGCCCTATTAAGTTGGTCGCACCAACTGTATTGGCCTTTGACTTCCTTTGTAATTGTTAAAATCTTTTTAGAAAAGCTGAGAGCTCTTTTATAAACGTCCAGATTTTCAAATGCGAATTGACTCATAACGTTTTCTCTTCCCGAAGAACGGATTACGAACCACGTGAACGAAAATTTGCGGCATTTAGAACCGAGTAAAGACTTGTAATTCGTTGACGTTTTTCGTTTTTCGGGAAAAATTCGCTGCCGCAAATTTTTGGTGCGCCCGGGAGGATTCGAACCTCCGACCCTCTGCTTAGCTTACTACTCCCAGTTACCTGGGCCCTCCAGAGCGGAGGTTGTAGTCTGGACTATGTCTTCACCATTTCAGGTGTGCTGCGTATAGTCTCTGAGGACTCTCTCTGCCAATCATCCCGAACCAAAGGTGAAGGATCCCGTTATTCCTAGTGCATCGGGATCCTTCGTCCCTTCGGGACTCAGGATGACTTTGTATGGAGAGGTTGCCTGCAAATAATCCTAATTGAAATTAGGACTTCCTTGCATATAGCAGCATCCACTTTATGCGTTTTCATTCCGCATAAAGGCTCCTATTTGAAGGCAGATGCTCTATCCGCCTGAGCTACGGGCGCAATACCGCTTAGAGTATAGAGTTTAGGGCCTAGGGTCAAGAGAATGCGCTCCATGGCTTCTCAAACTTTTACAATTCCGCTATCCTAAATGTATGCGCTTGGGTTTAAGGCTTTTGGCCGTTTTATTTCTACTCCTCTTAATCTTCGGACTCGTGGGCTACATTCATCTTCCTGATGTGAGCGAGCTCCGATGGAAGAACCCTCAGAAAACCGCTCTCATGCGCTATCGAGAGGAACAAGGGATTCATGGAAGGCCGATCTGGGTTTCGCTCACTGCAATTGCCCCCACCCTTCGCCATGCCGTAATCGTTGCCGAAGACATCAACTTTTACGAGCACAATGGGACCGACTGGAACGCCATCTGGGAAGCGGTAAAGAAAAATCTTAAAAGACGTCAGCTCTACGCCGGGGGAAGCACGATTAGCCAGCAATTAGCCAAAAACCTCTACCTCAACCCCTCCAAAACCTTTTGGCGCAAATTCCAAGAGATGGTTATTACTTCCCGACTCGAGCGCGAGCTCTCCAAGTCTCGCATCCTTGAGGTTTACCTCAATGTGGCCGAGTGGGGACGAGGAATTTATGGGGCAGAGGCGGCCGCCCGACATTATTTTAATAAATCGGCGAGCGACCTCACTTTGGAAGAGGCCTCCTGGCTTGCAGCGATTCTCCCCTCTCCTCTGCGTTATGAAAAGCAACAACATTCGAGATACATCGACAAAAAGACTCGAAGGATTGAAAGGTGGGTTGAAAAACGCTGGGATTGATTTGTCATCTCCACTTTTTTATGTTAGGTAGTGAGACCCATGAGAACAGACGGCCGAGCTCCTAAGGAGCTTCGAAAAGTTTCCATCGAAAGAGGTTTTGTAAAACAGGCGGAGGGGTCTGTTCTCATCACCATGGGGGGGACACGCGTGGTTTGCAACGCCTCGGTGGTCGAAGGGGTCCCTCCTTTTCTGAAAGGGACCGGAAAGGGCTGGATTACGGCTGAGTATGGGATGCTCCCTCGATCGACCTCCACCCGAATGACTCGGGAATCCAGCGCCGGCAAGGTAGGGGGGAGAACCCACGAAATTCAACGTCTGATTGGGCGCGCCCTTCGATCCGTTGTTAATATGAATGTTCTGGGAGAACGAACGATTTGGGTGGATTGCGATGTCATTGAAGCTGAGGGTGGAACCCGCACCGCTTCGATTACGGGTGGTTTTGTGGCCCTTGTGGAGGCCCTCCACTGGCTCAAAGCAGGGGGGATTTTATCGCAATCCCCTGTTCGCGATACCGTTGCCGCTATCAGTGTGGGGATCTGCAATCAGACGGTTCTACTCGATCTAAACTACACCGAAGATTCTACCGCCGAAGTCGACGCCAATCTGGTGATGACCGGGAGTGGTAAAATTGTGGAGGTGCAAGGAACCGCAGAAAGGCAGCCCTTTTCTAAAGAGCAATGGGATCAAATGTTGGAATTGAGTGTTTTAGGAATCCGAGAGCTGACACGAATCCAGAAAGAGGCTCTTGGAGATCTTCTAAAATTTACGACTTCAAAAGGATGAACAGATCCTTTAAAGAACTAGCCCTAGCAACACGCAATCTTCACAAAGCGCAAGAATTAAAGAGAATGCTCGAAGGTCTTCCGCTTCAGATCCTCACGCTTCAAGATCTTCCTGAATTCTCAATGCCTCCGGAAGACAAACCCACTTTTAGAGAGAACGCGCTCCAGAAAGCGGTAACGACCGCTCAACAGACGGGGAAATTCAGCCTGGCAGACGATTCGGGTTTAGAGGTGGACGTTTTAGGAGGGGAGCCTGGCGTTTTTTCGGCTCGCTACGCAGGCCCTCAAGCCACCGATCCAGAGAACAACGAAAAACTTTTGAAGGCGTTGGAAGGGATTGCTTCTGAGAAGCGAACCGCCCGTTTCCGATGCGCTCTGGCGTTGGCCAAACCTTCGGGAGATTGTGAAGTGGTGGAAGGGACCTGCGAAGGGGTGATTGCTTCAGAGCCGCGAGGAACCTGCGGCTTTGGCTACGATCCCCTCTTTCTTATTCCAAGCCTTGGCAAAACTTTTGGAGAGCTGGGAGAAACGGTCAAATCTCAAATCAGCCACCGCGCGATTGCAGCCCGAAAACTTCGAGAACTCCTCCAACATCTTGCCTCCTAAAGAGGAATTTGATAACTGTGAAGCGAACGTAAGAAATGACTTTAGACGAGGCGGCCGACTGAGGCCGAGCGAAGCGTACTTATAGCGTACGCTGAGCGAGCGCCGAAGGAGGCCAACGAAGTATAAAGTCATTTATTACATTCGCTAAGGGCCGTTAGCTCAGTTGGTAGAGCAGCTGACTCTTAATCAGCGGGTCGCAGGTTCAATCCCTGCACGGCCCAACTTTAAAGATCTTTCAATTCCAACGACTTTGCGACCCGGAGCTCCCAGGCGGCTCGAACCGGTGGCGCCGCCTGGGGCCCTGGTTCAATCCCTGCACGGCCCATTCCAAAATAGAAGAGCCGCCGTGCCAATTTCTGGCAAGGCGGCTCTCATTTCTAGGAAACTAAACTCCCCCTCTATTATTGAGGAGTACAGAAGGTGCCCGTTCCAGGGATCGCAGCGCAACTAAACATCTGGCCAAAGGCCTGCGACACCTGCGTGCAGACGTTGGCGTCGACTTGGCAACTGACCATGCACTGACCGCTGCTACAAATTGCAGTCGACAGGATTCCTGTTTCCTGCAAGAGGGCAACGCAATCACTGTCGGAGCTGCAGGACGGATCCACTCCACTATCCGGGTTCACCTCCCCCGTGTCTTGGCAGAACCCCGACTCGGCACAAGCGAATAAGGTATCCTGATCTCCAAAGCCCCCAGCAGCGCATTCGTCATCGTTGCGGCACTTTCTCGAACAGATGCCCACAGAGGTGTCACACCTGAGCCCATCCTCGCAATCGGCATCGGCAGAGCATGGTTGCCCCACGTTATCGCCGTCACTTACTCCATAACTACCCCCTTCCTCGTCAGTCTGTTTACCTTTTTCACCATCGACACCGACCTCTTTTTCAAAATCGTCCTCCCCTTCTTGGTCGTGACAGGAATCTCGTTCTCGATCATCGTCCTGCCCATCGACCTTCGCAAAACAGGCGTCCAGAGCGCTTAAGCCGGCCATATTGTCAGGATCGCTCAGATCAATCTCTGTAAAAGAATCTGGAGCCGTGCAATCCCACACCTGATCCGAGGCAAACGCAATCGTAGGAGCTTCATGTGTGGAGAGATCTTGGGCGCTCACTAGAGTGTGGTAATCCACAATCGTCGCATCGGCGCCGGTCTGATTGACATCGTAGGTATAATAACTCAGTGTTCCTTCGGAATCTTTCGAAAAGGTAAAACATTCGGTTCCCGCATCTTCAAAGGTACAGTTCCCATCGGAATCCGCGGCTTCTACACAATCGGTGATCGGGCGGTCTTGTCCCTCGGTGGTCTCATCACAGGGTTTAAAGCAGACGAAATCGCTTGCGGAATCGGCGATTCCCGCCGTGATCAACTCCTGACAGGCCTCATCCCCAACGGCGCTACAGGTATGCCAAGTCGGGTAAGTTCCAGAAGCGTCGAATTGAGAGCACCCTCCATCCGGATTCGCCTTGGTATACACGCGCCCCGTAAAATCTCCGCAGTCGCCAATCGCCTCGGCGCAAGTCGATTGGAACGATCCTGTTACGACGTTCGCCGGAACATCACTTTCAATAAGGGTGGCCAACCCCATCGACCCATTCCCCCAGACGCCACTAAATTTAGCGCCGATACTTCCTTCATCCCCTTCTACGTATTCCGCGAGACTCTCACGATTGGGAAGATTGATCTCGACTTGAAAACCTTCTGTGATCGTGGGGTCTTGGAAGGAAGGGAAGATGTCGACTAAATTCCCATCGAATTTCCCATCCACCGCTGCGATGTCAAACCACATCGTTTGATCATCACTCCCTGTTTCATTATCGCACAAAGCCATTGTCAGTTGCGGATCACTAAAGCAGATTCGCAACTTTACGGAGAAAGTGGAAGCCTCCGTGACGGTACTTTCATCGACCGCCCCCTCGGAACCCTCATCGAAAACAGCAGGAATCGTCATGTTATAGTAATTACAACCGGACTCCGGCACAGAAACACCGATATCGGCGGCCTCCATGGCCTTGAGCACGCAGATATTCGACTGGACATCCGCTGTGATATATTTGACCTCATCCATCATCTGCCGATATTCGCAGCCGGCGCGAGAGAATGCCGTGGAATCGTTATCCACGAGGGCCGCCTGCAGGGCCGCATGGGCCAGGCCGGCGATCTTCAAAGCGGATCCCGTTTGAGAGGTCACATCAAGGTTATCCAGATTAATATCCGGGACGTTGGAAAGGCTTTGGAGAGTTTCTCCCGTGACATCATCGGTGGTGTCAGTGTCACTGGTGGTCGTGGTAGAGCCACTAGAGCCTCCGCCACCGCAACCGATAAAGGTAGCCGTGGATAAGGCCAAAAAGCCTAAAAATCCAGTGGTTAATATAACGAAGCTAATCAATGACTGGCGTTTCATGGTGTTTTCCTCCTTATAAATTAGAATTAAACTCATATCCTACAACCTCTCTATGCAAACTTCGTGCCAAAAGGAGAAAAAAGAGGCCTTTGTAACCTACTGTTAAATAAGGTTTTTTTAGGATAAATTTCTGGGCCAAAAACGGGGGCCAGAAAAATCGTGCGATTTCGGCACAAACTGACTATTTTTTACACTGTAAAGAGTATCTGGCAGGCATCAAAGGAGTGTATCGAAAATGAGAGCTATAAAAAGGAGGAGAAGATAGGCGATCGAAAACCCGAAGAAAGCCCAATAGGATTGGATGGTTTTCTTGCGATGAATCCAAAAACTCCCCGCGATGAAAAGAGCCCCTAAGATGAACGCAACCCCAAGATAGAGTTCTCCCACCCCCTTAAAAAAATAAAGGCTCAAAGTCAAAGGGACCAAAAGTAAAGAATAAAGAATGATGTACCGGCGCGTGACCTCTTCCCCCGCAACCACAGGGAGCATGGGAAGAGAAACTTTTTCGTAATCCTCTTTGCAACACAAAGCGAGCGCCCAAAAGTGCGGCGGCGTCCACATGAAAACGATTAAGAATAAAATGAATGGAATCCAATCCACCCCACCGGAAGCCGCGGCCCAACCGATCAAAGGCCCCATCGCCCCTGCGGCTCCGCCAATGACGATATTGTAAGGGGTTCGAGGTTTCAGCCAAAGGGTGTAGTAAAAACTATAGTAAAGGATGGTTGCTAAACCGAAAATAGCCGCCAACCCACCTCCCAAAATGAACAAAGAGAGGGTCCCTATCACGCCCACGCTAATGCTAAAAACAAGAGCGGATCGGGGAGTGATGATCCCTCGAGGCAGCGGACGTTTTTTGGCCGTCCGTTTCATCTGCTTGTCGATCTCCCGTTCAAAGTATTGATTGAAAGCGTTGGCGGACCCTCCCACCATGAAAATGGCTAAAACTAAGGCAGCAATCCGCAAAGGATGAGAGAGTAAACTCCCCTCCATGAGGATGGCCGTTAAGCCTGTGATGGCAAACAACAGGCTAATTCGCGGCTTAGTGAGTTGGAGATAAGCCAGCATTTTTCCGCTCATGAGTTAAAATATACGTAACAACAACCAACATGGCAAATAACGCCGTTCCCACCCCCAGATGAGCCACGCTCATCCAGGGTGGGAGCCGAAGAAGAACATTCCCAATCCCAAAAGAGATCTGAAGGATCGTGGCGCTCAAAATCCCCCACAAGAGGGACCGAAAACATTTCTCGATGGGAGCCTGGAATCCGGTCGTGACCAAACCGATGATCGTGGCCAAAACCAAGAAGGCAACCATTCGATGCGCAAACTGATAAGGAATGCCTCCTGTCATGGTGGGAATCCACCGGCCGAAACAGGTGGGGAAATCGGGACAAGCCAGGCCCGCGTGAGAAGAGCCGACATAAGCTCCTAAAACCCCTTGGCCATAGACCAACACCGTAGCGAGAAGCGCCAGCTTTCTGTCATTGCGAGGGGCTCCTTCGACTTCGCTCAGGACAGGCTCCGCAATCCCCCCGCCTGGAGATTGCTTCGGTCCTGCGGGCCTCGCAATGACAAGATACATCCACAACAGCAGGGCCAAAAAAATCCAAGCAACCGCGAGATGAAGTGTGACAAATTGCGGCCCCAAACCGTACTTTACGGTTAGAGCTCCTAGCAAAGCCTGAACGATCAAAAGAAAAAAAGTGATCAGAGCCATTTCCCCGATTAGCCTGCGATATTTTTGAGAACCGATCCCAAAAAGAACCACAAGGAAGGTGAAGAGAACCACGAATGAAGCGATGAGACGATGCCCCCACTCCAGAAGAATGAGCGTCTCTAACGGCGGGATGATCTTTCCATGGCAAAGAGGCCAATCGGGACAGGCAAGGCCTGCGCCACTATTGCGGACAATGCCTCCCCACACGATGAGAAGAAAAGTCAATCCAATCGTCATCCATAAAATTTTTTTCATGTACCCCCTCACCTTCATCCTCTCCCCCTAAAGGGGGAGAGGAACAGAGGTGAGGGGACGATGAGTCAATTAGTGATTAGAAGACTCTGTTGAAATGATCGACGGTTTTTCCACGGAGCGTGTCAGCTCATCGCTTAACGTAAGCCCTACAAAGATCGCCAGGAAAACAAAGGAGGCGATAAAGATGACTTGATTCAAACGATTGTCGTATCGAAGGTGCATAAAATAGAGACAAACCAAGCTCCCCTTGATGGTTGCAATTCCCATCGCCACAACGATATTGAGTAAGCCAAAATCATGGAAGGCAACCCAAACGGTGATCACCGTCAATGTCAAAAGGGTTAAGAAGACGCCGAGATAAACCTTGCGATGATCGTGTATTTTTTCACTCATGGATTATCCTACCAAATAAAGTAACGGAAACAGATAGATCCAAATTAAATCGACTAAGTGCCAATAAATTCCTGTTAGCTCCACCGGCGTGTAATAACGGCTACTGAAGTGGCCTCGCAATGTCCGGGTCCAAACCCAGAAAATCAGTCCCATTCCCACCAACACATGGACCCCGTGCAAGCCGGTCATCATAAAATAGAGAGAGAAGAAGAGTGGCGTCTTGGGATGCTGTATCCCCTCAAAGGTAAAGTGAGCGCCTGGCAATAATCCCTCATGAAACTTATGCGTGTATTCAAAGTACTTCACCGTCATGAAAGTGACGCCACAAAGAATGGTAAAAAGCAAAAGCCATGCGGCCTGCCTCGGTTTGTTGAACTGGGTTCGGTTCACCGCCATCGCCATCGAGAAGCTGCTGCAAATGAGGACCACGGTATTGACCCCACCCAAAATTTTATTCAAGTGACCACTGGCCTCATGAAACATCTCAGGGTAGAGAGAGCGATAAACGATGTAGGTGACGAAAAGGCCGCCAAAAAGGAGGATCTCCGTCACCATGAACAGCCACAGCCCCATCTTGGAGGCGTCAAAAGCCTGCTCCGCGCTATCAAAGTGATCAGGAACAATATGTTCAGAATCAGGGTTGGCCATATTCATAAGGTCCTTCGGTAATCACCGGAGTTTTTTCAAAATTATGGACTGGGGGGGGAGAGCTAATTTGCCACTCCAAAGTTTTTCCGCCCCAGGGGTTATCCGCCGCTTTTTCTTTCTTAAAAAGAGACGCAATAAAATAACCAAACATAAGAAGCATTCCCGCTCCGATAAGCCACGATCCCACGGTGGAAACAAGGTTCCAATGAGCATATTGGGGAAGATAATCATGGTAGCGCCGGGGCATCCCATCGCTCCCGAGCCAAAATTGGGGCAAGAACGTCACGTTGAATCCCACAAAGTTGAAGGCCCAAGAGATTTTTCCCAATGTCTCTGGATACATCTTCCCAAACATTTTCGGCCACCAGTAATGAAGCCCCGCGAGCAAGCCCATCACGGTCCCCCCCATCATGACATAATGGAAATGAGCCACCACAAAATAGGTGTCATGAAGATGAACATCGACTGACAAGGCCGCTAAGAAAAGCCCTGTGAGCCCTCCGATGGTAAATAGAAAAATGAACGCCAAAGCATAAAGCATGGGGGTTTTCAGTTGGATGGAACCTTTGTAGAGGGTTGCCGTCCAGTTAAATATTTTAATGGCCGTGGGAACCGCCACGAACATAGTGAGAATGGAGAAAAGGAAATTGGCCAGAGGGGATTGACTGCTCACAAACATGTGATGTCCCCATACAATAAAACTAATAAAAGCAATCGCCAAGCTGGAGTAGGCAATCGCCTTGTAGCCAAAGATGTGCTTGCGCGAGAAAACAGGAATAACTTCCGAGACGATCCCCATGCCAGGCAAAATCATAATGTAGACCGCCGGATGGGAATAGAACCAGAAGAAATGCTGGAAAAGAACCGGATCTCCGCCCAGCTTCGGATCAAAAAAACCGACTCCCAAAACGCGTTCCATCACCAAGAGAAGGGTTGTGATGCCGATGACCGGGGTTGCTAGAACTTGGATGATGGCGGTGGCATAGATCGCCCAGATAAAGAGAGGCATCCGATAAAAAGTCATCCCTGGAGCGCGCAATTTGTGAACGGTTGTCATAAAGTTCAGCCCCGTCAAGATTCCGGAAAATCCCATCACAAAAACACCCAAGGTCGCTAAAACCACGCTCGTTGCCGTTCGAATGCTATAGGGGGTGTAAAAAGTCCAACCGGTATCGACCCCACCGGTCAACAGGGAAAGAATCAAGAGAGTGGCCCCTCCAACAAAGATGTAATAACTTGCGAGATTCAGACGAGGAAAAGCCACGTCCTTGGCGCCGATATGGATGGGGAGGAAAAAGTTCCCCAGAGCGGCAGGGATATTGGGAATAATAAACATAAAGATCATGATCGCGCCATGGAGGGTAAAGAATTTGTTGTAGAGATCGGGGCTAAAGAGAGGGCCGGGCTGGAGCAGTTCCAATCGAACCAGGAGACCAAAGATCCCCCCCACCGCAAAAAAGAACATCGTGGTAAAGAGGTACATGATTCCGATCCGCTTGTGATCCAACGTAGTGAACCACGATTTCACTCCGCCTTCTTCTAAATAACTTTTATGATGTGAATGTTCAGCCATCGTTGAATCTCTATTTCAAACTTTTTACGTACGCCACCAATGCATTCACTTCCTCGTCTGTCAACACTCCGCGAAATGTGGGCATCAGAGGAGGGAATCCCTTGACTAATTTCAGTTGAGGATCCATCAGGGATTCTCTTAAATAATTCTCATCAACAACCACCTTCGATCCATCCGCCAGTGTTTCCTGTTTTCCAAAAATCCCAAACAGGCTCGGCCCCACCAATATCTTCCCCTTCTCTACCGCGTGACAAGCCATGCACCCTTTTTGAGTAAAGACCTGTCTTCCCTTCTCTGCCAGATTGACGGCCAAGTGGACTGAATGGGCGGCCCCTTTTTTACCACCTGTGGTCGCAGCAACTTGCGCTTGCCCCCCTTCTGCCTGCCACCGCGCGTATTCTTCAGGCTCAAGAACCTTCACTTTTGCAAACATCTGCGCATGAGCGGTCCCGCAGTATTCGGCGCAGAAGACCTGGTGTTCACCGGCCTCCGTTGCCTCAAACCAAAGCTTCGTATAGGCCCCGGGAACCAGGTCTTGTTTGAGACGGAAGTCGGGGACATAAAAACTATGGAGCACATCGGCCGACGTCATAATCAATTGAACCGGTTTCCCCTTAGGAACAACCAGTTCATTGACCAACGTTCTTCCATTATCATATTCCACTTGCCAGAGCCACTGTCGACCTAAGATTTGTATCTCCAGGGCCTCTGCTGGACTCTGGATAATCTCTTTATAACCTATCCAACCCCAAGCGAAAATCGCCATGACAACAGCCAAAAGCCCAACGGCAACGGCATTCTCCGCCACCGAATGCCCTGTAATGTAGGGGGTTTTATCCGATTCGGTTCGACGTCGATATCGAAAAACAAAATAGATCAGAGCCCCAATCACTGCCACAAAACTAATGAGACTGATCCAAAGGATAAAATCATAAAGAACATCAACCTTTGGAGCTAGCGTAGAAGCTTGAGGTAATGACGAGCGACTAAGTAACCGAAACATTTTCCTTCCTTCGATGTTGAATCCCTAAATAGAATAAAAAAGCAATGATTCCAACCACGGTGGCTCCCCCCGCAATTTTCATAAGGTTTGTAGCGAACAAGGCGTACCTTCGCCCCTTGGGATCGTAGTGATAGCAGAACAGAAGAAACTTATCAACAGGATTTCCAATCTTTCCTTGGGATGCCTCCAGCAACGCCAACTTGAGATCCCGAGGAGGGTAATCGATCCCATAAAGATAGCGGGAGATCTCCCCCTGTGGAGTGAGCACAAAGACTGCGGCCGCGTGAGCGTACTGTTTTTGATCCTCATCGTATCGGTACCGAAACCCGATCTCCTGCGCGAGTTGACGAACATGGGACTCGGATCCCGTTAGAAAGTGCCATCCCTCTCTCGCTTCCGAGCGCTTGTAGAGTTTTAGATAGGCCTCTTTCTTTGTGGCGGCTAACTCAGGCCCCTCTCGAGGATCGATGCTCACAGTCACGATCTGAAACTCATCCCCCGCAGTCCACCTCAAACCGGTGAGCCCTTCGGTGAAGCCGTTCAGAAGGAAATTGCAAAGGTTGGGGCATTCGTAGTAGACAAGATTTAAGAGAACGGGATGCTCTCCATCAAAAAAGGCCCGTAGTGGAACTGGCGCCCCTGTTTCGTCAACAAATTCCAAGTCAAGAGAGATCGCATCCCCTAGATTTTCCTCAATTCCAACCTCCTGCAACTCCACAGGAACCGGCTCGGCAGCGTGGGAGAGACTCCATCCTCCTAAAAACATACATAGAATAAATCCCGTACCTCTCGTAAGAAGGGTCCGAACCATAGTCATGGAGTTACCATGATCCCCCAAAGGGGTCAAGCTTGCAATTTCAGACGGCATTCGATACCAATAATTTGGGGATGAGGTACGCCCTAAACCCTAATCCCTTGGGAGTTGCGCCGTTAGCTCAGCTGGATAGAGCATCAGACTTCGAATCTGAGGGTCGGGGGTTCGAATCCCTCACGGCGCACCATGGTTTTTCGCTAAAATAACCAAAGAAATCCTTAGGAGTGCCTTATCTTTTCTCAAGAGCTGCCTTAAGCTTTCCCAATTGTTTTTTTCTCTTTTCCTTCTCCATTTTCTGAATATTTTGACATTTCCATCGGAGAGCAGGCAGGCTCTCGATACCCTGAGCGTCGATCAAATTCCACCTTGGCTCTCCTTCATTTACAGAAAGAAGAAACTCCTTTTCGCTGTTTGAGAGTTTATCCCTTATCAACCCGGGTAGTTTCCTCTGGCATTTCATCAAATTCTCACATGAAAGAACCATCTCCGTCATGCCACGAAAGCTGCTTTCATATTCCTTCCGAATGTCTTTACTATTCGGATCAAGTAATTCATGGATCGGACGATCGTGCCCTGCAAGATAAATAACAAAGGCTTTTAGTATCTCTTCAGTGATCCCTTCATGCTTAAGAAGTATCATAACATCAAATAGATCGCGGGGATGCTGGCGATCAAGGGCCGCACAGAGTTTACCCGCATAAAGTTCGGGAACCGAAAGAATGTTGCTTGTCACAGACAATTCAAATTTATCCTGAGCTGTTTTTACCAATGAGCGTTTTTCCGGAGGAAAAACAGAGCCACGAAAAACAATATTGGGCTCAATCTTAACAATGCCTTCCCCCGATTTAACGACGACTTTATTTATGAATTCTACACCTTTTTCCTGTTTCTTTACCAATTGAATTGTGCAATGCATCTTCTCTTTTATTTCATTTGCTATTCGATGGAGTGCCTCTCCAATATTTTTCAAAGAATCCTCCCACCTCTCAAGGTGAAGATAGGTAAGATCGATATCAATAGAGATGCGCGGCATCTCCCTAACGAAAAAATTAATGGCCGTTCCGCCTTTCAAAGCAAAACAATTTTCACTTGCAACGTAGGGCAAAATACGCAACATAAGCCTCGCCTGATTGAGGTAAGTATTACTATTCATGCTTCTAACTCTTTTGTCCTGTACCGTTTTATATCTTCAAGATGCCACGGTGTAAATGTTGCTAAAATAATCTCTGAGACTTCTTTGAGCCATTCTGATGGTTTCTTTTCATAAATTCCGGGGTCGAACATGTCAAGGATATTCTTTTGTTCATCTGTATTTCCAAACCAGTCACAGGGATGGTGAAGATAATTCCTCTCGAACATCTTTCTTCTAGAAGACAACTCATCAAACACAATCCACACTTGCCTCGTATCGTACGGATAATGGCTGAGTTGCATAGCGGCTTCTGCAATCCTCCCATAATAGTAATTGATGAAAGAAGAATCATCGTGGCGCCTAATTTCCGGGATGTCTGTCTTCAATTGTTTTACGCTAAGTTCTAAGTCCTCGGGCGATTGGCCAATATATTTTACCTCAACGTTCCAACGCTTATCGGCCTCTTGGTAATCAATGTCAGGTGACTTGTTGCCCCAAGCTTCAAGATCAAGTATCCTTGCGCCTTCCTGTCTAAGACGCTGAGCCACAACAAGTTCGATTAAAGCCGCTAATGTATTGTTTGACGCCCTGCGCTGTCTCTTTAGATCGTGCTCTGGCACATGCCGTAACCAATTTTCTTTAAGCCTGTTCCTGAAATCCTTTGAACCACGCTTTTCAATATTAAATTTCTTCAAAAGTTGATCAAGGATTAGGAGTTGCTCATTTTCAAATGCCAAATAGAGCATAGATCCAAAATAACCATGCTCTCTACCATACGTCAGTTGTATATCTTTTTCAGGACACATCAAACGTATAGCAACAGATCTCTTCCGTTTATTTTGCAATATGCGCATCTGACGTCTGGAATCTACAAAAGGCTCACAAGGTACTGTAATATTATAAATCGGATCGAGTCTTCCTCCTTTCACAATGACACGTTTTCCTTTCCCAAAATTAACTTGGTTTAGATCCAACTGATTGACCCATTCATGTTTACATTCTTCAGCTAGAAACATAAAAAGACGCGCAACCTTTACGGATCGACATTTTTCCAAAAGTGTTTGTACAAGTTTGGGTCTAAGCGTGGTCAGCCCTTCCATCAAGAGTCTCGCAGTTTCAAAAGACTCATCCTCAGGTACAAAGTGAAGAACCTCCATGATTGCTCTTTCGGGCGATGAAATAGTAATAGTATATGTGCCTAAATCCTCTGTCGTGAAGCCTCTTCTAATATTTGGATCAAAAAGTCGAAGTGCAACATAGTGGATATCTGTACCCCAATTGTACATTATGAACCACCGTGGAAGTTTTACACATGGTGCGCCAAAAAGTGTAACATCCCCCTCTTTCAAAGGAAGAAAGTGAGCCAAACCCTGACGCTGTAGTGCCGTCTTACCACCAACGTGTATAGGCAACCCCATTTGCTGTTGAATGGCACAAAGTCCACCGGTCCATGAAACATCGTCACTTACGCGGGCAAAGGCTCCGCGACCGATTTTCTCGAGCCAACCGGACCGGTAATAAACATCTGCAAGCTGCCGATAGATGCCGTTCTTGGACAACCACGGCTGAGTAACAACGCACTGCTGAGAAATTTTTTGCAACAATTGGTTTAATTTATTCTTGTTACGACCTTTCATGATTTACATATTACAATAACAATAAACTAATTACAAGGTTTATTATAAGTTTAAAAAGTCCATTAAAAATGGACATTAATTAAAAATAATAAACCTTGTTTTGTTATTTTAAGGATTGGTAAAAAGAACCATGCGAATATCAGTCAAGTTTCTGGTAAAGTTGAATTTGACAGGCAGCCTTGCAAACAAAACGAACGTTTTGTAGTATTTATAAATCGGGCTTACGTACACTCAATACTTTGTAATGGTGGCTATGGTGTAAGGGCAGCACGAGAGACTGTGGCTCTCTGAGTACGGGTTCGAATCCCGTTAGCCACCCTTTAAATTCCCGCCGGTGGGAATTTAACCCTGAGGTTTAGGCAGTTCATTTGCGTCTTGTGTAAAACGAATAAGTGTTTAGGCGAGGAGCGTGCTTAGGGGTGAAGGCCTAGAGCTAAATATGAAATCAAGAATTAAAAGAATTATAGCAAGAGAGGGGTTAATAATAATTTCTTTAGCTATTCTTGCCACAGTTTGTATTTTCTTGTCTGATTGGCAATCAGCACATATTTCAAAACCGATAGTAATTAGTCAAAGGGAACTACAGCCTATTCTAGACTTAGTAAAAAGAATTGATAAGAAACATATTATTTGCCCAAGTGGATATAAAATTGAATTTGAGTCTTCGCCAGACAACCAAGATATTTATTGGGCGTGCCAGAATGCTAAATCAGACGGGTCGGTTAATGATTTAAGTAAAATGTCAGATAAAGAGTTGCTTGATCTGGCTGAAATCCCAATAGAGGAAAGACCCTTGGTACAAAGAATCGATTTTTCGGCATGGGGAATGAGTTTCCTTTTAGTTGTATATCCGGCATACCTGTTGTTCCGTTTTATTTTTTGGGCCATTAGAACGCTAAGACAGAAAGGGTAACAGAAAATCAAGGCAAACGGCGGGTCAATACCATGAAACAGATGGATCTCGATTTTTTGGATCTCAATAGCTTTCTTACCAACGAAGAGCGGGTTTTGCGAGACACTGTCCAAGGGTTTGTAACTCAAAAAGTTCTCCCCACCATCGAAGAGCACTATCAGAACGGCACTTTCCCTGCGCATCTTATCCGCGAGATGGGAGAGCTTGGATTCCTTGGCGCGAATCTTAAAGGATACGGTTGCGCCGATGTGAGTCCGCTGGCCTATGGGCTGCTCAGTCAAGAGCTCGAGGCCGGGGATGCTGGAATACGGAGTTTCGTCTCGGTCCAAAGTTCGCTCGCCATGTACGCCATCCATACTTTTGGGAATGAAGAACAGCGGCAGCAATGGCTTCCTCCTATGGCTAAGGGGGAAAAGATCGGCTGCTTTGGCTTGACGGAGCCTGATTTTGGGTCCAACCCTTCTGGGATGCGCACTCGAGCGGAAAAAACCGGCCGAGGCTATGTGCTCCATGGCGCGAAGATGTGGATCACCAATGGATCGATTGCCGATGTTGCGGTGGTGTGGGCAAAACTCGATGGCGTGATCCGCGGTTTTTTGGTGGAGAAAGGAACCCCTGGCTTCAAGACGCAAGAGATGAAACAGAAGCATTCGTTCCGTGCCTCCAACACCTCGGAACTCCTCTTCGACCGCTGTGAGATCCCCAAAGAGAATCTCCTTTCTAAAACGGATGGACTGCTCTCTCCCCTCTCCTGTTTGAATCAAGGACGATTCGGTGTCGCTTGGGGAGCCTTGGGGGCCGCCACGGTTTGTTACAACGTTGCGAAGGATTACGCCCTTTCCCGAAAACAATTTAACGACCGACCTATTGCCTCGCATCAACTCGTTCAAGAAAAACTAGCGGAGATGCTCACGGAAATCACCAAAGCGCAGCTTTTGTCGCTTCGGGTCACGCAACTCAAAACCGAGGGGAAAGCCCAACACGTCCACATCTCGATGATGAAGATGAATAACACTCAAATGGCGCTTCATGTCGCGCGAACGGCGCGCTTCATCTTGGGTGGAAGCGGCATCATGAGCGAATACCCGGTCATGCGACACATGTGCAATCTGGAAACAACCGTCACTTACGAAGGAACCAACGATATTCAGAAGCTGATCCTCGGAAAAGAAATCACCGGGATCCAAGCATTCTATTAAGGCTATTAAGGCGCCCTCAAGGAGAAAAACATGCAAACGACAGAAATACTAGCTCCATTGAAGTCCCAAATCGGCCAAGAGGTTCACGTTGGGCCTTGGCTTACAGTCACGCAAGATCGAATCAATCAATTTGCCGAGGCTACGGAGGACAAGCAATGGATCCATACCGATCCCAAGCGGGCTCAGAAAGAGTCTCCCTACGGCAGCACGATCGCTCATGGTTTTTTCACTCTCTCTTTACTCCCATTTCTCATGGGAACAGTGGCTCAAGACAAACCGGATGTCCCAGGAGTTCAATGGATTGTGAATTACGGATTGAACAAAGTTCGATTCCCAAATCCGGTGAAGGCCGGCTCTAAAATCCGGGCACGAACAGAACTTCAAGAGGTGGAGGAGGTCGCTGGCGGCGCCCGCGTTTTTAAAAAAGTTACAGTCGAGGTGGAAGGAGAATCTAAACCGGCTTGTGTGGCTGAAACCATCACTCAATACTTTTTTAAATGACGAAATTTCCAGTTAAAACCACCCTGCGAGTGCGATTCGCTGAAACCGATGGGGCGGGGATCGTCTTCCACGGCAACTTCTTTGTTTACTTTGAGGTGGCCCGTGTGGAGTATGTAAAAAAGTTGGGAATCGACGTCCGGAAATGGGGAGAGGACTTCCAAGCGCTCCTCGCAGAGGTGGGTTGCCGGTTCAAATCGCCTGTTCGGTTCGAAGATGTGCTAGAGATCTCTATTGGAGTGAGCGAGATTAAAAATCGCTCCTTTCGAATGGAATATCGAATCCACAATCAGGAAACGGGAACTCTCGTAGCCGAGGGGCACACCGTCCATGTTTGGCTCGACCCCAAAACCTGGAAGCCAATGAAACTCCCTTCAGAACTCATTCAAAAAATCAAAGAGCTGGAAGAGTGATTTGTTGGGCCCAGGGGCAATGGCGACATTTCGGACCCACTTCGGGAGTTTCTTCCTTCGATAAAACATCGACCGCAGAAAGAAAGATCTGACGGGCCCGCTCCGGTTCGGTCTGAACCCGGACCGGCTCGGCATGAAAGCGAACCTGCCCTTGATCGGTGCATTCGAGCGGATGAAAAAAGAGGAGATAGCCATACGAAAGATGGTTGTAACCGTTCTCTGCCAAAAGCAACGTGTAGGTGTCCAATTGGTTTTGATAATAGGTGTGGGTGTTGTCCCGAATAGGATAGCCGCGCGTTTTGTAATCGAGCGGGATGTAGGCATCATCTAAAATGAGACAGTCGTCGAGAGCTCCCATCAAAACCGCTTGAGTGGCGGGATCGGTGTATCGAATCCCCTTCTTCCAATTCCTCCAGATCTCGAGAAGCTCTTGATCGGAGACTAATGTCCCTTCGATTTTGCCTCGAAGCTCCGGAGGAAGTATTCCGGACTGCCGAAAACGATCGAAGTGCTTTTTAATCACCTCATCCATCCCGCTGGGGAGGGTTGGCATGATGTTGGGAGGTCTCTTGATCCCACGGACCTTGTCGAGCCAAAAACAGCGAGGGCATTCCAAGAATAAACTGATCGAGCTGTAGGATAAAGTAATGGGCTTATTCATCGAGACCTGCAAAGTAAAAACCAATTCGGCGTCGGGCTCTCCTCTTTCCCTTTATAGGCCCGACCGATGACGACATCGGGAGAAACCCATCGTAGATAATCCTTCATCCCGGCGTAAACAAAACGGGAGATCCCCGATTCATTGGGGCGGATTTCGGGCCAATCTTGGGGCCGGCTCGACGGAATCTCCGTGTAATCGATGACCACAGCCCCAGGCTTTCCCATCGCTGGCTTCACTACGTAATACCCTGGACCGGTGAGCCACGCCAAAGATTGATGATTGTAACCAGCAATCTTCCCATCGGGGGTCCGATAGAAAACTTTCTGAAAGTGAGTAAAAACAGGAAGGCTGTTTTTCCCCTCAAACGGAAAAGGGAGAAGCGCGGGCGCACCGGCTGGAACAAGAAAATCGAGCGTGACTGGCTCCGGGGCCTGCTGCGCAAGATCCCACAACCGCTCTTGTTGCCTTCGATTCAACGCAACCACTTGTCGGACCCTCTCCTCTTTGGACAAAGAGTTGAGATGTCGGGTGATCTCGGAAAGACTCCCCCCTTGTGTCTCAATGAACTCGATGAGCGTTTTCATAGCACCTCCTACCGTTTCTTTCTTCGGAGCTTCGCAAACTGGAGCCTCATCACCTGGGCTGAGAGGACCATATTCCGAAGAGAGGGAAGAACCTCTCCCCATTTTCGCGTCTTCAAACCACAATCGGGATTCACCCAAATCTGCCCCTCCGGGATCACCTGAACCGCTCGACGCAACAGACCGACCATCTCATCGGCCAGCGGAACCCTAGGAGAATGAATATCATAAATCCCAGGTCCAATGCCACTCCGGTACTTAAATTTTTGAAAACTCTCTAAAAGCTCCATCGGGGATCGGGACGATTCGATAGAGATCACATCGACATCCATCTCGGCAAGGGCGGGAAGGATATCGTTGAACTCCGCATAACACATGTGGGTGTGGATCTGGGTTTCATCTTTCACAGAGGAGCTGGCTAAACGGAAACACTCTGCAGCCCACTTGAAATATCCGGGCCAATCGCTCCTCCGCAAAGGGAGCGCTTCGCGAAAAGCCGGTTCATCGATCTGGATCACTCGAAGACCGGCTTTCTCAAGATCGAGGGCCTCTTGACGAATAGCCCACGCAATCTGCCGAGCCGTCTCCCAGCGGGGCTGGTCGTCCCGAACGAAGGACCACTCCAATATTGTGATAGGGCCAGTCAGCATCCCTTTCATCGGCTTAGAGGTCAGCGACTGAGCAAATTGGGCCCATCGAATCGTCATCGGTTTAGGCCGAACGATGTCCCCATAAAGGATGGGGGGTTTGACACAACGGGAACCATAACTTTGCACCCAACCGTTCTGCGTAAAAGCAAACCCTTCGAGCCGTTCCCCAAAGTACTCCACCATGTCATTTCGCTCAAACTCTCCATGGACCAGAATATCCATCTGCATCTGTTCCTGAAAGCGCACTGCCTTTCGAATCTCATTCTCTAAAAAGATCTCGTATTCGGAAAGAGTGATTCGTCCTGCTTTGAAATCGGCTCGGGCCGCTCGCACCTCCGGTGTTTGAGGAAAGGAGCCGATCGTGGTTGTAGGAAAAATGGGAAGCTTTAAAGAACGCTGCGCCTTCTTCCTTGTGGAATAAGGGCTGCAACGCTGGAGCATCTCAAGAGTTATTTTTTGAAGCTGCTTTCGAACCCGCGGTTTTAAAACGCGACCTGATTGTTTACGACTCTGTTCGGCTTGATCCGCTTCCTCAAAAAGGGGTTGAACCTTCTCCAAACCTTCATTCAAAGCACGAGTCAACGCCACAATCTCCTGAAGTTTCTGTTTCGCAAACGCCATCCACGACTTCATCTCTGTATCCAGACTGGTTTCCAGATCCAGATCGATGGGAACATGAAGAAGGGAACAGGAAGGGGCCACAAAAATCCGCTCACTCCCTATCTTTTCAATAACGCGTTCTAAAAGTGTGAGTGACTCGCGCAAACGATTGCGCCAAATATTTCTTCCATCGACAACCCCTAAAGAGAGAACCCAATTCTCAGGGAGAGATCGCAAAATCGAATCGAGATCCCCTTTCCCCCGAACAAGATCGAGATGAATCCCCTCTACCGGAAGCGACAAAACCGTTTTGAGATTCTCTCGGTAGGCCTCAAAATAGCTGGTCAAAAGAAATTTCATTTGCCCTTTTTTCTTCGACAAATAAGAATACGCCTCGCGGAACGCTTGCAGCTCTGCGGGAGTCCGATCCAAAACAAAGCAGGGTTCATCGATCTGAATCCAATCGGCCCCTTCTTGAGAAAGCCGATTCACCATCTCCCCATAAACTGGCAAAAGGTTTGGCAAAAGATGAAGCGGCGCCATTTTTTTCTCTTTCGACTTCCCCAAAAGCAAAAAGGAGACGGGGCCCAAAAGAACAGGACGTGTGAGAATGCCTAAATCCTTTGCCTCCCGAAACTCATCGACAATTTTGGTGGAAGCAAAATGGAATGCCTGTTTCGAGGTGAACTCCGGAACGAGGTAGTGATAGTTGGTGTCGAACCATTTGGTCATCTCCATGGCGGTTAGGTTCTCTCCACCGCGAGCCATGGCAAAATAGGTTTTCAGGTCGATTTGAGAACGATCCGATCCGTACCGCTCTGGAATGGCCCCCACCATCGCGCAAGTGTCCAAGACGTGATCGTAGAGGGAAAAATCGTTGGAGGGGATCTGTTCGATTCCTAGCGCCTGTTGCAGGCGCCAATGGCGCCTTCGAAGCTCTCGCCCCACCGTTAGAAGCTGTTCTTCGCTGATCTTCCCCGACCAAAATGACTCGAGGGCGCGCTTCAGCTCGCGATCTCGCCCAATCCGTGGAAAACCTAAATGGGTGGCAACGGCCATCTTCTCTTTACCCTGTTCTCAAAAGGTATCTTTCGCGATAAATGCTAACCAACGTAAACATCACCACAATCAAAAGTGGCCCCATTAAAAGCCCCTTGATTCCGTAAAGATGAACTCCCCCTAAAAGACCAAAGAAGAGCCAAAGGAATGGCAGCTTCGCCCCACGCCCAATCAAAACTGGCCTCAAAAAATTGTCGACCAACCCCACTACCACCCCTCCCCATACGACCAGAAAAATCCCCGCTGCAAACCGTTCTTCCAGGCACAGAAGAAGGGCAATCGGTCCCCAGACAACCGGCGGCCCCACGAAAGGGATACAAGCGACCAACGCGGTTAAAAACGCCAATGTGACGGGGGCTGTGGCCCCCGCAATCCAATAGCCGATGCCCGAGGCAACCCCTTGAGCCGCGGCGGCGATAAAGACGCCGCGAACCACCGCCAGGGTTGTTTCCGAGAGCCGTTCCACAATGAGCTTTTTATCCTTGGGATCCATCGGAATGAGTTCCTGAATCTTGGTTAAAAAGGTGGGGCCATCCCGAAACAGGAAAAAAGTGGCCATCATGAAAACACCGACGTTCACCACAAACTGGAAGGTGTTTTGAAGCGTCTTTTTCCCAGACTCTAGAACAAAATCACTAACCCCTTGAGCCACACTCCGGAGCATTTCCCGGAGATCCATTCCATAAGGGATAAAAAAACTCTCCAACTTTTTGAAAAGGGGCCAAGAACCTTGCAAGAAATCCTCGGTTCTCGGAAGAATCCGAGCCACCTCTTGAATCGCATTCCAAAGAAAGAAAAGGAGTGGAATCCCGATCGTGAGAACCACAACAGCGGAGCTCAGGAGGGCGGCGAGATTCTTCCTATCTTTGAGAAAAATCTGCACGTTTCGGTGCAGAGGGTAGGCAATCAAAACGGCCACCCCCGCCAAAAGCAACCCCCCCACAAAAGGGGAAAGGATCAGCAAAAGCTGATAAAGAAGAAAAAGAAAGAGGGCGACAAAAAAATAGACTGATAGCTTCTCCCGTGTCATGGTGTTTTAATAACAGACCCAACACGCAGTAGCAAGGTTTGACTTTTTCATCGTTTTGCGCCATGTTAGTAAGAAATATGGACTATCATAGATATATCACTATCGAACCTGGGAAAAGGGGAGGGAAACCTTGCATTCGAGGATTACGAATCGCGGTGTACGATATCCTAGAATATCTCGCCTCTGGAATGACGGAGGAGGAAATCCTGAACGATTTCCCAGATCTTACCCCTGAAGATATCAAGGCTTGTTTGGCTTTCGCGGCCGATCGTGAGCGGAAACTCCTAGCGCTGGCGTGAAACTCCTTTTAGATCAAAATATCTCCCACCGGCTCGTTGCCATCCTCAAAGGCCTCTTCCCAAAGGTGTCCCATGTGCGAGAGCACGGGTTGAAACAAGCCGATGATGAAGCCGTTTGGGAATTTGCTCGCAAGAACGATTTTATGATCGTTTCGAAGGATTCCGATTTTCATCAAAGAAGCTTCCTCTATGGATATCCCCCTAAGATTATTTGGTTGCGCGTTGGAAACTGTTCAACTCAAGACCTTGAAAATATTTTTAGAACTTATCGAAAGACCATTGAAAAATTCTATCAAAATGAGGAGGCTTCTTTCCTAATATTACCATAATTTGACAGGAAAACTTTATGAAACTCAAAAATCGGGTGGCGATTGTGACAGGAGCGAGTCGAGGGGTTGGACGATCTGTGGCTCTGGCTTTGGCCCGCGAGGGATGCGACATCGCGCTCGCGGCGAAAACGGTGGAACCCCACCCTAAACTCCCCGGGACTCTAGGGAGTGTGGCCCAAGAGGTGGAGGCCCTGGGGCGAAAGGCGTTGTCGATTCAAACCGATGTTCGCTTTGTGGATCAAATCGAGGCTATGGTGGAGAAAACGGTCGAAGCCTTTGGCCGAGTCGACATTCTCATTAACAACGCCGGAGCGGCTTGGTGGTATAATATGGAAGAGACTCCTGAGAAAAAATTCGATCTTGTGATGAATGTCAACTGCAAAGGCCCTTTCTTTGCCGCTCAAGCGGTCCTCCCTCACATGAAGAAAAACCGATGGGGACACATCGTGAACATGTCCCCTCCGATCCAGCCTGAGATGGCCGGAGGAAAGATTGCCTACATGATTTCCAAATTCGGGATGACCCTTCTCACCCACGGACTTGCCAAAGAAGCAGCGGGATCCAACATCGCTGTCAATTCTCTTTGGCCCGTCACACTCATTGAAAGTTTGGCCACGATTAACCTTGGGTTAGGAACTCCCGAAAATTGGAGGAAGGCCGATATCTTAGCCGATGCCACGGTCGCTATTGTTACAAAAGAACCCCGTTCGCGAAGTGGCCAAGCTCTATTCGACGAGGATGTTTTGCGCGAAGAGGGGATAAAAAACTTTGATCATTATGCTTGTGTTCCTGGCTCTACCCCCATGGTCATTCCTTGGTAGCACAAACGCAATAAATGGCGTTATACTTTGTTGCCCTCGTCGGCCACTCCCTGCGGCGTACCTCCAAAGTACGCCTCGGTCGGGCCTCCTCGGGCGCCGCGTCTAACGCCATTTCTTGCGTTTGTTAGAATGTCACTTTGTTTGATACATCTATATTAAACTCGACCGCTCACAACAACTTGGTAGCCCTCATAAGTTTCCTGTGCTGTTCTTTCCCATGAAAATTCCTTGGCTCTTTGAAAACCTCTCTGAATGAGGCTTTTCCGAAGATCGGGCTTTTCAATGAGTTGTAACATCCCATCTCGAATCGATTCCACATCGTGTGGATCGACCAAGATCGCCGCATCGCCAGCCACCTCCGCCATTGAGGAGCAATTGGAAGTAATCACCGGGCAGCCGCACTGCATCGCCTCCAAAATCGGCAACCCAAAACCCTCGACCAGTGAGACATACGTCAACGCAAAAGCCTGGCTATAAAGAGAGGCTAATTCTTCATCGGTAACCCCCACCCAGGAATGAACATAGTTCTGCACAGAATATCTTTTGGCCATCTCTTGAATCTTCTCACGTGGACCGCTGATCAACAATAAACGAAAACGTTTCCGAATATCGGCTGGCAATAATGAAAAGGCTTCAATTAAACCCAGAACGTTCTTCCTAGGATTAAGACTGCCTACATATAAGAAAAAAGGGGCCTCCCTCGGAATCCCGTATTTTGAGAAAATCTTTTCATGGGGGGCCGTCGGCTTAAACTCGGGACCCGCCGCTTCAAAGGTCACACGAATCCGATCTCTTGCGCTCGGTGCATACTCCACAATGTCATTTAAGACCGAATAAGAAGGCGCAAAAATTAACTGGGAATTTTTCAAAATGAAATGGAAACTTTTTTCGAAAGCGCGAGTCCGACTCGCTTTGGTCTCTTTCAGACCAAGTTGAATCGGAATGATGTCATGAACGGTAGTTACCAAATTGTGAATACGCCCCATCGGGATATGGCAGGGATCCGTTGCATGAATAATGTCGAATTGTGGAGCCAACTTTCGTAAAGCGATCCCATTCACACGCCTCATGAGGGATCGAAATAAGGGACCTAACATACTCTCATGGAAAAACTTACGCACAAATGGAATATTGAAATCCTTATAGAGCGAATCCTGATTGCGAGCTGCTCGCCGGGCTGTCGTCAATACCTGTAACTCCAATGTGGGATAAAGGTGGACTAAGGCGTTAATAAGATTACGATGATAGACATTCATCCCCACGGCATCAACAATGTGCATGGAATAAACTCCAACCTTCATGATACCTCCCCTCGCAGAACCGCTTGATAGCCTTTATAAGTTTCTTGAGCGGTTTTCTCCCAAGAAAATTCTTTGGCCCTTTGGAATCCCTTTTTAGTAAGGCTCTGACGAAGGTCAGGCTTTTCAATCAGCTGCAACATCCCATCTCGAATCGATTCTACATTGTAAGGATCGACTAAAATAGCCGCATCCCCTGCAACCTCGGGCATAGAGGAGCAATTCGACGTGATGACAGGACAACCACATTGCATCGCTTCGAGAATCGGAAGGCCAAACCCTTCGGAGAGTGAAGGATAAACACAAGCGAAAGCTCCATTATAAAGATGGACGAGATCTGAATCCGAAATCCCCGCCAAATGGAGAAATCTCTCCGATAATGAAAGGTCTCGAACCTTTTCATAAACTTTCCGCTTTTGAGATGCGCTCCCATCCCCTGCGATAAAAACGAGCTTGAATTTTTCCTGAATGTTTCGGGGTAAAGTGGCAAAGGCCTCTATGAGACGTAATAGATTTTTTCTATAAAAAATATCGCCCACATAAAGAAAATAACTTGTTTTCGGATCAAGCCCCCATTTTCTAAGGAGATCTCGATTGAGCGGTGTCGGACGAAATTGTTCATGGGTCGCTTCATAGGTGACCCAAACTTTCCCTTCAGAGTCAGGAAAGTATTTTAGGAGCTCTTGAGCCACAAAGTGGGAAGGAACGCAAATGAGTCGGGAATGCTTAACAATAAAAGGAACATTGAGTTTTACTGCTTCTTCGGCCTTCGTCATCTCGTTCCACTCATAAAAACAGGTTAAATCGTGGATCGTGGCCACGAAATTGGAAATCTTAACCCTAGGAAACCGGACCGTATCGGTAAAGTGAATGATATCCATCTTTTTTGAAATCATTTCCCATTTCCATTGATTGATAAGTCGAATCAAGGGAGCTCCTACAGACCCCAACATGCTGGGGTGCAAAAGATCCGTGTTGTAATGGATATTATCTTGAGTCGTAAAGTGATTCCTCAATTTCCTCGCCTTGTGACGAGTCGTCAAGAAATAGATTCCATCCTCTCCAGAGATTCTGGCCATCGATCGTGAAAGATGTCGTGTATAATTCCATGTTCCACCACGCGGATAATGGTAGATTTGGTAGTATCCTATTTTCATTATTCATCTCAACAACTCTTTAAAATATTTGATCGTCCTTTTCAAACCCTCTTCAAAATTTACCTTGGGCTGCCAATCGAGCTCTTTCATCGCAAAGGTGATGTCAGGTCGCCTTCTCAGGGGGTCATCTTGTGGAAGGGGCTTTTGAACAATCTTTGAAGAAGAACCTGTGAGCTGGATAATCTTTTCAGCGATCTCCAGAATTGAATTCTCATGTGGATTTCCTAGATTCACTGGACCCGTTAAAGAGTCTTCCGAATTCATCATGCGAATCAATCCCTCAACCATATCGTCCACATAACAGAACGATCGCGTCTGAGTTCCATCACCATAAATGGTAAGATCGTCGCCTTGAAGAGCCTGCACGATAAAATTACTAACAACTCGACCATCATTGGGATGCATGTTGGGCCCGAAGGTATTGAATATGCGAACGACCTTAATCTTTAAATTCAACTGTCGATGGTAATCAAAAAATAAAGTTTCCGCACAGCGTTTTCCTTCATCATAGCAAGATCGAGGACCGATGGGGTTCACATGTCCCCAATAATCCTCCCTCTGAGGATGAACTTGGGGATCTCCATAAATCTCACTGGTAGAAGCCTGAAGAATAGGGGCCTGAAGCCTTTTAGCCAGTCCCAGCAAATTGATCGCACCATGAACGCTTATTTTCGTCGTTTGAATAGGATCGTGCTGATAATGAACAGGGGAGGCAGGGCAAGCGAGGTTATAAATCTCATCCACTTCTACGTAAAGAGGGAAACAAATATCGTGCCGCAGCATTTCAAAGTAAGGATTGGATAATAAAGGGACGATGTTTCGTTTAGAACCCGTAAAAAAGTTATCCACACAAATGACTTCATTCCCTTCCTTTAACAATCTGCTGCAAAGATGGGATCCAATAAAACCGGCTCCCCCTGTTACCAAAATCCGCTTCCTCTCTTGTTTCATCTCTATCTTCCTATTATCAATGCGCCAAATTTGCTATAGTGGCCTGCCAAACAAAAACACCGATGGATTATAGATGCATCAAAGACTTTAGTAAAGAAACCTTCCCTGAGCATCGAGGCTGTATAAAATTCAAAGATATCCTCGAAAAAGAATATCGTTATTGGTTTCTGGCTAAAGAAAAGGTTACCTCCGAGCTTTTAAACCACACTTCCCACGTCGATAAAACAGATCTGGCTAGGAGCCTCTACGGGGAAAGAGATCTATTATTTAGAAGAAAGAGAAACAGAACGCGCTTTCAAATCGTTGGCAATAAATTATACTTTATTGGAGGCTATTCTCGAGCCCACGCAAGAGAAAGACAATGGAGAAAGATTCTAAAAAAGTTATTAGAGTATGCTCCCCTTGTAGATACCGATTTCGTTATCAATATGCTCGATGAACCCTGCGTGATCAAACATTCCTGCGTGCCACTATTTTCCATCTGCAAAACGGACGCTCACGAGGACCTGCTGTTACCTAACTTTTTTGGAATGCAAACTTTTACAGATCCGTATTCGTGGGAGCAGAAAGAAAATAGATGCATTTGGCGTGGAAGCACTACTGGCGGAGGAAACCTTCATGGGTGTTGGAAAAAATATCCAAGAAGCGTTTTGGTGCGGCTCAAAGAGCAATTCCCAGATCTGGACGTTGCCTATACGGGCTTTGTTCAATATGACAAGAGAACACTTCCTTCGATGCAAAATTCCTTATCGCTAGGGCAATATGTCTCCCTCAAAGATCAGTGCGCCTACAAATACTTTGTTCAAGTGGATGGTAACACCACCGCCTGGCGTTTCGTGGATCTTTTGGCATCGAACTCAGTCGTTTTCAAACAAGAATCTCCATTTTACGAGTTTTATTATCCGCTTCTAAAAGCCAATGAGCACTATATTCCTATTGGACCTTATTGCGAGGATCTGCCCCAAAAGATCGAATGGGCAAAAGGAAATGACTGTGAGGCCAAAAAGATTTCTGAAAATGCAAGCCGGTCCGTACGTGAAAACTTAACGATCCACGATTATTATTGTTACCTATGGAATACTCTAACACTCTATACTCAACTCTTAGGCTTCAAAGTGTCTGTGCACAGCAAGGCTAAAAGGGCCTAAAGGATCCCCCTTTTTGGATATCCATTAAATAGATTCTTCCCCATTAGGACTCGCTATTAACGCTTAAAAATCTAGTCACCGCTTCTAACAGGTTTTCTGAGATAACTATCGGCTTTAGATCATCATTCTTAGATAAACGATTTTCAAATTCCCCAAGGCCAAAACCTGTTTTTACCAAGATGCTTTGGATTCCAACATTCTGAGCTAGTTGAAGATCGATGGATTGATCACCGATAAGACAACATTGAGGCAAATCAAGGCCATGCTCTTTCACCGCTTGTTCGATCATGCCGGTCTTAGGTTTCCGACAACGACAATTCTCTCGGTAAGGAGGGTTCCCTTCAGGATGATGGGGGCAATAATAAACCCCATCGAAATGGGCTCCTTCTTTCCGTAAATGTTCTTTCAAAATCTCATGAGTCTCACAAACAAAGGATTCTGGGAAGAAACCGCGCGCAACCCCGGCCTGATTCGTTATTAGGATTGCTTTAAATCCACTTTCATTAACCTTACGGATGGCCTCTGCCGTCCAAGGAAAAATTCGAAAACGAGAAATATGGTTAATGTATCCCATCTCCTCGCAAACGGTTCCATCTCTATCGATAAAGATCGCTTTGTCCTTTTTCATGAAAATAACGCTCGAATCCTTTTCTCTAAAAGGGGCCACCCTTCCGTCACCTCCCACTCGATCGCCAATACCCATACCGGAATATCGGAAGAGAATCGATCAAGGCGCATTGCGTCTTTTTCCGTCGTCACAATCGCATCGACTTGTTGAGCCCTTGCCATTTCCAAAATCCTTTTCCAATCCCGATCGCGGTAAAAATAATGGTCTGGGAAAGGCAATGGTTGTACCACCTTCGCTCCTAATTTGCCAAGCGTTGTCATAAAGGAATCCGGTTGAGCAATTCCACACACCGCAAGGATTCTCTTCCCTTTCAACCGATTCAGCTCCTCCATCTTGCGAACTCGTAGAGCCCAAAACCCCTTGGGACGATGACAAGACCGAAGAATGGGCCTCGTGGGCACAACGCGACGCAACGGAACAATGGTGGAATCCATCCGATCTACTTCATCGACTCGGGTCAAACACAAAAAATCTGCGCGCTGAAGCGCCGACAAAGGCTCTCTCCAAGGCCCAATCGGGAGCAATCGACGATTCCCAAAGAATGAACTGCCATCGATCAATACCATATCAAGATCTCTTTGAAGTCGAAAATGCTGAAAACCATCATCCAACAAAAAAACATCGACCGGAAAACGCTTTAAAGCCCAATGGGCCGCCTCCACTCTCTTCTTTCCAACAACAACAGGAATTCCAGGAAGCGTGCGAGCCATCAATAAAGGCTCGTCCCCCACCTCCTCCACCGAATCGTTGGGAGAGACCAGGCGGATCGAGTCGGGATCCTTTCTTTTGTATCCTCGACTCAAGATAGCCACCTCTTTTCGAAGTTCCTCTCGAATCCATCGAGCTAAAGCAATGACCGCAGGGGTTTTCCCTGTCCCCCCCACTGTGAGGTTTCCAATCGAAATCACTGGAACAGGAAGTTTTGTAGATAGAGCCCATCCTTTTTTATAGGCAAAAACGCGACATCTCACAGCGAAGCCATAGAACCATGAGAGAGGTGCAAGCCAGCTCTGCTTTGTCATAAAATTCCCCTCAACAACGGATCTAAAAGACGAAGGTTACGATCGGTGGCTCCAACTATCTTTTTAATCTCTTCGGACGTTCGTTGAGAGGCTTGCTCTACCTGATCAGGGGCCAGAAGGAACTGAGAAACGCCTCGAACGAGATCCTCGGCCCCTCGAGCTTCCTTCCCTAAACCGGTTCGCAGTAAAAGATCTCTTGCCTCTTGAACCTCCGAGGTATAGGGGCCAAATAGAACCGGTTTCCCCAAAAGAGCGGGCTCAAAAAGATTATGCCCTCCGATCGACACCAAAGTCCCTCCCACAAAAACGACAGAGGCATAGTGATAAAATTGTATCAATTCCCCCAGAGTATCCAACACCAACACCGCGATTCCAGGAATGGGATTAGAACCGTTGAGTTCCGAGCGACGCAGCGGCTTGAATCCAAAAGACTCCACCTTTCCAACGAAATCCGAAACCCGATCCAGATGCCGAGGAGCCAACACCAGTCGAAGATCGGGAAAATACTCCCTCAATCGAGAGTAGGCTTGAAGGATCGCTTCAGGCTCCCCGGTTCGAATACTCCCCGCAACCCACCACCGTCCCTCTCCCAAAAAATGGAGAGGGACGCTTTTCGCCGAAGAGACCCAATCGACCCACAAGTCCAATTTGGTGTCCCCCGTGACAGAGATTCGATCAGAAGGGATCCCTAAGTCGATCAATCGACGCTGGATCTCCTCATTTTGCACTCCGAAATGGGTCACCGATTCCAAAAGAGGACGAGCAATCCACCGAAAACGTCGGAAACGACGATACGAACGAGCAGACAACGATCCATTAAAAACTAAAACGGGAATCTTTAGAATTCTCGCCGCCAAAAGAAAATTGGGCCAGAGCTCTGACTCATACAAGATCACAACCGTAGGATTCCATCGCCTCAAACTTCTTAAAGAGATCCACAAAAGATCCAGAGGAAAGAGTTGGGCCTGCAGCTCAGGGAACTTTTTATGGATAAGATCTCTCCCTGTTGGAGTCATGGAGGTAAATAAAATAGGGGAGCTGCCGTGTTTAGAGAGCAGCTTTTTAAGCAAGGGGGCGGCCGCCAATCCTTCCCCCATCGAAGCGGCATGAACCCAGAAACGGGGAGCCTTCCCTCGTTTTATTTCTCTGTTAAGGGCAAGCCGCTCTTTCCACTGTTTGCGCAAATCCTGTTTAAAAAGAAGGTAGAGGACAAGAAAAGGGCCTGCCGTCAACAATAGAATGAAAAGCAAAATATTGTATAGAATAAAAAAAACTATTTTCATAACTATTGGGTTTCCCCTCACCCATGGCCCTCTCCCCGCTTTGCGGGGAGAGGGTTCGGGTGAGGGGATTTTAGAAGCTCCTCTGCTCTCTGTGAAAGAATTTTTAACTGCTCCTCCACTTGAACCCGAATCCTCTCACGTCCCTGCGAATCCTCGCCGGATGCAACTGGAATAGGATCCCCTAAAACAATCACTCCTCGTGTCCCCGGCAAAGGGATTTGATATCGATCCCAGGCCTTCGACAAAATCTTTCTCCATTGGGCCCGCGCCGCTCCAGGAACGATCGGCCGACCGGTCCGTTGAGCCAATGTCACAACCCCCGGTTTTACGATCCCTGCAGGTCCTCGAGGCCCATCGACAGCTAAAGCAGCGCTCCAACCTTCTTCAATCCAACGAGCCATCTCAAAAAGGGCTCGGCCCCCTCCCCGATGGCTTGAGCCTCGAACCACCCCATAACCGAATCTCTTCAAGATTCGAGCTTGAATCTCTCCATCGCGACTTAAACTCGAGGGGATCACAATTTTTCGATGCCGAAAGGCATGATACAGCAACGCCTGATCCCCATGGAGGAAGGCATAGATTACCGGCCCTGTTGGAGGTGTTCCCTCCACGATTCGGAGTCGCCACGTTGCGCTTAATGATCGGATGAGAACGGATCCAACGGAGGCCACACATGGCGTCCACCAGGGTCTATCCCGCCGCGGTGGCTTCGAAACGCTCTGGCTGGTCTCGGAATTGTAATTCGTAAAGGCGTTGATATTCCCCTCCATGACGGATAAGTTCGGAGTGACTTCCCGACTCAACAACCGCTCCATTGCGGAGAACGATGATCCGATCGGCGTGACGAATCGTTGAAAGGCGATGAGCAATCACAAAAACGGTTCTTCCCTCCATGAGCCGATCGAGGGCCTTCTGCACCTCTTTCTCCGATTCCGCGTCTAAAGAGGATGTGGCCTCATCGAGGATCAAGACAGGAGCGTCTTTAGCCAAGGCTCTTGCGATGGCAATCCTTTGTTGCTGTCCTCCCGAAAGACGAACTCCCTGTTCCCCAATGACGGTGTCATAGCCCTGCGGAAGTTTCTGGATAAAATTATCGGCGTGAGCATCGACGGCGGCCTGACGAATCTGCTCCGGCCTCTTTCCCAAATCCCCGTAAGCGATGCTATTGTAGATCGTGTCGTTAAAAAGGATCGTCTGCTGCGTAACAATGGCAATCTGGGAGCGAAGGGATTCCAGAGTCCCATCTCGAATATCGACCCCATCGATCTCGATAGAACCTTCTGTCACGTCATAGAATCGAGGAATCAGATTGACCAACGTCGACTTCCCAACGCCACTGGCTCCCACAACCGCTAAAATCTCTCCTTTGGGAACCGCCAAATCCAGATTTTTGAGGATCATGTCGTGGCCGTAGCTGAAAAAGACGTTCTTCAAAACAATCTCCTTGGAAAAGGGCTTGAGCTTCATGGCGTGACGTTTTTCTTTTACGGTCGGTTCCATATCAAACACCGCAAAAACCCTCGAGGCCGCCGCAATGACCTGCTGAATCTGATTGTTGAGCCCTGTCGTTTTGGAGATCGGTCGATACATGAGCAAGATCGCGGTCACAAAAGAGATAAAGGTCCCGGGTGTAGAGGTCCCCGCAATGACTCGCGATCCCCCATACCACATCACCAAAGCGAAGACGATTGCCCCCATCACCTCAAAAAAGGGCGAGCCCATCTCTTGGACCCGAACCGATTTAACGGTGGCTCGAGTGTAGTGGCGATTCTCTTCCTCAAACCGTCCGAGTTCATGTCGCTCCCGCCCAAAGGCTTTCACAATCCGAGCTCCGCTAAAGGTCTCCTGCAAGATCGAGTTCAACCGTCCAATCCGATCTTGGCTTCTGCCGCTGTACTTCCGAATCTTCTTGCCCAACTGGACCATCAGCAAGGCTGTCAAGGGGAAGATCAACAGCGAGATTGAAGCCAGCCTCCATTCTCGGTAAAAGGCAACCCCTAACAAGGCAACGATGGTGAGAGGATACTGGACAATGTTGCTTAAAGAACCGGTCAACTGCTGCATCAGCCCCACATCACTGGTAATATGGCTCATGAGCTGTCCTGTGCCTGTCTTATGGAAAAAATCGAGCGATAACGAATGGATCTTCTCGAAAAGGTCCCGACGGATCCGAGCCACAACCCGAAGTCCAATCGATTGAATGAGCGTGCCACTAAGATAGCGTAAAACACCCCGAACCAGGTAAACGGCAACGAGCCCCAGGGGAAGAATCGTGAGCATTCGAACATCTTTTTTGACAAAGATTTCATCCAGAACAGGCTTAACGAGGTAAGCGATCGCCCCCTCACTGGCTGAAATCCCCAGAGCGCAAAACGCCGCCAGGACGAGTTTGGCCGAAGAGGATCTGTAGTACCGAAGTAATCTTAGAAATACATTCATAAAACCGTTTCTAAAAAGAGACGGGCGGCGCGTTCCGAGGCCCTTCGCTCTCCCAAACGATGGGGAATCTCCCCTAACCCTTCAACGATATCGGATCGCCAACCCGCTAAGATAGATGCCACCTCCAATGCGATCCTCCCTGCCGTCACCTCCCCTTGAATCAGCTCCGGCACCAAAGGCCTCCCCAGTACTAAATTCGGCATCGCGATGAATGGAACCTCGACTAGCACCCTCCCTATCCCATAAGTCAACCACGAGGTCTTATAAACCACGACCATCGGCTTCGCCAAAAGAGCTGTTTCCAGTGTGGCTGTCCCTGAGGCCACCACCACCACGTCGGAGGCTGCAATGGCGTTATAGGCCTCCCCCTCCACAACCGTAACAGGAATCGAGGGGGCTGACAACCACGGATCACAATCTAATCGGGAGATCCCTGAGGCCAAAGGGAGAAGAAACTGGGTAATCCCCTCTTCCTTCCAAAGCCTCTCAGCAGCCCCCAACATCGGCTTGAGGAGGCGCCGGATCTCGCTCATCCGGCTTCCTGGCATTAAAGCGACAACCTTCTTGTTCGAATCGAGCCCATATCGGGTTAGAAAGGCCCATCGATCCTGCGTCGCTCGAACGCGTTCGACCAGAGGGTGCCCCACAAACTCAACCGAAACCCCACGCGAGCGATAAAAATCGACCTCGAAAGGGAAAACCACCGCCATTTTGCGAACATACCGGGCAATCGAGGCCACTCGGCCGGGTCTCCAAGCCCAAACCTGAGGGCTAATATAGTAAAAAACAGGGATATTCAGATGATAGGCCTTGCGAGCCATCCGGAGATTGAAATCAGGAAAATCGACCAAAACGACCGCGTGGATCTCTCCATTCTCTAACAACGCCCCTAACTTCCTCCAGGCCGCCAACACCTTTCCCATCTTAGGAAGAACCTCGGTCAACCCGACAACAGCAACCTCCTCCGATGGAACAACGATAGAGACTCCTTGACGCCGAAGCTCCTCACCCCCCATCCCAACAAACTCGACTTCCACGTCGAGACGGCGCACTTCACGAACAAAAGCGGAGGCATGCAGATCTCCCGAGGCCTCTCCAGCGATGATTAAGACCTTTTTCTTCATAGAGAAACGGTTTAGGGGCAAAATGCCCCAATCTCTTTTTGAATCTTGAGGGCAACCTCCAAAGCCGCCCGAGCCTCCCTCCCCGTAACAAGAGGCCTCCCCCTTTCTCGAACGGAAGCGATGAAAGATCGCAGCTCTTCTCGCAGAAGATCGGCTTTTTCAAAAGTGAAGGTCTCCGCCTCAATTTGAGGCCACGCCTCGTCCTGGGATCCCCCCACTCGACGACAAACCATAACGGAAGGCTCTTCAAAATTGATCGAGGCATAGAAATCGGATTGAAAGATCCTGAACTTTCTCTGACGCTCCAAAGAGGCGCGGCTGGCTGTGATATTGGCGGTGCAACCGTTGAGAAAACGGAGACGCACATTGGCAATATCCACATTCTTTGAGATGACAGGAACCCCCACCGCATCGATCGACTGAATGGGAGACGCAACCCATGTGAGGATCAAATCGATATCATGAATCATCAAGTCCAGAATCACATCGACATCGTAGTTGCGCTCGGGAAAAGGACCCATCCGATGAACCTCAATAAACCGAGGATTTTGCAACATCGGCTGAATCTTCTGAATCGCAGGATTAAATCGCTCCAAGTGACCGACTTGAAAAATACACCGATGCTCTTCGGCCTGTTGGATCAACTGATCCGCCTCGGCAACAGAGGCTGAAATCGGTTTTTCCAACAAAACGTCTTTCCCCGCCGCTAAAAAAGGGGAGGCGATCTCAAAATGTTGCGAGGTGGGCACAACAATGCTCACCGCATCAACATGGGGGAGAAGATCTTGGGCTCGATAAAAAGGCTTCGTTCCATATTGAGTGGCAATCGAATCGGCTCGTGAAGAATCCACATCCGCAACTCCCACCAAATGAACCCCCTCCATCTGAGCGTATTTTTCGGTATGGAAGCGACCGAGATACCCTACCCCTACAACCCCTACCTTAATTGGCCTCATCGGCAGATCCCTCGTTCGCTCTGACGTATGAAGTCGACAAGAAAGGTTACCGGTTGGGAATCCCCTACCTCTTCCGTTACCCGTTTGAGGGCTTCTTCCAATCTCAATCTAGAACGGAAGATTAATTTGTAAGCCTTCTGGATCTTTTCAATCGAAGGACTATCGAAACCTCGCCGCTCCAATCCAATAACATTCACCCCGCGAAGAGACGCCCGATCCCCTTGAGCGATCATGAAAGGGGGAATGTCCATCGCCACCATCGATCCTGCGCCAATTAAGGCCGATTCCCCGATACGCACAAACTGATGGATTCCACAAAGTCCCCCCAGTATTGCGTGATCCGCGATTGAGACGTGTCCTGCTAAGGCGACGGAGTTGGCTAAAACAACCGAACTTTCGATCTCGCAATCGTGAGCTACATGAGAACAGGCCATGAAGAGATTCCTATGACCGATGGTTGTGATCCCTCTTCCCCCCGGGGTTCCAATGTGAACCGTTGCTCCTTCTCGGAAAACGTTATCATTCCCTATCTTTAAGGAGGTCGGTTCGCCTTTGTATTTGAGGTCTTGAGGGATCTCTCCGACGGAGGCAAATTGAAAGAATTTATTGCCAGAGCCAATTTCTGTTCTCCCCCGGAGAACCACATGGGGCCCCACCCATGTCCCCTTTCCCACTTTGACATGAGGTCCTACGATGGAATAAGGTCCAACCTCGACATCCTCGTCAAGCCAAGCCCCTTTTTCTACGATTGCGGTTGGATGAATTTGAGTCATTCCTTCTCCAGCTTCTGTAAGCGACGCTCTAGTTCTGCAACCTTCTTCCGTAGCCTGGGAAGCTCTTTCACGGACATTGCTGATCGTCTCCAAACGGAGACCGGCATGGCAGGGTAACCCATCATCTGTTCGCCCGGCTCAATATTCTGCCCTACTCCTGACTTGGGCCCTACGATAGCCCCATCACCGATCTTCATCCCCTGTGCCACTCCAACCTGTCCTGCAAGAATCACCCCTTTCCCAATCTGAGAACTCCCTGAAATCCCCACTTGCGAAACCAGAACGGAATGAGGACCGATGACAACGTTGTGAGCGATCTGAACCTGATTATCGATTTTAGTTCCACGCCCGATCACGGTCTCTCCTAACGTAGCACGATCAATGGTGGCTCCGGCGCCAATCTCCACATCGTCTTCGATCCGAACAATTCCGACATGGGGGATTTTAACCCTCTCCCCGTTCTCCACGGCGTAGCCAAAGCCATCACTCCCGATGACAGCTCCACTGTGGACAATCACTCGATCCCCTATTTTGCATCGATTTAGAACGGAGGTATTGGGATACAAAACCCCCTGCTGCCCAATCGTGCAATCCTCCCCCACATAGACCCCAGGATAGAGAACGGTCCCTCGGCCAATCCGAGAGCGCTCTCCCACATAGGAGAATGGAAATAGGATGGCCTCTGAAGCAACGCTCGCGGTAGAAGCGACCATAGCTTGCCCTGACAAAGGCTTGGGATGGGAGACGGGATAGAGAAGCCCCAAGATCCTTGCAAACGCCAAGTAGGGGTTGGAAGCAATTAAAAAACTCCGTTCGCCTGCCAAAGAAGGAGCCTTCTCAATGACAATGGCCGAAGCTTGAGTTTGATGGATCCATGATTCAAAGCGGCGATGGGCTAGAAAAGTGATCTCCCCCACTCGAGCGCTCTCAATAGGCGCCGCACCGGTGATGAGATGATCCTTTCCCACCAGCTTCGCCCCTACCTGCGAGGCAAGATCTTTTAAAGACCACTTCTGAACTTCCAAAATAGACTCTCCCATTATTGCGTTTTGGTTTGCTTTTGGCGATTAAAAGCTTCCAATACCAACGGCGTCAGATCTAAAGAATCAGGAGCATATAAAATGCTGCTCTGGGTTTTCTCCAGAATCACCGTATAGTTGCGATCCTGCCCCATCTTCTCGACAATCTTAATCAGATCTCCCAAGATATCTTTGGTCATCTGAACATCTTGATGTTGGAGCTCAACATCAAGCGACTTAAAAGTCTTGAGGAACTCCTCCTTCTTCTGGTTGAATCCCTCTTCTTTCTTCTGATAGGCCTCTGGGCTCAAGATCGCTTTCTGTTTGTCGAGCTCCTCTTTCATTTTTTTAAGAGAATCCTCCAACTCTTTAAGTTTTTTCTGACTCTCTTTCTGTTGCTGCTCGAGTTCTCCACGCGCTTGTTTTCCCGTATCCGATTCCATCAACACCTTTTGAAGATCGACATAACCGATCTTGGGAGATTCCTCTCGGGCTCCCACCAAAAGGACCGCGAAAAAGAACAACACCGCCAAATAAATACCTCTCTCTTTCATTGCCATACCTCCTTTTAAAAAAAGGTTCCTATTGAGAACTCAAATTGACTGCTCTTCTCATCTCCTTGTCGATCCAACGGAAATCCCCATTCAAATCGTAGAGGTCCCAAAGGAGAGAACCACCGCACTCCCACCCCGACCGATTCACGAAACTCAAAAATATCGATCTGCTCTTCTTCAGAGAAAGCGTTGCCGGTATCCAAGAAGAGAAGCCCTTTGACCTTCGCTTGCTCCACGATCGGAAAAAGGAGCTCTACGTTAAAGAGTAACATCTTATTGCCACCCAGTGTAAAGGTCTCCGAAGAGAAAGAACGATCCAAAAGGGTAGAAGGAAACTCCTCTGTCGATCCAATGGTTTGGAAATCAAATCCTCGCAAGGTATTGATCCCTCCAAGCCGAAAACGTTCCGAAAAAGGGAGAGGATCGCGCTCATCGGTAATGCCATAACCAAAACGCCCCCCCAAAGCGAGCACGGTCTTCCAAAAGAGAGGACGATAATAAGTGGAAGAGGTGGTGAGTTTCGTGAAATCAAAATCTCCGCCTAAAAAGTCGCCGGCTCGTTCCACAGCAACAGAGTGAACGGAACCTCTCGAGGTATCATAGGGGTGGTTGCGCGAATCATAGGCCCAACTGAGCGAGATGCTGCTGGTCACACCATCCTCAATTAAACTCAACGCGCCATCGAGAATGTCTGTAATCTCCACATCTTCATAACGATAAGAGCTAAAGACTCGCGTATAGTCGCCCACTTTATAGCCAAGACGCAACGTTCCTCCTAAACTTGCGCGCGTAAATTCCGTGAATTCTCGACGGGAACGGAATAGGCTGATTCCTGTGGACCAACGGGTGTCGAAAAGATACGGTTCAAAGAATGAGAAATCAAAAAACTCCCTTCTCCCGCCAAACTCGGTATTGAGGCTTACCCGCTGTCCCCGACCGAACAGATTTCCCAACGACAACCGTAGTGTTCCAACCAGTTGATCGACCGTGCTATACCCGAAACCTGCGCTCAGCGTTCCTGTTTGCCCTTCTTTAACTTGCACCAACACATCCATCAAATCTTCTCTCGTAGGCTCGGTTGTGATATTCATCTCCTCGAAGAAACCAAGCGCCTCGATTCGCTCCTTGCTTTGATGCAGTCCAGAGCTATCGTAAACTTGCCCTTCCACGATCTTCATCTCACGCCGAATCACTTTGTCGCGTGTCTTGGTGTTGCCCGACATCCGAATCTCATCGAAATAAACAAGATCCCCTTTTCGGATATCAAACGTGACGTCCACACGGCGTTTCTCCTCATCCACGCGAGTTAAAGGACTGACATCGGTAAAAGCAAACCCCAGGCTGGCGTAACGATCCGTCAATCGCCCGATATCCTCTCCTAGCTGGGAGCGACTGAAGACCTCCGAGGTTTTTGTTTCGATCTCGGAGAGAAGCTCCCGCTCCGTAAATAAAAGATCCCCCTGCACTTGGACATCACCCACAAAGAATTGTTCCCCTTCTTTTATGGTAAAGAAAATATCGACCCACCTTCGATCGGGGCTCAATGTGACACGGGGCCCATTGATTTGATGCTGGATGTACCCCTGATCAAAATAAAGACTGGAAAGGGCCAAGCGATCTCGATCTAAAAGATCCTCATCATATCGACCCGAGGAAGAGAGAAAAGAGAACAGGCCCGCCTCCCGCGTCACCATCATCTTTTTTAATTCTTTCTCAGAAAAAACCGAATAGCCCGAAAAGTAAATGTGACGCACCTTTACACGATCTTTCTCTTTAAATCGAAACGTGATCTCCATCTCTCCAGGCTCTTTTTCTTCAACCGATCTTTCGATCTCCGCTAAAAAATATCCCTCCTCCACATAAAGATTTCTAAAGCGATCGATGCTCGCCTGAATCTTTCCCGGATCGTAGAAATCCTTCACATGGATCTCTAAAACCTCCTGAAGATCTTCTGTTTTGACCTTTTTATTTCCCTCCCAATGAATGGCTTTAACAACCGGCTTCTCAATAACACGGTAGATCAAGATTACCCCTTCTTCTCTCTCCTCGATCTCCACTTGGATATCTTTAAAATATCCGAGCTCATAGAGTCGTTTCAGATCGTTGGAGATTGACTCCCGTGACAAAGGGGAGGCCACCGAGCTATGAATAGCGTCCCGTATGGCATCTTCTCCCACCAAACGAGCCCCTTCCACTCGGATCTCAACGATCTTCCCCTCTCCCGTAAAGGCTATGGAATAAAATACCAAAATCGAGAGCGCTAAAAAATGACCTATTCTCCGCAAGAAATCTTCTCCGTTATAATCCATTTGAGGAAACAACCTGACCATCTTGAAGATGGAGACACCGATCCAAACGCTGTGCCCATATTGAATTATGGGTCGCGATGATCTGTGTTATTCCAACGCTCTTTTGAATACTTCGCAAAAGATCGTAGATCCCCTCTCCGGTGTGCGTGTCCAAATTCCCTGTCGGTTCATCGGCCAGAAGGAGTTTGGGGCTTAAAACCAGGGCACGGGCTATCGCAACTCTCTGTTGCTCTCCCCCTGAGAGTTCTGCAGGTCGATGCCCCATCCGATGGGATAAACCCACTTGATCCAAAAGATCTTTAGCTCGACTTACCGCCTCTCTGTAAGGAAACCGACCAATGAGCGCTGGCATCAGAACATTCTCCAACGCCGAGAATTCGGTCAGCAGATGGTGAAATTGGAAAACAAAACCGATGAATCGATTCCGAAACTGCGCGAGGGCCCGCGGAGAATGACGCGTAATCTCCTCCCCCTCGTATAGGATCTGGCCAGAGGTGGGTTGATCTAAAGTTCCCAACAGATGAAGCAAGGTGCTCTTGCCGGCGCCAGAGGCCCCCACAATTCCCACCATCTCCCCTTCTTGGATCTCTAAATGGATCCCCTGCAGAACTGGGATAGCCCGATCCTGCATGGGATACGACTTAAAAAGGTTGCAAACTTGTAAAAAACCCATAAAAAACGCTTCACTAGAAAGGTTAAATGGGCTACACTAACATAGCCTTGAGCAAACCTCAACCTTTTCAGGAAGCTCAAGTGTAGGGAGGAAGATGCTTTTTCTCCCACTTAAACCGAACAGAAAAAGGAGGTGTGGATATGAGCCGTTTTCTGAAGAGAGGAATCTTAGTCGTTCTACTCCCTGGGTTGCTGGGGATGGGGACATTCTCCGTCAACCCTCAAGAGGTTCCGATGCCGGAGGATAATTTTAAGGTCAAAGTGACCGATGATCTGGGGATCGTCACTGAAGTAAAACATTTCACCTGCGACGGCGACACCTCCGTTGCCGCGGAAAGAGGGAAAGCCCATTTGAGAATCCCTCTTGGAAATATTCAAAGAGTGAAGGTCTCCGCCGAGGACTCCTCTACAATGGAGAAAGTGGAGATCCAGGTCACGCTGAATGAGGGAACAACACTCACTGCGATCGGGATGGCAAAACAACGATGCCAAGGGATTACAATCTTAGGAAACTATTCGATCAAATTCTCGGAGATTCGCTCTATTGAAGTGATCGCCTTGGAGCGCGCTAAACCTCTTAACGGGGGCGAGTTTCCTCCAACCAATTAAGAATAAAAGGGAAAACTTCTTTGGGAGCGGATTCCCCCACCAGGAGATCGCTATGGCCGTAATCGATAGAATCCCCATTGGCACGACTGAACTCACGGAACACCTTTTCAGAAGAACCCAGATGTTCGTAGGCGTAAAGAACCGCCTCCGTCGGGGCTAAGTGATCCACATTCCCAGCGATAATTAAAGCGGGAGCCTCAATTCGATAGAGATTTTTTTGATAACTCCATTGACGATCCACCCTTCGAAAATCTTTGGAGTCGATCCAATCGAGCCACTGCTCAAATTCTGCCGTCGTGACAGGACTTGGCACGTTCGCCAACGCATACCACACCATCTGACGCGTCACGTTGTCAGGATTGAGCATGAGATGAGCAAACCAGGTGTTGGGAGGAATCAGGAGGAGAAAAGGGAAAAACCACCGAGATAAGGTTTCAACGTACAAGGCATCCCACGGCCCTTTCACAAAGTTTTGGGCTAATTTGCGAGCTTCAGGCCGAAGCTCAAAAAAATCGTGAAGATAATCAAAACGAGCCGGGGATCCGGCAGTCACGATCCGCAGGGAAAAAGGGGCGGAGTGTGTGGAGAGATAAGCATAAATCGCCATCCCCCCTAAACTGTGACCGATCCAAACCAGATCCGAGGATTGAGCATGCTCTGAAACAAAATGAAGGACCGCGGGGAGATCTTGAAAAACGTAATCATCAAAGGTCCAGTTGTATGGGGCCTTCCCTCCCCCCACGCGATGGCTGTTTCCTGCTCCACGACGCTCCACCACCCAAGCCTCATACCCACTTCGCCAAAGGAAACGGGCTAAACTGTACTTTTCATCCAGATCGAGATTAAAGCGGTTCGCCCCCAATCCATGACAAAGGATCACCGTCCCCTTCGGTTCCCCCTCCGTTGGATAATGGTAGAGGGGCAAAATCCACCCGTCGTCCGTGGCGACATCGTATCGCTCCGGCGCTGGGATCTCTAGGCGATAAAAAGAACGAAGGATAAATGAAAAAAGAGGGATTAACAAAAAACAAATTAAAATTAGCACAAAGTATTTCATCATGGCATATCTTTTCCCCTCACCCTTTTCCCTCTCCCCGCTAAGCGGGGAGAGGGTAGGGGTGAGGGGTCAAAAATCGGTTTGATTGAGCCAACTCACAATAAAGGGAAACACCTCATAGGGAGCCTCTCTTCCCAAAATAAGATCGATATGACCATAATCGTCTCGATCCCCATTCCATCGGCCAAATTCCCGAAAAGTTTTCTCCGTGGAAGAGGCCTGTTCGTACGCGTAAAGAACTGCCTCCGTCGAGACAAGATTATCGACACTCCCCGCAATAAAAAGGGCCGGGACATCCATCTTAGAAAGATGATCTCGGTAACTAAATTTTCGATCGGCAGCTCTAAAATCGCCCGAGGTCGCCCAATCATACCATTGCCGCCATTCCAATACCGGGAGATCCTCCCACGAATTGGCGTGCAACTGCCAAAAGTCCCTTTCATCCAGGTTTTCAGGATTAAACAACACGTGCCACAACCATTGATCATGAGGAGAGACCATGAGCCAGGGATAAAATGTCCGCGCCAGAGTTCTCAACGGCAAGGTTTTGAGTGGGCCATTAACCGACCGCCACGCCACCTTTTGGAGCAAAGGGTTCCTTTGGAAAAAATCATGAAGATATTGAAACTCTCCTGGAGAGGCGATCGAAACCAATCGAAAGGGGGGCTCCACCTCATGGGTCGTGAGATACGCATACATCACCATGCCGCCCGCGCTATGCCCTAGCCACACCAGGTCCGAGGTCTTTGCCTGTTGTCGAACAAACTTTAAGATGGCTGGGAGATCTTTCACCACATAATCATCAAAGTTCCAATCGTAAGGTTTTTTAGCCCCACCCATTCGGTGGCTATTTCCTGCCCCACGTCGTTCCATCACCCAAGCCTCATAGCCTTCTCTAGCCAGATACCGAGCCAGGCTGTTCTTCTCATCGAAATCCAGATCAAACCGGTTCACAGACAAACCGTGGCAGAGGATCACGGAGGCTTTCGGTTTCGTCACCCCTTGCGCCGGATAGTAGTAAAGAGGCAAAACCCATCCATCTTCCGTCACCACCTCGTATCGCTCTGTTTCGGCCGTCTCCAAGCGATAGGATGCGGGAATAAAACAGGCCGAGAAAGGCAAGAGAACAAGAAGAGTCTTGCATAGAAGGAAAAGAGGCCGCATCGGATCTCTTTTAAGGAATCCGGACAAGGCTAGGAAGCTCATCAAAACCTCGATCAAAAGAGAAGATCCTTTCGATTTTTAAACGTTTCATTTGGGCCGCATGAATCGCATCTCGAGCCGAGAGATTCGGATAAGAAAAAAGAATATCCTTCGCAGAAAGAACATCGTGTTCTATCATGGGATACACCTCATCGACCATCCCATATAAGGCATCAAAAGCGGGTTGTATGGCTTCCTTGTTTTGAACAGCCGTGTACCGGTGCATGATTTCCTGAAAGACCTCCGTATTGGTGACAAGTCGCTCTTTTTCGCTAACCAACCTTTCTAGCAGGATTTTGGCCTCTCTTTTACACGGATGATCACCGCCAATCAGATACATCGGGACGTTGGAATCGATGAAAATCACCCGAGATATCCTTTTTCGATTTCATCCAACATGCGATCGATATCGGCGGTAGGAAAATGATGTTTATAGGCAACACGAATGCTGTCTAACTTTTGAGAAGGATCCCTGCGAGACTTCTGCTCCACCGTCTGGCGCAAAATTCGACGCACCCATTCCCCTAGACTCAAACCTGCTTGGTGAGCTAGGGTCTGAAAAGTGCGATATTCCCTGGGAGCCATTAAAACTTGTAATCTCTTACTCATAGGATGAGTATACCCTACTCACCTTAAAAGTCAACTTTCCCAAAATAATCTACCCCCTCTATGTTGTCGTAATGAAAATATCTGCTATAATCATGCCGCTATGAAAATCACTTTTGTGGGAGCCGGATATGTAGGGCTTGTCAGCGGGGCGTGCCTCTCTGATTTCGGGCATGAGGTCACATGCATTGACACAAACCCGGAAAAGATTGAACTCTTAAGCCGAGGGAAAAGCCCAATCTATGAGCCTGGATTAGAACCTCTTCTTCAAAAAGGGATAGGGCTGAAGCGTCTTTCCTTTACCACCGACTGGAATCAAGCCATCCCTGAGGCCGATGTGGTCTTTATCGCTGTTGGAACCCCCTCCTCCCGACGGGGAGATGGCTACGCCGACTTGAGCTATGTTTACTCCGCGGCTCGGACTTTAGCCCCACTCCTGAAGGGATACACGGTGGTGGTGAACAAATCGACCGTTCCTGTTGGAACTGCCCGAGAAGTTTCCCGAATTATCAAAGAGGTGAATCCTTCCACCGATATCGATGTGGCTTCCAACCCTGAATTTTTGCGAGAAGGGGCGGCTATTTACGATTTTACTCATCCAGATCGGATTGTGATTGGAGCGGATTCCGAAAGGGCGCAGGAAAAATTGAAGGAGGTTTATCGACCTCTGTATCTTGCCAATACCCCTTTTGTTGCTACCAATCCTGAAACCGCGGAGCTCACCAAATATGCTTCCAATGCTTTCTTAGCCACAAAAATCAGTTTTGTGAACGAAATGGCTAATCTTTGTGAAGCGGTTGGAGCCCATGTGGGAGACCTGGTTCATGGACTCGGACTGGACAAACGAATTGGCCCGAAGTTTTTGCATCCTGGACCGGGCTATGGCGGCTCTTGTTTTCCTAAGGATACTCTTTCACTCGTGCGAATCGCTCAAGAACACGGGGCTCCCACTCGAATCGTAGAAACCGTGGTGGAGGTCAACAACGCTCAAAAGGCCCGAATGGTCCGTAAAATCCGCCAGGCTTTGGGAGGGAATGAATCGGGAAAAACCTTAGCGGTGCTGGGTCTTACCTTTAAGCCAGAAACCGATGATTTGCGGGAGGCTCCAGCGTTTTCCATACTTCCCCCTCTCATGGAAAAAGGATTGCGGATCCGAGCCCACGATCCCGTGGGAATGATTGAGGCCAAGAGACTCCTCCCCGAAATCTTCTATTGCGGCAATCCCTACGAAGCTTGCGAAGAGGCCGACGCAGTCTGTTTAATGACCGAATGGAATCAGTACCGAGCCCTTGATTTAGAACGGGTGAAAAGCAAGATGCGCCAGCCTATCTTCATTGATTTGCGTAACGTTTACACACCTGAAATCATGAAACAAGCAGGTTTCTATTATGTGAGTATTGGAAAGAAAGATGTAATGACTCTTTTAGAATCACAATGGCCCCAAAAGAAAGAAAAAAGAGGCTCTTTGTAATTTTCGCCGCGGGAAAGGATCGCCCCGGGATCGCTGCAGGTTTAACCGAGGCCCTTTACCGAACCGGTTGCAACATCGAGGACTCCACGATGACCCTCTTGAAGGGTGAATTCTCGATCATCCTCACCGTGACGGCCTCTTCGAAGCTCGCTTTTCAAACCTTAGAGAAAGAAATCCAAAAAGTAGCGGAGCGATTGAGCCTCTACACCAGCGTCAAGAAAGTTTCTCATCCCCCATTCCTCAAAAATTCCAAAGGAGTTCCCTACCGAATCACTTTGTATGGAACCGATCATCCGGGAATCGTTTATGGGGTGACAAAGTATCTGGCGCAGAAAAAGATCAATGTGATCGACCTCCAAACGAAATCGATCCCCCAGAAAAAAGGGACCCTCTATTCCATGGTGATCGAAGTGGACATCCCCAAACAAAGAAGTGTCAAACAGGTTGGCTCAGATCTCCAATCGATCGCCAAAAAACTTCGAGTCACCTTAGACTTCGATGCCATCGATGTGGTGACTCTCTAAAAGCTATGGCTCCCCTGCCTATTCGGCTCTACCCCGATCCTTTGCTAAAAAAAGTCGCGCAAGAAGTGGCGCAATGGGACTCTTCCTTGCAATGCCTGATCAACGATATGATTGAGACTCTCTACCATTCTCCCGGTGTGGCCCTCGCGGCCCCTCAAGTGGGGCATTCGATTTGTCTCACCGCAATCGATGTTTCCAGGAGTCCTCGAGCAGGGGAAAATCATGGGCTGATCATCCTTATCAACCCTCGAATTATTCAATGGGAAGGGGAACACCGATTTCGGGAAGGGTGCTTAAGCGTTCCAGAATTTTTGACGAACTCGGTTCGGGCAGAAAAAGTTCGAGTGAAAGCTTTGAATCGAAATGGAATTCCTCAAGAGTTTCATTGTGAAGGATTAGAAGCCATTGCCGTGCAACACGAGATCGACCATTTTGAAGGCAAACTCATCCTCGACCACGTCCGTTCCCCCCGCGACCTCTTCCGCCGAAAAGAGCGTTGAAATCTTGGGGGGGGACTCCTCCTGGGCCACGAGTCAAGCGATTTTGTGGCGTTTATTCCACTCTTATCTTATAATTTCACCGGACCAAAGTTTCCTTAAAAAATCTAAAACGGGTAAAACTTCCATCTCCTCGAAAACAGCTTTCCGTTCTCCACCAAACACTCCATAGCCCTTTACTTTTGTCTTTCCCATCTCCTCACAAACCATCTTTAAACCGCGCTGATAACGACTTTCCCACCGTGTCCCTACTTTGCATTCTATGGCAACGAATCCCTTCTGAGTTTCAAAAAGAAAATCCACTTCGACTCCATTGTGGTTGCTCCAAAAATAAACAGGATACCCTAATTTGGAATAAGTCATGTAGGCCCTCAATTCGTGCAAAATCCAGGTTTCCAATAAAGGACCTAACTCTTCCTGCGTAGGAGGATACGGCAAACGTTCCGACAACGCACGAACCACTCCAGAATCGAAAAAATAAAATTTAGGATGAACAACCTGCTTGGTAGCTCTCTTGAGTTTCCAGGGGAATAACCAAGATCCGACTAAAGTATCTATTAGAATATTAAAATAGCCCTGCACCGTCTGACGAGCTACTTGTGCATCTCGTGAGATCCCTGACACATTGGTGACTTGACCATTTTGGCGAGCGGCTATCTCCAAAAAACGACCAAAATGACCAATATTTTGAGTCAAAGCTTCCCCTTTGATCTCCTCCCCTAAGTAAACCTCAGCATAGGTTTTTAAATAGGATCCCGGATCCGATCCAGTCACAGCCATGGGCAACATTCCATATTGCAAAATCCGAAACGGCTCCATCTTGAATTCTATCTCGGCAGACACCAATGGAAAAAATTGCGCCATTCGAGCCCTTCCCGCTAAAAGGTTAGTCCCTCCGCGCTTCAACTTTCTGGCGCTCGAACCACAAAGAACAAATCGAATGCGATGTTTCTCTATGAGACGATGAACCTCATTCAACAAATCCGGAACCTTTTGAACCTCATCCAGAACCACCCAACTGTTGGGTTTCAAAGGATGAAGCTCCCTATACAAAAGCCCCGGCTCTTTGCTCAATCGAAGAGATTCTTCGGTATTCAGCAAATCATAGGTTGGAACATCCCGAAAATTCTGGTGAATCCACGTGGATTTTCCTGTCCCACGAGGCCCCAAAAGAAGGATGGACGTTTCAGGCACTTCTAGGATTCTTGTATACATATACAGCAATTATACTGGAAATATGCTGTATGTCAATGCATTTTTAGGTTAAGCGATTTTGTGGCGTTTGCCTTGGAGGTAGTCGATGAGAAGGTATTGTCCCAAGGTGTCGGGGCGCGTGAAGAAGGAGCGGCCTTTGTTAATGCGGGTCATCTGCTCCACAAAAGCGACGAGGGCTGGCTCTTCATCCAACATGAAAGTATTGATCTTAATCCCCGCTCGAGTGCAACGCTGAACCTCTCGCAAAGTCTCTTCAGAAGCTCGCGGGCTCACCCCCATCACCGGCCATTCCACATGCAGTTGCCCCTCTTGAAAATAACAAGTCGGCTGGCCATCGGTAATGATAATGATCTGCTTGTTGGCATGGGGCTGGTGGCTCAATATCTTAGAGGCCAAACGCAGGCCATCTTGCAGATTGGTCCAGGGATCCCCCAAATTAATGTCGAGCATCGGGAGATCTTTCGATTTTAATTCTATCGCTGTTGTGAAAAACCCAACGATGTGAAAATCATCACGGGAAAATTTGGTTCGGATCAAATGGTCTAGAGCGAGCGAAACCTTCTTGGCCGCATGAAATTTATCATTCCACGACATCGACCAACTCATGTCCAAAAGGAGAACGGTGGCGGAACGGGTCGTCTGTTCCGATTCAAAAACCTCAAAATCTTTTTCGCGGAGTTCAATCGGAAAACGGATGGAATTGGAACGGGAGAGCGCGTTCTTAAATGTCTCAACGTAATTCAGGTGAAAGGGATCCCCATACTGATAGGGCCGACTCCCCTCATACGAAATACTCTCCACCCCTCTCCGGTACAACTCGTGACTCCCAATGCGATCTTTCTTCAACGAAGCATAGATGTCCTTTAGGGCCTTTTGACCGATCCGTCGAATCCCTTTGGGAGTGAGCTCGAGTCGTCCCCCCGCAAGCTCCAGGTAACCATACTCCTCCAAAACCTGAGAAAAACCGGCCAAGGCCTTCATCTGTCCAACCGCTTGCGGGCCTAAAATTTCACCCACCTCTTTTTCGGAGACAGAGCTCAAATCCCCAATCTGCATCGATTGCTCCATCGATTTCATCTTTTTAAAGAGCTCCATCAACTCCAGCCCCTTCACAAAATCGGCCGCCTCTTGCCCCTGAAACCGCTTTCCATAGCGATCGATGAAATTCTCTAACACCTTGACCGCTTGAAGAGAGCCTTTGAGCTTTTCGAAATCTTTTTTGGCCTCGGGATCATTAAACGGATAACGATCCAACGCCTCGATCGACTGGCTTAAAGAATGGGGCAGATGATCGAGATGATCTTGACGACGGGAGATGTCATGGGTATGGCGCAGACGCTCCTTCTCCAGTTTCTCTCGTTCTTCGGAATCTAAATCGCTCTTTTTTTCTTTTTCCCCAATCTCTTGAAGTTTTTGTTGAAGAGTCTTCTCCAAACTCCGTTTTTCCTTGCTCAAAACATCCTGCAACTTTTGGCGGATCCCTTTTAAAACATCCTCTAAATGATAACGATTAAAAATCTCTTGCCGCTTCTCCTGAAGTTTGCCCAGGAGATCGCTCAATCCTGAAAAACGCAGGTTGCGCTCTTCCAGAGAGAACCCATCCCACAGGAGACGATCCAATCCCCACTGGACCTCTCCAGAATCGGCGATCCGTTCCATAAGCTCGTCAAATAAATTCCCCGCATCCCCCTCCGACCATATCTGAGAGCCATCCCACCGGCTGTATCGATATCTTTCTTTCACTCCACCTCCATAAATAGGGTCCCTTATCGTCATTCCCGTGCAAACGGGAATCCAGTTCTTTTTACTGGATTCCCACTTCCGTGGGAATGACGTGGATCCCCGTTTTTACGGGGATGACCTGGATGCCCGCTTCCGCGGGCATGACGTTGGGAACATTAACTGCGATATTGTGTTTTGTCCCCTAAATTCTGCTTATTGAGCTTGTTGTTGAGATGCAACCCTTCCAGAATGAACTCGATGGCAGAGGCTTTCAGGCCGGTCGTGCGATCCGCCTCCAGTTTCTTGAGGGCCTCTTCAAGCGCTGGAACCTCTTGAAGCAGATCGAGATAATCTTGCGCCGACATCTCTTCGGAGACCTCCATCACACCGCCACTTTCAAACGATTCGAGGAGCGGGTGGAACTGATCTACCTTAAAATATCGATCGAACACCGCGCGAACGGCTTTTCGAATCAAGTTCTGAATGATCTCTCCTTCCCCTTTCTCCTCCCCCGAATACTCCAGCTCGATCTTCCCCGCGGTGGTTGCCATCAAAGCTCGCAAGTCGCTCACTCGAGGGGCAATCTCCGATTCCCCCAAATGCAACGCTCGCTTTTCCGCATTGCTAATGAGACTCTCGTAGTTGCTAATTGACATCCGAACGCTCACACCCGATCGCTGATTGATCTCAGAGGCGCGACGAGCCAAGAAGGTGAGCTCCACAAGGATCTCTTTCATGAAAGGGGGCACTGAAAGTTCCAGCGAGGTGTTAAAAGAACGCCGCTCCTGTTCCACAATCTGAATCTCAATTTGAGGATCCCTCGGATAGTGAGTCCGAATCTGGGCTCGATAGCGATCTTTGAGTGGAGTGATAATTCGTCCTCGGCTTGTATAATCCTCTGGATTGGCTGTAGCCACCACAAAGACATCCAGGGGAAGTCGGACCGGAAAACCTTTGATCTGAACATCCCGTTCCTCCATAATGTTAAAGAGTCCCACCTGCACCTTCTCGGGAAGATCCGGAAGCTCATTGATCGCAAAGATCCCTCGATTCACTCGTGGGATTAAACCAAAATGGATCGCCATTTCATCGGAAAGATACCTCCCCTCCGCCAGCTTGATCGGATCGATCTCTCCAATAAGATCAGCAATCGTCACATCGGGGGTGGCCAACTTCTCGGAATATCGCATGGAGCGATGGATCCAGACGATCTCCACCCGATTCCCGAGTTCAATGACCTTGAGCTGACATCGCCTGCAAATGGGGACAAAAGGGTTGTCATTGATCTCACAACCTTTGATGATAGGGATGACCTCATCGAGCAACCCCACTAATCCTCGAATCAGTCGCGTCTTGGCCTGTCCGCGTTCTCCCAGCAAAATCATGTCGTGCCCCGCCAAGATCGCATTCTCGATCTGCGGAACCACGGTATCCTGGAAACCGAGTATCGTTGGGAAGAGCGGCTCCTTCTCTTGAAGTCGCCGGATCAGATTGTGACGCATCTCCTCCTTAATCGATACCACCGAGTAACCTGAGGTTTGCAGTTCTCCAAGGGTTCGGATCTCCTCTTTGTAACGTAAAATTTCTTCGGGGGAATTCATCGGTTTTTGCCTCCTTTTCTTATTTTACCTCTCTATGCCCTGAAAAGACATGCAAAAAGCATGCCTCGGAGGAGAAACCAAATAATGATTTATTTTCAATGGGTTCTGGATCCCCGCTTACGCGGGGATGACAGAAAACTGTAACTTTTTGGCACAACTGGCTCAAACTTGTCCTGAGAGCTCCCTACCGAAGGAAAAGGGCAAACTCCTCCTGCAGCTCCCTAATCTTCTTCGTTCCGGTCGGGGGAAGCTTCCATCGATATTCCACTTTATCCTCCTCTTCCACGGCAGATCTCAAAATCGCCCCCTCCTCTTCAAAAAAGGAAAGGGCCTCTCGAATCAGAACAGAGGAGATCGATTCCCGACGCAAAACGTCCCCCAACGCATAAAGCCGCTCGCAGAACCGCTGAATGCCGCGAAGGATCTCTTTCTCTTCCAGATCCTGAAAACGGTGGTAGGCAATGGCCTTGGCAACCGCTAAATATCCTTCCAGAAAGTTCTCGATCAGCCCTCGATTTCGATGCAATCGGTGGAGCCCGCGACGCAGGAGAACTACCGACTGAGAGTCCTTTCGCTGAAGGAGCCCCGTTTCCACAAAATAGCTCAACCAATGATGAAAGCTGGATTCACTGCCCCCTCCCTCCAACCAAAAGAACTCTTTTCGAAGCAGCTGACAAAGCCGATGGTATCTTTGAAGAGCGTGATCTAAAGGGATCTCTTCCTCTTCGTAACTCAATAGAGCCGTGGCTGCCAATCCCATCCCTAAGAAAAAATGGATGATGTTATTTTTATAGTAATCCAGTTTTTTTCGCTCCCCTTCATTCACATAGTAAACCGAAAAATTGTCGATCGTGAGAGAACGAACCAAGCCGCTGCGCTCTAGAATCTGAACCCCTTGAGAAAAGGCGGCTTCAAGATTGTTAAATGCCTCGGAGATGCGAATTCCCTCTTTTCGAAACCGATCGACATGGAACCGAAAACGGAGAAGCAACTCCTCTTGCGAAATTCCACGCTTCGTATGAGAAAGGAGTAGAATCGAAAGGAGGGCCATGGGGGTGACCGTGGTCACTCGATTAATCCCTCTGCAAATCTCAACTCCCAGATTTTGCACTACCTCTCGGAGTGGATCTTCATTCGTCGCAGTCCCAGGGATTAGGGCGGATTGGCTTAAGTGTAAAGGTTCCCCAATCTGCACATAAACACGTCCAAATTTCTTCACCAAAAAGCGCCCTGCCTTCACAATCACTCCAATCGATTCGGCCTCCTTCTGCTTCCCTTCCAGCTCCTCCGTGTAAGCCCTCTCCTCAAGAATCCGCTCATAAGCGATGGAAATCGGGACGAAAGCCACATCCTGCCGAATCTCCTGGCCCGCTCGAACGATCATCCCTAAAAGCCCCAACTTGGGAGGCAACATTTTCCCCGTCCGACTCCGAGTCCCCTCGATAAAAAACTCCAGGGGATGGCCGCGCCGAACCAAGGTTTTGAGATATTTTTCCAGAAGCAGACTGTAGAGACGATCCCCTCGGAACGAACGACGGATGAAAAAAGCCCCCGCCGAGCGGAACATAGGCCCTAAGGGCCAGAAGGAAAGATTAATCCCCGCGGCAATATGGGGAATCGTCATATCTCTCTGATAAAAGAGATAAGCAAGAACGAGATAATCGACATGACTGCGGTGATTGGGAAGCAGAACAATGGTGCGATCTTTGGCAAGCTCTCGAAGCCGCCGAAACCCCTCTTCATCGACAGAAAGCCCTTCAAACAAGCGTTTCCAAATAAAAGTGAAAAGGAGATAGAGAAACTCCACCCAACGAGGGTTGTAATCGGCAACGATCTCTTTTAAAATTTTGCGCGCCTCTTTCTCAATCTCCTCCAAAGGCCTCTCTTGCTCTCGACCGATCTCGATCAGTCCATCCCGAACCTCTCGGAAACCTAAGAGATCCTCGATCACTTGAGTCTGAGAACGTCGAGGAGGCCCCGAGATTACCCTCTCTTCTCGCGCCAGATGGTAACGAAGCATGAGCCAGAGTTTTCGAGGGGCATGGGCAATCTCCCCTTGCTCACGCATCCCTTGTAGAAAATCTCGAAGAGGGACTGCCTCCGCGAAATGGACCGTGGCCCGGTTGAAGTTCCTTAAAAAAATCCCAACTTTACGCAGTTTGCCCGGATAATCGGTGGCCCCAAATAGGATATCGGTGAGAGAACGCTCTAACCTTTTGGGACGTTTGTGCCAAAAGATAATCTGAGGAACAAGATAGATGGGGCGAGAAACCTCTTGCTGAAGGCGAACCAAGGCCTGTTGAAGGCTTTCCCGTTCCTCCTGGGTTGGAAATTTTAAGAAGGTCCGAGAGCTTCGCATGAAAATAATCGAGCTTTCCCCCGCTTGCGTGACCGAGGTCAAAAAATCGGCCTCCGCGTATCCTCGAAAGCGTCGAATCCCCAATCGAGCCAAGATCAACGCAATGGCGCGACGCAATACCTGCCAAAGAGGACGCCAGAAGATTGTTCGAATCCCGTTGGCGAAACGGGCCACCGGGAGCCCTTCTTTTTGATAGAGGAAATTAAAGTAGAGATAGTCGATCACACTGGAGGTTCGCATCACATAGAGAACGACCCCTTGGTTGGCGAGCTCACGCAGCCGATCGATCTCTTCCAGTGACACCGTGAACCGACGGAAGAAGGGGCTCAAGCACTCCATAAAGAAACGGGCAATAAAACTTCTTGGACCCAGAAAATGAACATCGTCTCGAGGAGGGAAAGGGAGCCGGGGCTCACGAAAAGGGAGCTCTTCTTGACTTAAATCTTGACGTCGATTAGACTTTTTCTTAGCAAGTTCCAATAGTTACCCTCTATTTGTCATCCTTTGTGCCTCAGGATGACAAGTTGAAAGTATACAATGTTAAAGGATCGATGCATACTCCTCGGCGTCAGCGGCGGCATCGCTTGCTATAAAGCGGTGGAGCTCCTACGGCTTCTCAAGCAAGCCGGGGCCAACGTCACCGTCGTCATGACCGCTAACGCTCAAAAGTTCGTCACTCCTCTCACCTTTCAAACCCTCTCCGGCAATCCGGCTTTAACCGACACCTTCCGCCTCGAGAATCGAAGCGAGATTGAACACATCGCGGCAGTGGATCGCTCGGAACTCTTTGTGATCGCTCCTGCCACGGCCAACCTCATCGGGAAGATCGCCGGTGGAGTGGCCGATGACATGGTTACCACAATGGCGCTCGCTTGCACAACCCCTTTGTTGATCGCTCCTGCCATGAACGTGCACATGTGGGAGAACCCCGTTCTTCAACAAAATATCGCTAAACTCAAGGCCTTAAAGCACGAGGTGATCGAGCCTGGAGAGGGGGAACTCGCCTGCGGTTACGTGGGGGCCGGCCGAATGGCGGAGCCAGAGACGATCTTCGAACACATCCAACAGTATTTAGGGCCTCAAGACCTTAAAGAAGAAACGATTTTAGTGACAGCAGGCCCCACTCAAGAGACCCTCGACCCTGTTCGTGTCCTAACGAACCGATCGTCAGGGAAAATGGGGTATGCCATCGCTCAAGCCGCAAAACGGCGAGGGGCGCAAGTGATCTTGATCTCGGGCCCCACACGTCTTTCTCCTCCAATCGATGTGGAATATCATAGTGTAACGACAACCCAAGAGATGCGGGATGCCGTGATGAAGGCTTTCACGAAGGCGACTATTATTATTAAAGCGGCTGCCGTCTCGGATTTCCGCCCGGCTCAGGTCCATCGACAGAAGATTAAGAAAGTGAAGGGCAAGGTTCAGTGGCTCATGGAAGAAACTCCCGATATTCTTGGAGAGCTCGGACGAAAGAAAGGATCTAAGATTTTAGTCGGTTTTGCCGCCGAGACGGAGCGTTTGGAAGAAAACGCAAGGAAGAAACTGCTGGCCAAGAATCTGGATCTCATCGTGGCCAATGATGTGACTGAACCGGGAGCCGGTTTTGAGGTGGATACGAATCGGGCTCTTCTTCTGGATAAAAAAGGAGGGGTCCAAGACCTCCCCTTGATGCCCAAGATCCAACTCGCCTCCAAAATCTTGGACCGCGTGGTCGCTCTGCGCCAACAAAAACAAACCGAGAGGAGGTAGGTCTCTGAACTCGCTAGCATTTCTCGCCTAGCCACTGTAGGCTTCACAAAGCAGCTACGTCCCCTAATTTCACCATGGGAGAACACGCATGGAAAGGATAGGTTTCACGGATCGACACCGATTGTGAGCCATCCGCTCCGCTGCTCTGCTCAGCAACAGTGGCACGGCTCGAAATGAACCGCTCGTTCAGAGACCTACCTCCC